>JAFUTQ010000039.1 GCA_017484135.1 Lachnospiraceae bacterium
GATCACGCAACTTATCGGCGTAATCCTTGCGGATAAACTGCATAAGCACCAACATATCCGAAGTCTGAAGCCTTTGATCGCATAGGGACTTACCACACAACACAGAATCCTATAGATACCTTGTATCAGTGCGCCCATTTTTCCTCCGGTTCTAATCCAAGCAGAACACAGCCTGTATTCTCATCCAGTAAATCCTGTATGACAGGATTTCCACCTTATTGGAATCAGAATTGCGAACTTGTTTCGCAATTACCTATATAATATAAGTACAAAGTCTCTGTTCGGGTGTGCCGACATATTAAATCGGCAGATAAACGCGGGTAGTCACAAGCGTTCCCGTCTGCTCTTGCTCAAAGCTTCCGTCATATCGTTCGCAAACCTCCCGGATCTTGCCCAAGCCATAGCCGTGATTCCGGTTTTGCGCGGGACCAAAGGGAAGCTTTTTTTGCAGCGTTTGCTGCGGCTTTGCAGAGTTGCGAACGGTAATGGCAAAATAGCTGTTTCCGCCTTCAAAGCCGATGGAAAGCTCAGCGTTCGGGAGGTGTGCGCTTTGTATGGCTTTGCGTGCATTGGACAATATGTTGGAAAACAGCGTACACAGATCCATGGAGGTCACGGTATGGATCTCCGGCAGTGAGCCCGTAACTGTGATTTGCAGATGATCGTCTGCATCACTGGTCAGCTCGCAATTCATAATGGAATCAATAATCATATTTCCGGAGAAATAAAACTTTTTTTGAAATGAAAAAGAGGTACGCAGATCATGAAAATAGGATTCCAGCTCGTCGTAATTTTGTTCGTCAAGCAAATATTGGATGCAGAGAAAGTGATTGTTGATATCGTGGCGGAATGATCGGAGTTCTCTGTCCAGAATGTCCATACGCTGGTAATTTTCCAATTGCTTTTCGAGCAAAAACGCGTTCTCGTATTCGTCCATCTGAGCCTGTATCAAAAAGTGTTGTACAAAATAAGTAAGAAAAATCATGGAGACGGAAGCCAGAAAAAGGATCACAATGTGAAAAATCAGCGGTTCCAATCCGGCATCAGCAGGCTGCCAGAATTTGTCGGGACGGCTGGTGAATGCAATTGCAAGAAACAGCCAATAACCGATCACATGCACAAGCATAAGCTTCACATCCAGATAAAAGACAGCAATAATCAGAAACAGGAAGGTACAGCTCCACACGTGATCCGAAGGAAAGATCCAGAATACAAGATTATATTGAAAAAAGAGGGAGATCGTAACAAATAGTTTGATTTGTCTGAAGTGGGTGGGAAAAAATGAGGAATCAAGATGATTTTTGATAATCAGATAGACAGACACAGCCAGATAAAGAAACTGAGTTCCGTCAAAAAAGAAAATCATGTTCCAGGATACCTCCGGGTAAAGGTGACAAAGCTTACAACAGGTATAAAAAATGCCTGCACTGAGGCAATTTCCATAGGTAAGCAGCAATGTATACATGTGAACATTTTCCCAATATTTTTTGATCAGATTCATGATGTGGATACCTCGTCCGTGGATCGTTTTTCGTGAGTAATTCTGCAACAGCTTGCATGACTGCATGTAATCGTTGTCACAAATCTATTTTATCAGTTTTCCCTGCTGTTTCAAGACAGGAAATGAAAAGAAATCCCCTTCTGGATTTCAGAAAAGACCGATAAATGACGAAAAATGACCGTTTGATGTTTTTGCAGCGTACAGGGCTGGAAACTTTGATACAATCAGAGAGAAGCAGACAGGGAAACCGTGTTCGGCAACAGATCAAACAGGGGGTTATTTCATGAATACAAATGTGATTGAGGAGTACATGAATACAGTGTATGCCGTGGTGCTTTTGACCATTACCGGAGCATGTATGTGTGCGGGCACGGTATTTTCGATTATGAAGCTGATCGGATTTTATCCAACGGTTTCCTGGCCTGTGCTTTTGATTTTTGTGGGAACCTGCGTGCTTTATCTTTTGGTGGGAATCTGGTTTATCCGGCATGGGTATTACCGGAATGAGAATGGGGATAAGCGGCTTATTCCGCACATGTTCAGAAATACGAAAATCTTTGTTCTTGTCATTATGACCATTCAGTATAATTTTCTGGCTTATATGATCCCTACCAGGCAGCTATGGGCATATGAGTTTTTCTTTATCATATTGGCGTCTCTTTTGCTTGACTTGAAATTGACAGTTGCTGCGTCCATTTCCATTTTGACATCGCTTGGCATCTCCCATGCAATCCGGGCCTCCGTTATGCTTCCCGTGGTCGGTGCAGATTTTGTTTCGGAATTGATTCTGCAGATTATAGCATTGTTTCTTTCCACCGGTGCAATTATCATGGTAAATTATCTGATTTCCCATTACCTGATTCATGTAAAGCAGGATGAAATGAATGCGAATTATAACAGGGTGCAGCAGGTACTTACGGCGGCAACAACCATTGTCGGGGATCTGGGCAGAACCAGTGAGCAGCTGGCAGAGATTTCCCAGAATGAGAGCGCGTCCACAGAGGAGCTGTCCGCAACCAGCGAAAATCTGTTAAATGAGAGCAACAGCGTATTTGAAGCAACGCAAAGGAGCAGGGAGAATATGGATTCTCTGGAGCAGTGCTCCGAGGAGCTTAGCACGAATATTTCCGAGGTCGATCAGATTTCCCGTAATCTGCTGCGTGCATCCGAACAGAACGAGAGTCTGCTCAAGGAGCTTCAGACAAGAAACAGTGAGGTTGTGACAGCTTCCGATCAGACCAAACAGTTGTCGCAGGAGCTGTTAAAATGTGTGGATGAGATCGGGATTGCCCTGGAGGTCATCAACAATATCTCGTCACAGACGGCATTGCTTGCCCTGAATGCTTCGATTGAAGCGGCCAGAGCAGGGGAGGCCGGAAAAGGGTTTGCCGTGGTTGCGGAATCGGTAGGAGGTCTGGCAAGCAATACCAAGGAATCTCTCGGAGAGATACAGGCAGTCATTACCAATCTGCAGTTAAATGTGGAGCGGATGGAGCACTCGATCCTTCAAAGTGCGGACAGTCTGGAAAAGCAGGAAGAGGTGTTTGAACAAACCTTCGGCAGTGTCAGCGAAATGATCGGAGTAATCCGTACAGCACTTGCGGCGATTTCTGCCATGCAGGAGGTTCACGACAGGCAAAATGAGATTATTGCAACAACGGTATCCGTAAACGAGCAGATTCTGGAGGCAGTGCAGTCCGAGAACCGGCAGTTTACCAACATTGCCGAACTGATTGAGCATAATTCGCTGGATGTGATGAAGATTACGCAGCAGGCGGAAGAATTGGATGGAATGGTAGGAAAGCTGCGGCAGACGCTTCAGTAAGGGGCGTGTGTATCTTTGATTACCGGTATCATGTGATCAGGTCTTCCCCCCACGTTTCCTGCATCATAGAATCCAATTTTAACCCGTTGCCGGTGGCAAGCCATAGCTTGCAGTACTGTGCGATAACAGAGGATACCGGAAGGACGGCAAGTCCCAGTGCGCGGTACTGTGCCGAAGTCTCATAGGCGTTTTCGGATGGATTGAATCCCGATAAATAAATCGGGATTTTTTTGCGTGATGCCTCCGTGACAAAATCCGTAAGAGCGGCGTGGATCCCGATGGTTCCGGAGTGAAAGCTTTCGTGAAGGATTGCTCTTGTGCCGGAAGGAATTTCGGGATACACCATGCCCGGATAGGGGCGGATACGCAGAATACATCCGGAATCGTCGGTCAGCGAAACCTGCTTTGGGGAAACGGAAAAGGTATCGGGGGTACTCAGATACCGGGGGTTGAGTTCCCAGCGGGAATCTGTCAGCTTCGCAAACCACTGGTTCATGCAGCTGTGCACCTCATCGGTAAAGGGCAGGGAGGGCAGCAGGCGGGTGGCGCGGTGTATGAGGGCGGGCTGCCCGGTGTTCTGATAGCTGACAAACACGCCGGTTCTGCGACGCTCCGGCAGACCCCATTGGCACGACAAGTATGACAAAAAAGAAATGGCATGGGAAAAGTTTGAAAGTCCGTTGGCGCGCGCATCCTGCAGCACATAATTGCTGGAGACCAGAATAATCGGCACAGAGGCAGTGGAAAAGACATAGCCCAAAATGGCAGCGGTATACTGCAGCGTATCTGTGCCGTGGGTCACGATGATGCCGTCCGGATCGGCCGTTGACAAAACATTGGTGATTTCCCGAATCAGGGTGATGAGGTTTTGTGCGCGAATATTTTCACTCAAAATATAATAGGGCTCTGATGTGAGAAACTGCACAGGCAGATGGTCGGGCTGTGACTCATAGGCCGCCAAAAGCTCATAAGCTGCTGTGTTGTCGGTGGATATCACATGCTCGGAAGTCAGTTTGCTTCCGATGGTGCCGCCGGTAAATATGACAGAAACCCTCATGATAAATACCTCCTTCCTGTGATTCTTACAGCTTCAGCCCGGACAGCAGGGAGCCCAGACTGGTAGAAAGATTTTCACTGCTGCGATATGCAGACAGATCTGCGGCTTCCTCAGAGGGTGTGGTGTCTACCATCTCCTCCTCTAAGGCACGCATGCTCAGGCTGATCTTGCCATCGTTGGTGTTTAGAATTTTCGCCTTTACCCGCTGCCCTTCTTTCAATACCTCGGATGGTTTCTTGATTCGGCGTTCGCAGATCTGGGAGATATGAACCAGACCGGAAAGACCGTTTCCGAGGTTTACAAATGCACCATAGGGCTGCAGGCTTTCTACGGTTCCCTCCACGACGCTTCCGGGCACGAGCATGGCAACCTTGTGGTTGTGTTCCTCCGTCTCTTTTTCCGCTGCCACAGATTTGCCGGAGAGCACCAGACGGTTTGCGTCCTCGTCAACGGTAATCACGCGCACCTCAATGGTTTTTCCCACATAGCTTGCGGTGTCCTCCACATATGCAGTCGTAATCTGTGAGGCGGGAATAAAGCCGCGGATGCCCTCCAAATAGGCGATGACGCCGCCGTTTACGCTCTCAGAAATCTTGACAGAAAGAATCGTATCCTGCTCCAGATACTCCTGCAGCTTGTCCCATGCCAAAACCTCGTTCGCTTCCTTCATGGACAGCAGAATATTTCCCGCTCCGTCATCTCTGCGGATCACAGTTGCCTCCAGCACGTCGCCGACATGAATGCTTTCTGTAACCGAAAAGTTGGGATCGTTGCTCCATTCCTCCGCCTTTATGATTCCCGGGGCGTAATATTTCAAATCCAGAGTAATCTCATCCTCCGAAACATCAATCACCGTTCCTTTGAGCACATCCCCTTCATTGATGCGCCGAAAAGACGCTTCCAGCTCATCGGCAAAGTCGTCCATTGTCTGTTTATTATTGATATTTTCGCTCATAGTTATTCCTCCATGTATAAAATTAGTTGATAATTTGTAAATAAAGTATCATAATTTGAATAGAAGGTCAATTTGTAACCGATGAGAATCATTCGTACAGAGCCGTTCCATTATAGAAGACATGGTTCGAAGACCAAAAGTCACGATTCACAGCCGATATAGAATCGCGCTTTGCTTCGTCATGCTTGCATGTAAGAAGCAAAGTGTGATTCTATATCACGCCAGCGAAGCGGGGGGAAGGGCTGAGAATCGTGGCTTTTGGTCTTCGAAACGAGCCATATACACAAAGAGGTGCCCCATGCCCGACACATTCGATCTGCAAAAAATTGTTTCTCCTCTGCTGGACTGGTTCCCGAACCATGCCCGCAACTTGCCCTGGCGTCAGGATCCCACGCCATACAGAGTATGTGTATCAGAAATCATGCTTCAGCAGACCAGAGTAGAGGCAGTCAAACCGTATTTCCACCGTTTCATGGAGGAACTGCCCGACATCAAAGCACTGGCAGAGTGTCCGGAGGAGAAACTGTTAAAGCTGTGGGAGGGACTCGGCTATTATAACCGGGTACGAAATCTTCAGACCGCGGCACAGACGGTCATGGCAGAATATCAGGGCGAGCTTCCGGCAGACTATGAAAAGCTGCTGAAGCTGAAAGGAATCGGACATTACACCGCCGGAGCCATCGCCTCCATCGCCTTTGGGATTCCCGTTCCGGCGGTGGACGGAAATGTACTCCGGGTCATCTCAAGGGTTACCGCAGATGCTTCCGATATCATGAAACCCTCTGTGCGGACCGCCATGGAGAAGCGGCTATTGGATATTATGCCAAAAGAGGCGGCAGGAACCTTTAATCAGGCACTGATGGAGCTGGGCGCTACCGTCTGCGTGCCAAATGGCGCTCCGTTCTGCGAGCAGTGTCCATGGCAGGCAATCTGTCAGGCAAAGAGAAGGGGACTGATTGAAACATTGCCTGTAAAGAGCAAGGCAAAGGCGCGACGGATCGAGCTTCGCACGGTTTTTGTCATCAAAGCGGAGGAGAAAACCCTGCTGCACAAACGGATGGATGAGGGACTTTTGGCAGGACTTTACGAGCTTCCGAACACACAAGGACATCTGAGCGAGGATGAGGCAATTGCGTACATAAAAGAAATGGGATTGCTGCCGCTTCGCATACGGAAGCTGCAGAACGCCAAACACATTTTTTCACATATCGAATGGCATATGATCGGATATGCAATCAGTATCGACGAGACAGAAACGGGCTATGAGGATATGCTGTTTGTGGATGCCGCTGAGACGAGGGAGCGTTATCCCATTCCGGCGGCCTTTTCCCGCTATGCTTCTTATATTGGACGAGTCTTATAAAATCGTTCCGCTTCGAAAAAATATCAGGAGGAAACAATTATGGCATTTGCTCATTTACATGTTCATACAGAGTACAGTCTGCTGGACGGTTCGAATAAGATCAGTGAATATGTGGCCAGAGTGAAGGAACTGGGCATGACCTCGGCAGCAATTACCGATCATGGTGTGATGTTCGGTGTGATTGAATTTTATAAGGCCGCTAAGGCGGCAGGAATCAATCCGGTTTTGGGCTGCGAGGTGTATGTGGCGCCAAATTCCCGTTTTGACCGGGAGACGGTTCACGGGGAGGATCGCTATTACCATCTGATCCTGCTGGCAGAAAACAATCAGGGATACAGCAATCTGATGAAGATTGTTTCCAAAGGCTTTGTGGATGGATATTATTACAAGCCCAGAGTGGATATGGAGGTGCTCGAGACCTATCATGAGGGAATCATCGCGCTGAGTGCCTGTCTGGCAGGAGAGGTACAGCGATACATTGCCAGAGGAATGTATGAGCAGGCAAAGGAGGTGGCGCTCAGATATGAACGATGCTTTGGGAAAAACAATTTCTTTCTGGAGCTGCAGGATCACGGTATCCCGGAGCAAAAGACGGTCAACCAGCAGCTTCTGCGCATGAGTCAGGAGACTGGGATCGAACTGGTGGTGACCAATGATGTGCATTATACCTATGCGGAGGACGCGGAGCCTCATGATGTGCTGCTCTGCCTTCAGACTGGAAAAAAGCTGGCGGATGAGGACCGTATGCGGTATGTGGGCGGTCAGTATTATGTAAAATCCGAGGAAGAGATGCGGGCGCTGTTTCCCTACGCACTGCAGGGGGTGGAAAATACCCAGAAGATTGCAGACCGCTGTCAGGTGGAAATTGAGTTTGGGCACACCAAGCTGCCCCATTATGAGGTGCCGGAGGGGTATGATTCCTGGACGTATCTGAATAAGCTGTGCCATGAGGGACTGATCGACCGCTACGGAGAGCGGGCGGATGAGCTGAGAGAAAAGCTGGATACAGAGCTTGAAGTCATCCGGAATATGGGATATGTGGATTATTTTCTGATTGTCTGGGACTTTATTCACTATGCAAGAGAGCATGACATCATGGTGGGCCCGGGAAGGGGCAGCGCCGCCGGAAGTCTGGTATCCTATACCACTGGGATTACCAATATTGATCCCATCCGGTACAATCTGATTTTCGAGCGGTTCTTAAACCCTGAGCGCGTGTCCATGCCGGATATCGATGTGGATTTCTGCTATGAGCGCAGGCAGGAGGTCATCGATTATGTGGTGGAGAAATACGGCAAGGACTGCGTGACCCAGATCGTGACATTCGGAACACTTGCCGCTCGCGAGGTGATCCGTGATGTGGGACGGGTGATGGATCTGCCCTACAATTTTGTGGACAACATTGCAAAAAATATCCCAAAGGAACTTGGAATCACGATAGAAAAAGCATTGAATATGAATCCGGAGCTGAAGCGGATGTATGACACAGACGAGGACGTACATAAGCTAATTGATCTGGCGAAGCGCTTAGAGGGATTGCCGAGACATACCTCCATGCACGCGGCAGGTGTCGTAATCAGTCAGGAGCCTATGGACGAATATGTTCCCCTGTCCAGAGCATCGGATGGCACGATCGTCACACAGTTTACGATGACGACGATTGAGGAGCTGGGACTGTTAAAGATGGACTTTCTGGGACTGCGCACTCTGACCGTGATTCGGGATGCGGTGCGCATGGCGGAGAAAAAGACCGGCACATCCATCGACATTGATCACATTGACTTTAACGACAAGGCGGTGCTTGCTTCCCTTGGCAGCGGAAGGACGGACGGGGTGTTCCAGCTGGAAAGTGCCGGCATGAAAAACTTTATGAACGAGCTTCAGCCACAGAGCTTAGAGGATATTATCGCGGGGATTTCCCTGTACCGTCCGGGACCGATGGATTTTATCCCTTCCTATATCAAAGGAAAGAATCAGACCTCGGAAATTACCTACGACTGCCCAGAGCTGGAGCCCATTCTAAAGCCGACCTACGGATGTATTGTCTATCAGGAACAGGTCATGCAGATCGTGCGCGAGCTGGCAGGCTACACATGGGGACGGAGTGATCTGGTGCGTCGCGCCATGTCAAAGAAAAAAGGAAAGGTAATGGAGCAGGAGCGCCAGAATTTTGTATACGGCAATGAGGAAGAGCACGTTCCGGGCTGCATCGCCAGAGGAATTGATGAGAAGGTGGCAAACCGGATTTACGACAACATGATTGACTTCGCGAAATATGCCTTTAATAAGTCCCATGCGGCTGCTTATGCGGTGGTATCTTATCAGACTGCGTATTTGAAATATTATTATCCACGGGAATTTATGGCGGCGCTCATGACCTCTGTTTTGGACAAATCCACCAAGGTGGCAGAGTATATCTATTCCTGTCGGCAGATGGGAATTGCCATACTGCCGCCGGACATCAATGAGGGAGAAAGCGGATTTTCGGTATCCGGAGAGGGGATCCGTTACGGACTTTCCGCCATCAAGAGCGTGGGCAGACCGGTCATTGAAGCCCTGATCAAAGAGCGAAGCGAGAGAGGGGCATTTCAGTCCTTAAAGGATTTCATCACACGCATGGCCGGAGGGGATATCAACAAACGTGCCATAGAGAATTTTATCAAGGCAGGAGCGCTGGACTGTGTGGACGGAAACCGACACCAGAAGATGGTGCTCTATGGAACACTTTTAGACCAGCTCAATCAGGAAAAGAAAAGCTCCATGGCAGGTCAGATGACTCTGTTTGATATCGCGCCGGAGGAATCCAAGGCGGATTATGAAATACGGATGCCGAATCTGGCGGAATATGATAAGGAGGTTCTGTTAGGCTTTGAGAAAGAGGTGCTGGGAATCTATATCAGCGGACATCCGCTGGAGGACTATGTGGACAAGCTGAAAAAAAATACCAACGCGGTGACCGCGGATTTTCTTCTGGATGAAGAAACCGGAGAGGTAAAGGTGAGGGATCACCAGTCCGTCATGATCGGGGGAATGGTGACGGATAAGGTAATTAAGTACACAAAAAATAATCAGGCCATGGCATTTGTCACGGTGGAGGATCTGGTGGGAACGGTGGAAATCATTATTTTCCCAAGGGATTATGAGAAATATGCCCGCTATCTGGAGAAGGAGGAGAAAATCTTCGTTCAGGGAAGAGCCAGTGTGGAGGAGGACAAAGACGGCAAGCTCATCTGCGAGCGCGTTTACCGCTTTGACGATGCCAGACGTGAACTTTGGCTGCAGTTCCCGGACAAAGAGAGCTTTGAAAAACAGGAGGAGGAGCTTTACCGGCAGCTTGCAGCGTCCGACGGCGCAGATCAGGTGGTGGTTTATCTGGCGGATCAAAAGCAGATGAAACGCCTGCCCGACAGCCGGAATATTGCAATTGACCGGGAGCTTTTGGACAAACTGGAAGATTTTTTGGGGAAAAATAATGTAAAAGTTGTAGAAAAGTCACTTCAAAGCATTGCAAATCGGAGCTATTAGGATTAAAATAGAAACAATTGGACAAAAACACGAAACGTTTACATATAGGAGGGAACCTGATAATGGCAAAAGAAATCAACACAATCGGAGTTTTGACAAGCGGCGGTGATGCACCGGGAATGAATGCGGCAATCCGCGCGGTGGTGCGCGAGGCGATCGCAAAGGGCAAGAAGGTAAAGGGCATCAAGAGAGGCTATGCGGGACTTCTTCAGGAAGAGATTATAGATATGGAGACCAAGGATGTCGCCGACATCATCCAGCGCGGCGGTACGATTTTACAGACCGCACGTTGTCTTGAATTTGTGACGCCGGAAGGGCAGCAGAAGGGTGCGGAAATCTGCAGAAAGCACAATATCGACGGTGTGATCGTAATCGGCGGAGACGGTTCCTTTAAGGGGGCGCAGAAGCTGGCGTCGCTTGGCATCAACACCATCGGAATTCCGGGAACGATTGATCTGGATATCACCTGTACCGAGTACACGATTGGTTTTGATACGGCAGTCAATACCGCCATGGAGGCGATTGATAAGGTTCGCGACACCTCCACCTCTCATGAGCGGTGCAGCATTATTGAGGTTATGGGACGCGGTGCGGGCTACATTGCACTGTGGTGCGGCATTGCAAACGGAGCGGAAGACATTCTTCTTCCGGAGAAATACGATTACGATGAGCAGAAGCTGATTGACAACATTATTGCGGGAAGGAAAAAGGGCAAGCAGCATCACATTATCATCAATGCGGAAGGAATCGGCCATTCCGCCAGTATGGCAAAACGAATCGAAGCGGCTACCGGCGTAGAGACAAGGGCTACGATTCTGGGACATATGCAGCGGGGCGGAAGTCCGACCTGTAAGGATCGTGTCTATGCGTCTACCATGGGCTGTCTGGCAGTGGATCTTTTGTGTGAGGGCAAATCCAATCGGCTGGTGGCATATAAGCATGGGGATTATGTAGATTTTGACATCGATGAGGCGCTTGCCATGACAAAGACCATTCCGGAGTACCAGTATGAGATCTGCAGGAATCTGTCTCGTTAGTATGTATGATAACCGCAAGTAAAAACTCACAGGTTAAAAATTTAACACAACTGATCAAAAAAGCCAAAGCTCGCAATGAGCAAAGGCTTTTTGTTGTAGAGGGAATCAAAATGTTTGCCGAGGCTCCGAGGGAGTGGATGGAGAAGGTGTATCTCTCGGAGAGCTTTGAACGGGAGGAATCTCATCGGAAGCTGACGGAAGGCATTTCCTACGAGGTGCTTTCGGATTCCGTATATCAGAGCATTTCGGACACGCAGACGCCGCAGGGAATTCTGGCGCTTTTACGTCAGCCGGAATATCGGCTGGAAGACCTTTTGACGCCCGATTGCCGTCTGCTGATTCTGGAGGATATCCAGGATCCCGGCAATCTGGGAACCATGCTCCGCAGTGCCGAGGCTGCCGGAGTGGACGGCGTGATTTTAAGTAAAAACACTGCAGACATTTTTAACCCGAAGGTAATCCGCTCTACGATGGGCAGTATTTTTCGCGTGAAATTCGTGAGTGTGGATGATTTCACGGGAACGCTGGATATTCTCAAACGGTATGGTGTCCGGCTGTTTGCCGCAGATCTGGCGGGATCGGCGCTTTATCATGAGGCGGATTACAGGGGGAAAACCGGATTTTTAATTGGCAATGAAGGAAACGGACTCAGCCCGGAGACCTTGAAACGGGCCGATACCCGCATACGGATTCCCATGGAGGGACAGGTGGAGTCCTTGAATGCAGCGATTGCAGCCACATTGCTCATGTATGAAGCGGTAAGACAGAGAGTTTTGTGATAAAACGTCTCATAAAATGTGATTTTTTTATGGAAAATTTGTGCAAAAAGTGTATAAATTTGCTTGTCACAAAAGACGGGATGACATCATTTTATTAATTTTTTGTAAATTTTTAGAATTTATACAGCATTTTTACCAAAACTGTGTTATAATATGTTATAATTCAAGAATCAGAGGCAATCAGAAGGATTCCGAAGATTTTGCAGGATGAAAAGGTTTACATTGCGAAGCGATGTAAACGCTTTACACAAGAAATCATATTGGAAAGCTCGCTTTCCAATATGGTTTCTCGTGTGAAGCGTCTATGCCGACTACGTCGGCATAGACCTTTTGAGGTGCAGGGGCGCATTGCGCGATAAATTTTTTTGTCATATATATGACCTATGATGCATAAGATATACAGTTGCAGTTATTTGGGGGGTGTGTAAAGTGGAATCACCAATGGAATTACCGGAAGATGCAGACGGTTGGGACACAATTATATTTCTTTATAATTCAGCACTGAAAGAAGTCGGAACCAGAATCGAAATCTTAAGTGATGAATTTCAGCATGTGCATCACTACAATCCGATTGAGTATGTGAAAAAACGCATTAAGTCACCGGAAAGTATTGTAAAGAAACTCAAAAAGAATGGTTATGAGAGTACGATTGATAACATGGTAATGTATGTGAAGGATATCGCGGGAATCCGTATTGTGTGCTCCTTTACCTCAGATATTTACCGGATTGCGGAGATGCTGGGAAAACAGAATGACATTACGGTTATCTCTGTCAAGGATTACATAAGAAATCCAAAGGAAAGCGGATATAAAAGCTATCACATGCTGGTGTCAATTCCGATTTTTTTGTCAGACCGCGTGGTGGACACCAGAGTGGAAATTCAGATCCGTACCATTGCCATGGATTTCTGGGCGAGTCTGGAGCACAAGATTTATTACAAATTTGAGGGAAATGCACCGGCATATATCAGCCGGGATCTTCAGGAGTGCGCCGGGATTGTATCACAGCTGGATGCCAAGATGCTTTCCTTAAATGAAGCAGTGCTGGAGGCAAAGGCCGCGCAGGAGGCCGAGTATCACCGGCTGCATCCGACGGGGTAAATGATTTTTATAACACGTACTGACTATTTTAACGAAGAGGATGTACCGAAATGAAGGTAGAAAACAGAAAAGGGAAGTCTTTGCCAAAGCGGATTGATAATATACTGCAGCAATTCGTAGAGCAGAGCGTTAAATCATACAAGCCGCATATCAGAAAAATTATTCTATTTGGCTCCTATGCACGCGGGGATTTTAGGAGTGATTCCGACATAGATCTCATGGTGCTGGTAGATTATCCTAGGGAGGAAGTTGGAGATCATATGTCAGAACTTTCTGACATATCCTTCAATATAAGCATGGTTAATGACTTCATTGAGATAAATCCTGTGATGCAGAATGCGGAATTTTTTGATAAATGGGTAAGAGCTTACCCGTTTTACAACAATGTGATCAATGAGGGGGTACCGCTCTATGAGTGTTGAAATGGATGATAGGGGCGGAGCCAAAGAACTTGCAAAGTACCGTATTGATGTAGCTAAGGAAGATCTGGCATCTGCTGTGAAAAACTTGAAATTCGGCGATTACAGAACGGCAAATAATCGCGCATATTATGCAATCTATCACGCTGTTTCCGCTTGCCTTGCGCTGGAGCATAGGGCATTTAGAACACATGCACAAAGCATTGGAGCATTCAACAAGGATTACATCCATACCGGTATTTTCCCTGCGGAATACGGAAGAAGGATCAAGGAAGCGCAGGATGTACGGCACAGCAGCGACTATGATGATTTTTATATGGTATCCATTGAGCGGACGAATGCTCAGGTGGAAAATGCCAAGGAAGTCGTGGCTGCGATTGATGAGTATGTTCAGGCTCAGATCAACGCAGATATGTAAGGAGGATGTCTTCTTCCTGCAACAGACAATCCGGAAAAGAGATCCGGATAGTTACAACGATTCAAAAACCGCAGTTTTGAAGTGCTCTAAGGCATGGCGAAGCTGCGGATTTTTTATGACAAAATGAATCGCAGGGCTGTTGCTTTTGGAGATGATCACATGCTCGCCTTCGTGAATGCGTATCTGAATGTTGCGGAAGGCAGGCTGTTCCATAAAGGAGATGTGATAAGAAGAGGGGGATACCTCGTCGATCATATGTTTGGTTTCTTCCAAATGCTGCCGGTATTCTTCGTAGCGGTAAGTGATATTACGGGTCAGAAAAAGATCGGGCAAGTGCAGCAGCATGGGCCGGGTTTGAAATTCCTCCTCGGTATACACCGGGAGCTCGTCGTATACTTCGTTCTGCTTCAGAGTCATGCGAAATTGCGCTCTCTGCTTCCCACAGTAGTCCCTGATCATAAGGCGTTCCGGTTCGCTGAGCTCATTGTGCGAGAGAATCTGTTCCAGCAGCGCTTCCGAGAGCGTATATACCGGAATAGATGACCAAATATTGTGTCGTGTGCCTTTAGTTGTCTCATGAAGGCTTAGGAAAGCCTCATATTGGGAGCGGGAATCGCTGCGATAGATGTCCATCAGGGGAGCGGCCTTGCCCATCAGGTGTGTCGTTTTTTTGCGGTAAAAATCAAGCTCTTTTTTGTGACGTGTCAGATGGTAGCGTGTATCCTCGTGATATCCGGTAATACTTTCGCCTGTCATAGCGGTGCTGCCGGAAAAATAATTTAAGTGGCCGAACACCTGATTGTGTACGCCCTTCAGGTAATAAGGGTGCACTTGTCCCGTCATATAGAGCGGGATCCAGTTTTCAAGCCCCAGCATCATTTCTGCAAAGGGACGGTTGATATTGTGAATGAAGTGAATGTCCAAGCCCTTTTTCAGCACCATTGCAAGCCCAAACATCCATTTTTTCGAAAAATCCAGATCCTCTGCCATATCTTCCATCGGAAGGTCGCAATACATATACACTGGTTCGGTACAGTTCGAAAGAACTGTGGATTTCAAAAAATCTACTTCTCCCTCGCGCAATTGCTCCAGTCCATAGTAATCCTTGGAGGTGGAAAACTGAAAGGGCAGTGTCGGAACCTTCAGCTCATCAAAATGAATGGCCCGGATATATTCGTCCAGGTCAAATTCATCGATTTTTTTCAGAAAGCCCAGAAGCTCAGAGGAGGAATCCGGGGCATTCTGATAAAGCCACTGGCTCAATGCGTGGAAATAATCTTCCTTTTGTGATAATTGGGTGGTATCCGCTTGAATCAGGTGCGCAACGGCCTCTTTTTGCGCCGGCTCGGAGTAATGGGCCACGACATAGCGGCATACCTTGTCTGAAAATGTCTGCAGATCGGCGGGCTGTCTCTGTCCGGAGCGGATTCTGGAGAGGTAGGAGGCATCAAAATTCATGGAGCGGGACAGCTCTGTCAGATTGATTTCCAGCAGGTTGACTAACAGGTTAAAATTGGCAATGAGTGGTGCGGCGTTGGGGCGGTCATCCGATAAGGACTCCTGCAGCTTGAACAGGATGTCCGGTTCGCTGAGTCCGTCCAGATTGCGTTGACGTGCCAGAAACGCAATGCCGGATGCGAGTCCCACAAGCTGTTCGCTGTCCCGCTCCGGCGTGCGCGCGCCGGAACGATAGCGGCTTAAGGCTGCCTCGGACAGCTCGGCAGCCTTTGCCAGATCCTTGGCAGAGCATTGGATCAAATCAATATAGGATTGCAGTTGTTCTTGAAATGTCATGGGGGCTCCTTTTTTTATTGTGGACGGTCAAAGAGTTCCTGCCGACGGGGGCGGCAGGAACCGTTTGCCCTGGGTTTCAAAATGGACAATTTTCAAGGGAGTGTGGCAATTCTTACCATACAAATTACCGGAAAAGTCAATGACTGTTTCGGCAATCATCTGTCTCAAATTGTCGATTTCTTCTATAATGATCATGTCGTGTGGTAGTTCTCATTGTACCATACGAAGCAAGAAAAAGGAAACAAAATAAAATGAAGGAGGATGGACAATGGGAAATGTTAAACAGAGGGAGTGGAGGAGACTGCTTGCACTGGTGCTGTCGATGTGCATGATTTTTGCACTGCTGCCGGCGACGACGGTTCTGGCGGATGGAAACCGGACACTGGAGGTAAAATTTCAAGTCACCCCGGAGCATGGACATGTAGAGTATTCCAATGACGGGACGAATTGGACAACGGTATCAGCAGATACAGCGAATATCACAGTAAACGATAGCTTTGCTGTCAAAATCGTTCCGGATGGAGGTTATGAGGTAGATCCAACGGCCTTGCAATATCGGGTTGGTTCGGACAGTCCGATTGGTGCGTCGGCTCTCCTTAATGCTTTGACCGGACCTTCAGGTCTGCGTATCAGAACTTCAGATGCTGAGCCAGACGCGGATTTGGTTGTTGCCAGTGGAGTGGCTTTTGCGCTCGAAGGTGTAGAGTTTCGCTCATCCGGCGGAGGCGGAAACAATAATGGCGGCAACAATAACGGCGGCGACTACACGATTGCCTTTGACGGAACGGTAAATGGATCTGTCGTTTCCTATACGGTTAATCAGACACCGGTTACCGTAACGGTAAGCGGCGCGGCAATTACCGGTGGAGCAATTACTGTACCGGCAAATGCTATGGATAGCGTTACCTTCAAGCTGAGTGATAACTTTGACCCGGACACCATGGAAGTTGCGGTAGTGGCGGATGACGGATTCAGTACGACCCTGGCCGTAGAAGACGGCGTTACCTCTCTTGCGAAGAAGACAAATGATGGTGGATTACCGACTTCCCTGCATCTGGTTGTGGATGTCAAAGGAAATCATAATGGCGGAGGCGGCGGAGAACCCGGCGGAGGATCTACCAGACCGGCTTCGTCCTATACCGGAGAGACAAAGAGATCCACATGGACACTCGATGGCGAAGGAGATATTTTTGTGAACGGTGTTCAGCTCAAGACGAGCGAGGACGACGGAGAAGGGCACCAAACCCCGCTCAACAGTGGAGAGGTAGAGTTCAATCTGGACGAAGATGTTGAGACAGTAGACTTTGAGTTTACCTGCTTTTTTAATATGAGATACACGAGTATTAAGATCAATGGCGAGGATTACTCTGACTGCCTTCCGCAAACGCAGGCGGATCTGTTGGATGCATTGGATGCCAACGGAAACAGCCAGATTACATCTGTGATTCTTCCGCCGATTGCCTATGCAGATTCCTATGAGATTGAGGCGACGTGGAAGGTTTGTGACGCAGAGGACGCGGAGTATGTACCGGTCGGAAACTTCCTGTGGTCGTATCTGGATGAGGATGCGGGAGGTGATGATTATCTGGATCATGGAAGGCTGAACTTTGTCAGCCTGACCTATGGCGGCAATACTTATAATAGCTTAGAGGAACTGAAAGCGGAAGACAAAGCCTATCTTGAATTCGGCGAATTTCATAATGGTCAGGAGGGCGGCGCGACCCTGCCTTACGGCGCGGAGCTTACCGTCGAGCTGATTCCGGAGTATGGCTATCAGCTGGTATCGTTTGGACCGAATGGCGGCACCTTTGAAACCGGAGAGGAAGTCGGCGTTTATACCTTTACGATTGCAAGGAATAATTTCCATCTGGGCGCTCACTTTGAGCCGGTGTCAGATGCGGTACAGGCAACCGCTTCACAGGAGATTGCAGGCGGAAGCATCCAGCTTGGCGCAAATGAAATCGGTATGGGCTCCGCGGTTCTGACGATTGCGGACACATCGACCACTGCGGCAGAGAATACAGCGTTTGCAAATGCGGCAAGCGGATATACCGTAGATTCTTATTTGGAGTTGAATCTGAATCAGGTCATCTATAAGGGAAGCAGAACGGATTACTGGTCAAACGGGCTGTCCTCGCTGAGCAATGACGCAACGATTTCCCTGACGCTGAGTGACACCTTGTCGAGCAGTGATGTGGAGATTGTTCATCAGAAGCATGACGGAACCTATGAGGTGATTCCGGCAACCTACAACGCTTCATCCAAAACGGTGACCTTCAAGACTGACAGCTTCTCAAAATATGCAATTGCCTATAAGGCTGCTGCAACACAGACGCAGACCCAGACTCAGGAAGAAGATCACTGGGTACAGAACGCTGACGGAACCTGGTCCTACATCTCGAATGGAGAGGAGGCAACCGGCTGGCAGGAAGTAAACGGTACCTGGTACTATCTGGACGAGGAAGGTACGATGGAGACTGGCTGGGTAGAAGTAAACGGTACCTGGTACTACACAGATAACAGCGGCGCAATGCAGACCGGCTGGCAGGAAGTAAACGGCACCTGGTACTACATGGACAACAGCGGCGCAATGGAGACCGGCTGGGTAAGTGTAAACGGTACCTGGTACTACACCAGCGGAAGCGGTGCAATGTTGACCGGATGGCAGCTCGTGAGCGGAAAATGGTATTATCTGACCGCAAGCGGTGCAATGCAGACCGGATGGCTCAGGAATGCCAATAACTGGTATTATCTGGATGCCAGCGGAGCAATGAAGACCGGTTGGTATACCACAAACGGAAAGTGGTATTACAGCTATGACTCCGGTGCGTTGGCAACGAATACGCGGATCGGCAGCTATCGTGTCAATGCAGACGGAGAATGGGTCAGATAGACCGCATAACAGATAGTAACTGATGAGCCGGCAAGCCCGAAACGGACTTGCCGGCTTTCGTTATTGCAGACGTGAATCTTTTGTTTTATAATGTGATATCGATATGACCTTTTGACATTCAAATCATAATATGATATGATGATCAGAACAAATGTTCGCAATCAAAATAGAGGGAACGAAAAAGAGAGGAAGAACAATGGCGAAACAGGAAGAATATGGCGCGGGCAGTATCGCGGTTCTGGAGGGATTGGAGGCAGTCCGTAAAAGGCCGGGCATGTATATCGGCAGCGTATCCAGAAAGGGGTTAAACCATCTGATCTATGAGATCGTGGACAATTCGGTGGACGAGCATCTGGCCGGAGAGTGTGACACGATCTATGTGACATTGGAAAAGGACGGCTCCTGCACAGTGGAGGACGACGGACGGGGCATCCCGGTGGGAATGCACAAAAAGGGAGTTTCCGCAGCCAGAGTGGTATTTTCTACCTTGCATGCCGGAGGAAAATTTGACAATGCGGCATACAAGACCAGCGGAGGTCTGCATGGGGTAGGCTCCTCGGTGGTAAACGCCTTGTCTTCGTATCTGGATGTGGAGATCAGCCGGGAGGGCTATGTGCATCACGACCGCTATGAGCGCGGGGTGCCTGTCGTGGAATTGGAAAACGGTCTGCTGCCGAAGCTTGGCAAGACGAAAAAGCGTGGGACGAAGATCAATTTCCTCCCGGACCCGGAAATTTTTGAGAAGACGCGTTTTAAGGAGGATGAGGTCAAGAGCCGCCTGCATGAGACGGCCTATCTGAACCCGGCGCTCACAATCATATATGAGGACAAACGGGGTGAGGATACCGAGCACATTGAGTTTCATGAGCCGGATGGTATCGTGGGCTTTGTGAAGGAGTTGAACCGAAATTCGGAGACGCTGCATGAGGTCATCTATTTCAAGGGGGAGTCTGAGAACATTGCAGTGGAGGTGGCATTTCAGTATGTCAATGAATTCCATGAAAATGTGCTGGGCTTTTGCAATAACATCTACAATGCGGAGGGAGGCACCCATCTGACCGGGTTTAAGACCACCTTTACCCAGGTGATCAATTCCTATGCCAGAGAATTGGGCATCTTAAAGGAGAAGGATGCCAATTTTACCGGTACGGATGTAAGGAACGGCATGACGGCGGTGGTATCTGTCAAGCACCCCGATCCCAGATTTGAGGGGCAGACGAAGACCAAGCTGGACAATCAGGACGCGTCCCGTATTACCGGAAAGATTACCAATGATGAGATACAGCTTTATTTTGACCGCAATCTGGAGACCTTAAAAACTGTAATCGGCTGTGCGGAACGGGCGGCCAA
This sequence comes from Lachnospiraceae bacterium, assembly GCA_017484135.1. Classification (GTDB taxonomy): domain Bacteria; phylum Bacillota; class Clostridia; order Lachnospirales; family Lachnospiraceae; genus Roseburia_C. The sequence goes on from JAFUTQ010000039.1 coordinate 20,018, forward strand.
AATCCGAAAGACGGAGGAGAAGGCAAAGACCAATCTTTTGACCAAACAGAAGTTTTCCTTTGATTCCAACGGAAAGCTGGCAAACTGCGAGAGCCGCGACCCGTCCCAATGCGAGATTTTTATTGTGGAGGGAGATTCCGCCGGAGGCTCCGCAAAGACTGCCAGAAACCGGATGTATCAGGCGATTCTTCCGATTCGCGGAAAGATTTTGAATGTGGAGAAGGCCAGCATCGACAAGGTGTTGGCGAATGCGGAGATCAAGACGATGATCTACGCCTTTGGCTGCGGATTTTCCGAGGGCTATGGAAACGATTTTGATATCAGCAAGCTGCGCTATGACAAGATCATTATCATGGCGGACGCGGACGTGGACGGGGCGCACATTTCCACTCTGCTTTTGACGCTGTTTTATCGGTTTATGCCGGAGCTGATTTTTGAGGGGCATGTTTATATCGCCATGCCGCCGCTTTACAAGGCGATGCCTGCGAAGGGCAAGGAGGAGTATTTGTACGATGATGCGGCGCTGGAGAAATACCGCAGGACGCACAAGGGCTCCTTTACCCTGCAAAGGTATAAGGGACTGGGCGAGATGGACGCGGAGCAGCTGTGGGAGACGACGCTGGATCCTGCCACAAGGATGTTAAAGAAGGTGGAGATCGAGGATGCCCGCATGGCGTCGGATGTGACGGAGATGCTGATGGGAACGGATGTGCCGCCCCGCAGACAGTTTATCTATGAGAATGCCAAAGAGGCAGAGCTGGATGTATAATGCGGATCAAAGGAGATAGAGGATCATGATGGAGACAAGGGAACAGATTATACGCACAGAATATTCGGAGGTCATGCAGAAGTCCTATATTGACTATGCCATGAGCGTGATCATTGCCCGGGCACTGCCGGATGTACGGGACGGCTTAAAACCCGTTCAAAGAAGAACCCTGTACGATATGCACGAGCTGGGAATCCGCTACGACAAGCCCTTCCGGAAATGCGCCCGCATCGTGGGAGATACCATGGGTAAATATCATCCGCATGGGGACAGTTCGATTTACGGTGCGCTGGTGGTGATGGCGCAGGATTTCAAAAACGGGATGTCTCTGATTGACGGGCACGGAAATTTCGGTTCCATCGAGGGAGACGGCGCGGCGGCGATGCGTTATACGGAGGCACGCCTGCACAAGATCACACAGGAGGCCTATCTTGCCGATCTGGACAAGGATGTGGTGGACTTTGTGCCGAACTTTGACGAGACGGAGAAGGAGCCGGAGGTATTGCCGGTTCGGGTGCCGAATCTGCTGATCAACGGCTCGGAGGGAATCGCGGTCGGTATGGCGACCAGTATTCCGCCTCACAATCTGGGAGAGGTGATCGACGGCGTAAAGGCGTATATGAAGAATCCCGACATCACGACAGCAGAGCTGATGAAATATATCAAGGGGCCGGATTTTCCCACCGGGGGCATTATTACCAATCAGGATGAGCTGCTGAACATCTATGAGACCGGAGCCGGAAAGATCAAGCTCCGCGGCAAGGTAGAGATCGAGCAGGTCAAGGGCGGGAAGGAACGCATTGTGATCACGGAGATTCCCTACACCATGATCGGGGCCAATATCGGCAAGTTTCTGAATGATGTCTATGCGCTGGTGGAGAGCAAAAAGACGAATGATATCATCGATATTTCCAACCAATCCTCGAAAGAGGGAATCCGCATTGTCATTGATCTGCGAAAAGGAGCGGACGCGCAGAACCTGTGCAATCTGCTTTATAAAAAAACAAAGCTGGAGGATACCTTCGGGGTAAACATGCTGGCGGTGGCGGACGGAAGACCGGAGACTCTGGGTATGCGCGCCGTCATCCGACACCACGTAAAGTTCCAGTATGAGCTTGCCACCAGAAAATACAGAACCCTGCTGGCAAAGGAGCTGGACAAAAAGGAGATACAGGAAGGGCTCATCCGCGCTTGTGACGTGATCGATCTGATCATCGAGATTCTCCGGGGAAGTAAGAATATTGCAGATGCAAAGGCGTGTCTGATTCATGGCGAAACCTCCGGTATCCGTTTTAAGACAAAGGAATCCGAGCGGGCGGCAGCACGTCTCCGGTTTACGGAGCGGCAGGCATCTGCAATTTTAGAAATGCGTCTGTATAAGCTGATCGGTCTGGAGATCGAAGCATTGATGGCGGAGCACGATACCACGCTGAAACACATTGCAGAATATGAGGATATCCTTACGAACCGTTCCACGATGGCAAAGGTCATCATGAAGGAGCTGGACGGATACAAGAAATCATACGCCAGAGAGAGACGGACGGTGATTGACAATGTGGAGGCGGCTGTCTATGAGGAAAAGAAGATCGAGGAGATGGAGGTAATGTTCCTCATGGATCGCTTCGGCTATGCAAAGACCATTGATTTGCAGACCTACGAGCGGAACAAGGAGGCGGCAGACGCGGAAAACCGCTATATTTTTCCGTGTATGAATACGGGAAAGATCTGTGTATTTACCAATACCGGACAGCTGCACCTGATCAAGGTACAGGATCTGCCCTTCGGAAAATTCCGGGACAAGGGACAGCCCATTGACAATGTCAGCAAATATGACAGCGCAAAGGAGCACTTTGTCTATATTGCGAATCTGGCGGAGCTGTGCACAAAGCAGTTGATTTTCGGAACAAAGACTGCGATGTTTAAGCTGGTGGCGGGCGCAGAGTTTGACGTGGCAAAACGCACCACTGCGGCGACGAAGCTCTCAGACGGGGATGAGCTGCTTCTGGTGGCGGAGTATGCGGAACATGACACGCTCATCATGCAGTCGGAAAAGGATATGTTTCTGCGCATTCAGGCTTCGGATATCCCGGAGAAGAAAAAGGGCGCGGTTGGCGTGATCGGGATGAAACTGTCGCCGGGTGATTTTCTTTCGAATATCTATGTGCTCCACGACGGAGATACCGGGACTGTCACGGTAAAGGACAAAGAGGTGGCACTGCATCGGCTGCACATCGGAAACCGTGCGACAAAAGGGGTAAAAAAATAAGTGACGTATGAGCAGGCTTTGGCCTTCCTGGAACAGACAAAAGCATATGGAAGTGTCCCCGGACTGGACAGCATCCGAAATCTGATGCATGAGTTGCAGGATGTACAGGAGCAGCTTGCGATTGTCCACATTGCCGGAACCAATGGCAAGGGCTCGGTGGGCGCGATGGTGGAGCGTGTACTCCGGGAAGCGGGATACCGGACCGGGCGTTTCGTCTCCCCGGCTGTGTTTTCTTATCGGGAGATCATACAGTGCAATGGCGAGCCGATCAGCGAGCAGGATTTTGCGGAACTGACAGGGCGGGTACAGGCTGTCTGCGAGCACCTGACCAAGCGGGGCTTGCCGCACCCGACCGCCTTTGAGGTGGAGACCGCCATTGCCTTTTTGTATTTTGTGCAGTCCGACTGTGAGCTGGTATTGCTCGAGGTAGGGATGGGGGGCAGACTGGACGCCACCAATCTGATCCAAAGCCCGGTCTGCAGTGTGATTACCACGATCAGCATGGATCACATGGCGTTTCTGGGAGACAATCTTGCGGCGATTGCGGCCGAGAAGGCAGGCATTATCAAGGCACATTGTCCGGTGGTCAGCGCCTGTCAGAAGGCGGAGGCGGCAGAGGTGCTCGGTAAGCGGGCAAAGAGCCTTCATGCTAAGCTTTTTTTTGCGCGGGAGGAGCAGATGACGGAGGTTTCTTATGATTGCAGAGGGCTGTCATTTTTGTGGAGGGGGACGGCAAAGCTGTGGATTCCGCTGACCGGTGCGGCGCAGCTTCACAATGCGGCCTGCGCACTGGAAGCGCTGGAGGTGTTGTCACGACACTGTGGATACAGGCGCATAAGTGAGGAGATTGTGGCTGCCGGTCTTCGAAAGGTTCGCTGGGAGGGTCGGTTTGAGCTGATTTCAGAAGAGCCGACGGTCATTCTGGACGGAGCGCACAATGAGGATGCGGCGCTTGCACTTCGCCAAACTCTGGAAAATTGTTTTACAAATCGCAGAATTCTATATATAATAGGGGTACTTGCAGATAAGGAGCATGAGAAGATCCTGCGGATCATGCTGCCTTTGGCAGACCGGGTCTACACGGTAACGCCGGACAGTGAGCGGGCGCTGCCTGCGGAAGCGCTGGCTGCGGAGGCAAAAAAGTATCATTCCGGCGTACAGGCAATGGAGCAGGTTGCTGACGCGGTGCGTCGGGCACTGCAGGAGAGTGAGCCGGACGATGTGATACTTGCCTTTGGCTCGCTGTCCTATCTGAAAGAGGTAAAGGAAGCATTCCGGGATCTGCAACAGCATGAACACTGAAAACGAGGCACAGTGATATGGATAGAGAAAAGATAGAAGCCGGCGTAAGATTGCTATTAGAGGGAATCGGCGAGGATGTAAACCGCGAGGGACTGCGCGAGACGCCGCAGCGGATCGCGCGCATGTATGAGGAAATTTACGGCGGACTTTCGATGGATGCGGCAGAGCCGTTGTCGAAGCGTTTTCATGCGCAGAACAATGAGATGATTGTGGAGAAGGATATCACCTTTTATTCCACCTGTGAGCATCATCTGATGCCATTTTACGGAAAAGCGCATGTGGCATATATCCCCGACGGGGAGGTGGTGGGACTCAGCAAGCTCGCCCGAACCGTGGAGGTGTTTGCCAGAAGACCCCAGATACAGGAGCAGCTGACTGCGCAGATTGCGGACGCACTGATGGAACATTTGCAACCAAAGGGCGCGATGGTTATGATCGAGGCGGAGCATATGTGCATGACGATGCGCGGGGTCAAAAAGCCCGGGAGCAAAACGGTGACGTATGTGACCAGGGGAGTCTTTGCAGATGATCAGAAGCTTGCGGATAGATTTTTTTCTATAGTAAAATAGTAAAATAAACAGGATGGGAAACATGGAAACGGTCAAAATCGGAAAACGGACATTTGATACAGCAGCGCATACTTATATTATGGGAATCCTGAATGTGACACCGGATTCCTTTTCCGATGGGGGAAAATGGAATCGGCTCGATGAGGCACTGCGCCACACGGAGGAGATGATCGCGGAGGGGGCAGACATCATTGACGTGGGAGGAGAATCCACCCGTCCCGGGTATACGCAGATTAGCGAACAGGAGGAGATTGAGCGGATTGTTCCTGTGATCGAGGGAATCAGGGAACGATTCGATATCCCGGTATCACTGGATACTTACAAGGTCGACGTGGCGGAGGCGGGACTGACTGCGGGAGCAGATCTTTTGAATGATATCTGGGGATTAAAATATGGCTGGAACAGGGAAGAAGGCTGGCACTCTAGGCTTGCTGCCGTGATTGCCGCGCACAACGCCGCCTGCTGTCTCATGCACAACCGGGCGCAGGAGGGATATCAGGATCTGATGCAGGAGATGAAACAGGATCTGCAGGAGAGCATCCGGTTGGCGGAGGAAGCAGGAATCCGAAAGGATGGGATTGTGCTGGATCCGGGCGTCGGCTTTGGAAAGTCCTATGAGAATAATCTGGAGGCAATTCGAAGAGCCGGGGAGCTGCAGGAACTGGGGTATCCGCTTCTGCTCGGAACCTCGCGAAAATCCGTGATCGGGCTGACCTTAGACCTTCCGGCTTCGGAGCGGTTGGAGGGAACCCTTGCGACTACCGTATATGCGGTGGCGCAACACTGCGGCTTTGTCCGGGTACACGATGTGAAGGAAAATGCCCGCATCATCCGGATGGCAGAGGCGATTCGTGACGGTGGCAAGACATTTGGTAACGATTGAGCCGCAGCCGCGAACAGGAATACAGGGGAATCGTGGAGAGTGATGCAGGAAGGACTGGCTGGATATGGACAAGATGGATAAAATCCGGATAAACAAGCTGGAGGTGTTTGCCAGACACGGCGTGTTTGAGGAAGAAAAAAAGCTGGGACAGAAATTTCTGGTGGACGCGGTCTTTTACTTAGACAGCAGAAAGGCAGGAAAAAGCGACTGTCTGGAGGACTCTGTGGATTACGGAAAAGCCTGCCATTTTATTACCGAATATCTGACGAAAAATACCTATCAGCTGATCGAGACAGCGGCAGAGCAGGTGACGCGTGCATTGCTGCTCAGGTTTCCACAGATAGAAAAAATCAATCTGTCTTTGCACAAGCCGTGGGCACCCATCGGTCTGCCGGTGGAGGATGTGGCGGTGGAGATCACCCGCGGCTGGCACACGGCATATATCGGGCTGGGCTCTAATCTGGGGGACAAGGCTGCCTATCTTGCGCAGGGAATCCGGGAGCTGGAGGAACTGGAGGACTGCAGGGTGGAAAGGTCTTCCTCGCTGATTACCACAGAGCCCTACGGAATGACGGAGCAGGATGAGTTCTTAAACGGAGTATTGGAATTACAGACCTTATATACGCCCCACGAACTGCTGGCGCAGCTGCATGTGATCGAGGCGCATGCGAACCGGGAGCGAAAGATCCACTGGGGACCGAGAACCCTGGATCTGGATATTCTTTTTTATGACGATTTGGTAATGGCCGATGATACGCTTGTGATTCCGCACCCCGATATGGCGAATCGGGAATTTGTTTTGGCGCCTATGGCGGAACTGGTACCATATTACAGGCATCCCGTACTGCAGCGGACCATACAGGAGCTTTGGCAGATATGCAGAGAGAAGGAGAAGACGCAGAGATGAAGACGGTATTATTTGATTTAGACGGAACAATTTCGGATTCAAAGGAGGGCATCACGAAATGTGCGCAGTATGCTCTGCGACATTTTGGGATCGAGGAGCCGGATCCGGACAAGCTGGAGTTTTTTATCGGGCCGCCTCTTCGCTATACCTTTCAGAAATACTACGGAATGGATGAAAAGACGGCGGAGGCAGCGACCGAAAAATACCGGGAACGCTATCATACCACGGGAATCTATGAGTGTCGGATGTATGAGGGAGTGCCGGAGCTGCTGCGCAGCTTAAAGGAACAGGGGTATCAGATCGGGCTGGCATCCTCCAAGCCGGAGGAGTCCTGCAGAATCATTCTGGAACATTTTGGTATCGCAGAGTATTTTGATGAAGTTGTGGGCGCTACGATGGACGGAAGAATCGACAGCAAGAAAGAGGTGCTGCAGGAGGCGCTGCGACGACTTGAGATCGCGGATGTATCTCAGGCGGTACTGGTGGGAGATACCCACTTTGATGTAGAGGGCGCTGCCGAGGTGGGGATGTCCTGTATCGGGATTACCTACGGATTCGGCACCAGAGAGGAGCTGGAAAAGAGCGGTGCGGCGGAGGTGCTTGACAGTCCTTTGGAATTGAAAAAATATTTTGAAAAATAAAAACAATTATGTATTGAGCCCGTGACGGGCTCTTTTTTTTGAAAAAAAATTTTCAAAAATAGTGCCTGTGAATTGTTTCTAAATATAGTAAAAACAAATAAAATAAAAACAACTTCAAAACAATATCGTACAAATTAGCAAATTGTCAAATAATCAGACAAATAAGCAAAAAAAGCTATTTACAAACTGCTTTTTCATGGTGTAAACTAAGATCAGACAAAAACAGGAAAGGATAAGATGCAATGGAAAGACAGTGGAATGAGAGTACAGCAGTGGCTCAGGGAATGTATGACCCCGGCTTTGAACATGACAACTGCGGAATTGGTGCCGTTGTGAACATCAAAGGCATCAAATCCCATGAGACAGTGGAAAATGCCTTAAAGATTGTGGAGAATCTGAAGCACAGGGCAGGTAAGGATGCAGACGGGAAGACCGGAGACGGTGTGGGCATCCTGCTGCAGATTTCCCACAAATTTTTTGCGAAGGCCGCAAAAGAGTCGGGCATTGAAATCGGCGGAGAGAGGGACTACGGAGTGGGAATGTTTTTCTTTCCACAGGATGAATTTAAGCGCAATCAGGCAAAGAAAATGTTTGAGGTGATTGTCCGAAAGGAGGGCATGAAGTTTCTGGGCTGGCGCGAGGTGCCTACCGATCCCACCAAGCTGGGACAAAAGGCGGTGGACTGTATGCCCTACATCATGCAGTGCTTTGTAGAGCGCCCGAAGGATGTGGAAAAGGGACTGGACTTTGACCGCAAGCTCTATATTCTGCGGCGTGTTTTTGAGCAGTCCAACGATGACACCTATGTGGTTTCCCTGTCCAGCAGAACGATCGTATACAAGGGAATGTTCCTGGTAAATGAGCTGCGGCTGTTCTTTGGAGACCTGCAGGATCCGGATTATGAATCTGCCATCGCAACGGTTCACTCCCGGTTCTCGACCAATACCAATCCAAGCTGGCAGAGGGCGCATCCGAACCGCTTTATCGTACATAACGGCGAGATCAATACCATCAAGGGAAATGCGGACAAGATGCTGGCCAGAGAGGAGACAATGGATCATGGAGCGCTGAAGGGCGAACTGCAGAAGGTGCTTCCGGTAATCAATTCCGAGGGCTCCGATTCTGCGATGCTTGACAATACGCTGGAGTTTTTGGTAATGAGTGGCATGGAACTGCCTCTGGCAGTCATGATTCTTATTCCGGAGCCTTGGGCGAACAATCATACCATGTCTCAGAAGAAAAAGGATTTTTACCAGTATTATGCCACGATGATGGAGCCCTGGGACGGGCCGGCATCCATCCTGTTTTCGGACGGAGATGTGATGGGAGCAGTGCTGGACCGGAACGGGCTGCGCCCTTCCCGCTATTATATTACCGATGACGATCAGCTGATTTTGTCCTCTGAGGTGGGAGTTTTGGAGATTGATCCTACCAAAATTGTGGCAAAGGAGAGACTCCGTCCCGGTAAGATGCTTTTGGTTGATACCATACAGGGACGGGTAATCGCAGACGATGAATTGAAGGAGCACTATGCCAACAAGCAGCCGTACGGTGAGTGGCTCGACCGCAATATGATCAATCTGGAGGATCTAAAGATTCCGAATCAGCGTGTGCCGGAGTACACCAAGGAGGAACGCCAGAGGATGCAGAAGGCTTTCGGATATACCTATGAGTCCTTAAAAGAGGCGATTCTTCCGATGGCATTGAATGCAGGGGAGGCAACCTCCGCTATGGGAATCGATACCCCGCTTGCCGCGTTTGCCGGAGATCATCAGCCGCTGTTCAACTACTTCAAGCAGCTGTTTGCACAGGTGACGAACCCGCCCATTGACTCTATTCGTGAGAGGATTGTCACGTCTACTACGGTATACATTGGAGAGGACGGCAATCTGCTGCAGGAGGATGCGGTAAACTGTGAGGTTCTGAAGGCAAAGAGTCCGATTCTGACCAATACCGATCTGATGAAGATTAAAAACATGAAGGTGGATGGCTACAAGGTCGTGGTTCTGCCGATTACCTACTATAAAAACACAAGTCTGGAAAAGGCGCTGGATCACTTATTTGTGGAGGCAGACCGGGCATACCGGGATGGCGCGAATATCCTGATTCTATCCGACCGGGGGGTGGATGAGAACCACGTGCCCATTCCGTCTCTGCTGGCGGTGTCGGGACTGCAGCAGCATCTGGTTCGCACGAAAAAGAGAACGGCTCTGGCGCTGATTCTGGAATCCGGAGAGCCGAGGGAGGTACATCACTTTGCTACCCTGCTGGGCTATGGCGCCAGTGCCATCAATCCGTACCTGGCACAGGATACGGTAAAGCAGCTCGTGGATGAGCACATGTTAGACAAGGATTATTATGCGGCCATCAACGACTACAATGAGGCGATTGTCAGCGGCATTGTCAAGATCGCGTCGAAGATGGGAATTTCCACCATCCAGTCCTATGAGGGTTCCAAAATGTTTGAGGCGATTGGCATCGATTCCGGTCTGATCAACAAATATTTTACCAATACGGTAAGCCGGATTGACGGAATCACGCTTAAGGATATCGAGAAGGATGTGGATGCGCTGCACTCCGCAGCCTATGACCCGCTGGGCCTTGAGACAGACCTTACCTTAGACAGCAGAGGACGCCACAAGATGAGGAGCGGGGCGGATTCGCATTTGTACAATCCGGCAACCATCCATCTTTTGCAGGAATCCACGAAACGCGGGGATTATCAGCTGTTCAAGCAGTATACCGAGCTGGTAAATCAGGAGGAGAAATCCTCAAACATCCGCGGGCTGATGGATTTCAACTTCCCGAAAAAGGGCATACCGCTGGAGGAAGTGGAAAGCGTAGATAAAATCGTTACCAGATTTAAGACCGGAGCGATGTCCTATGGCTCTATTTCGCAGGAGGCGCATGAAACGCTGGCGATTGCTATGAACCGGCTGCATGGAAAGTCCAACACCGGGGAAGGCGGAGAGGATCCGGAGCGTATTGCCAGCAAGCACAGCGGAGTAAACCGCTGCTCTGCGATCAAGCAGGTGGCTTCCGGTCGATTCGGCGTGACCAGCCGCTATCTGGTAAGTGCGGAGGAGATTCAGATCAAGATGGCGCAGGGCGCAAAACCCGGCGAGGGCGGACATCTTCCGGGCAAGAAGGTCTATCCATGGATTGCAAAGACCAGACTTTCCACTCCGGGCGTGTCTTTGATTTCGCCGCCGCCTCATCACGATATTTATTCCATAGAGGATTTGGAGCAGTTGATTTATGATCTGAAAAATTCCAACCGGGATGCCAGAATTTCGGTAAAGCTGGTATCTGAGGCCGGCGTGGGAACCGTAGCAGCCGGCGTTGCCAAGGCGGGAGCACAGGTCATTCTGATTTCCGGCTATGACGGAGGTACCGGTGCAGCGCCCAAAAGTTCCATTCACAATGCGGGACTTCCCTGGGAACTGGGACTGGCAGAGACACATCAGACGCTGATCATGAACGGACTCCGCAATAAGGTACGGATCGAGACAGACGGAAAGCTGATGAGTGGAAGGGATGTTGCGATTGCGGCACTGCTCGGCGCGGAGGAGTTCGGCTTTGCCACCACACCGCTTGTGACCATGGGCTGTGTCATGATGCGTGTGTGTAATCTGGATACCTGCCCGGCAGGTATCGCGACGCAGAATCCGGAGCTTCGCAAACGCTTTGCAGGAAAACCGGAATATGTGGAGAATTTCATGCGCTTCATCGCAGAGGATTTAAGGGAGCTTATGGCAAAGCTGGGCTGTAGGACCATTGATGAGATGGTGGGACGCAGCGATCTTTTGACTGTGCGCAGTGATCTGACAGAGCGCGAGAAGGAGATGAACCTTTCCCGCATTTTGAACAATCCGTTCGCCGGACCGAAGGATAAGGTAACCTTTGATCCCAAGCATGTGTATGATTTTGAACTGGAAAAGACAAAGGATCAGACAGTGCTGTTAAAACAGCTTGCCTCCGCCCTGGAGAAAAAGCAAAAGAGAGGCATTGATGTGGAGGTAACCAACACAGACCGCTCCTTCGGCACCATGTTTGGCGCAGAGATCACAAAAAAATACGACGATACGCTGGAGGAGGATACCTTCATCGTGAAGTGTAACGGGGCAGGCGGACAGAGTTTTGGCGCGTTTATCCCGAAGGGACTTACGCTGGAGCTGATCGGGGATTCCAACGATTACTTCGGAAAAGGGCTTTCCGGCGGAAAGCTGGTGGTGTATCCGCCGGCAGGTGTGAAGTATAAAAAGGATGAAAATATCATCATCGGAAATGTGGCTCTTTACGGTGCAACCAGCGGAAAGGCGTTTATCAACGGAGTGGCGGGAGAACGCTTTTGCGTGCGCAATTCCGGCGCTTCCGCAGTGGTCGAGGGAGTCGGAGACCATGGCTGCGAGTATATGACTGGCGGACGTGTGGTAATCCTCGGCAAAACAGGCAAAAACTTTGCAGCCGGCATGAGCGGCGGAATCGCCTATGTCTTAGACGAGGACAACGATCTGTATACGAGACTGAACAAGGAAATGGTATTTTCCGAGGAACTTACCAACAAATATGATGTCATGGAACTGAAGGAGATGATCAAGGAGCACGTATCTTTGACCAATTCCGAGAAGGGCAAGGAGGTATTGGACAATTTCAGCGAATACCTTCCGAAGTTCAAGCGGGTCGTTCCGTATGATTACAACCGCATGCTGATTGCAATCGCACAGATGGAGGAGAAGGGTCTTTCCTCCGAGCAGGCACAGATTGAAGCATTTTATGCAAATACAAGAGGTTAAGGAGGGGACGCGCAATGGGAAAAGCAACAGGATTTTTGGAATATGACAGGGAGAATGCAACTGCAGTTGCACCAAAGGAGCGTATCAAAAACTATAACGAGTTTCACACCCCTCTGACGCAGGAAAAGCAGAGAATACAGGCGGCAAGATGTATGAACTGCGGGGTGCCGTTCTGTCAGGCCGGCATGGATATCATGGGGATGACCAGTGGATGTCCGCTGCACAATCTTGTGCCGGAGTGGAACGATCTGCTGTACACCGGTAATCTGGAGCAGGCGTACCACCGTCTGAAGAAGACGAACAATTTCCCGGAATTTACCTCCAGAGTCTGTCCGGCTCTCTGCGAGGCGGCCTGTACCTGTGGAAACTGGGAGGATCCGGTTACCTGCAAGGCCAATGAGCATGGCATCATTGAGTATGCGTATGAGCAGGGCTATGCGAAAGCAAATCCGCCGAAGGTGCGCACCGGAAAACGCATCGCTGTGATCGGTTCCGGCCCGGCGGGACTGGCTGCGGCGGATCAGTTGAACAAGCGCGGTCATTCTGTGACTGTCTATGAGCGGGAGGATCGGATCGGCGGACTTTTGATGTATGGCATTCCGAATATGAAGCTGGAGAAATGGGTAATTGACCGCAAGGTTGACATCATGAAAGAGGAAGGTGTAGAATTTATTACCGGTGCGAATGTGGGCAAGGATATCAAGGCGGCAAAGCTTTTAAAGGAGTATGACCGCGTGATTTTAGCCTGCGGCGCCAAGAATCCCAGAGACATCAAGGCAACGGGCAGGGATGCCAAGGGAATTTATTTTGCGGTAGATTTTCTGAAGGCAACGACAAAGAGTCTACTGGATTCTGAATTGAAGGACGGCAAATATATTTCTGCAAAGGGCAAAAAGGTAGTCATCATCGGCGGTGGAGATACCGGAAACGATTGTGTGGGTACTGCCATCCGCCATGGTGCGGTCAGTGTGACACAGCTTGAGATGATGCCGAAGGCACCGGATCAAAGAGCGGAGAACAATCCCTGGCCGGAGTGGCCCAAGGTCTGCAAGACGGACTATGGTCAGGAGGAGGCCATCGCACAGTTTGGTCATGATCCCCGTATCTATCAGACTACGGTAAAAGAATTTCTGAAGGATAAAAACGGAAATCTAAGCGGTCTGGTAACGGTGCAGCTGGAGAGTAAGAAGGATGAAAAGACGGGCCGCATGCAGATGGCAGAGGTGGCCGGTTCTGAGAAACGGATCGATTGTGACATGGTGCTCATCGCAGCCGGATTTCTTGGGACAGAGGATTATGTGGCAAAGGCGTTCGGCGTGAAGCTGAATGAGCGAACCAATGTTGCCACATCCGCCGGTTCATACAAGACGAATGTGGAAAATGTCTATGCGGCAGGGGATACCCGCAGGGGACAGTCACTGGTCGTGTGGGCAATCCGCGAAGGCCGGGAAGTGGCACGCGAGGTTGAGGAGAGTCTCATGGGATATTCCCTGCTGGTAACACAGTAAAACGGACGATCAGTTCGCGGACAGAGGAATCTTACATGTTAAATCAATTTTCAAGAACGGAATTATTATTCGGCAAAGAGGCAATGGAAAAACTGCAACAGGCAACGGTTGCAGTTTTTGGCATTGGCGGGGTTGGCGGTTATACCGTAGAGGCGCTGGCGCGGAGCGGGGTAGGACAGCTTGTGCTGGTGGATGACGATAAGGTCTGTCTCACGAATGTTAATAGGCAGATTATTGCCACCAGAGAAACCATCGGAAAATATAAGGTTGAGGTAATGCGGGATCGCGTGCTAAGCATCAATCCAAGGGCAGTGGTGGAGGCCAAGCGCTGTTTTTTCCTGCCGGAAACACAGGATGAATTTGATTTTTCCGCCTATGATTATGTGGTGGATGCGGTGGATACCGTAACGGCAAAGATTGAGCTGGTGCTCCAGGCACAGGCGGCAGGTACGCCCATCATCAGCAGCATGGGAGCGGGAAACAAGCTGGATCCTACAGCCTTTGAGGTGGCGGATCTTTATGAAACCTCGGTCTGCCCGTTGGCAAAGGTGATGCGCAGGGAATTAAAAAAACGGAATGTGAAGCAGCTGAAGGTGGTTTATTCTAAGGAAAAGCCGATCGCGCCCATAGAAGATATGGCGATCAGCTGCAGAGAGCATTGTATCTGTCCCCCGGGAACGGAGCGCAAATGCACCGACCGGCGTGCCATACCGGGCAGCAATGCCTTTGTGCCCTCGGTGGCGGGGCTGATCATTGCCGGGGAGGTCATCAAGGATCTCACGGGAGTGAGAGGGGAGAGCTAGAAATTTGTGCGTCTCTGCGCATAAAGAAAGCAGGGCAGATGATTCTGCCCCGCTGGAACTTCGTATTAGCGTGTTTGTCTTTATAGATACATTATAAAGATTTTTTCTGAAGGTGTAAAGGCTTGGCATGGGATTATTTTATCGCATTCTCGGCGAAGGTGGTGTCGACCAGCTGGTCATAGGGCACATCCACGTCCAGCACGCCTGCATCCTTCAGAATATCCACGATCAGATCAAAGCTCTGCTCGGTAAAGATGAGATCGCTTTTCCAAGTCTGCTGATCATAGTAGCGTGTGACGATGGTCGTGATGGTGTCCACATCCGTGTCCGGGAATTGGGGAGCAATTACCGTCGCAATCTCCTCAGGGGTATGCGTGCTGACATAGTCCATTCCCTTTTGCAGCGCGTTGGTGAAATGCTGGATGAGCTCCGGATTGGCATCGATATAGCTTTGTCTTGCAGAAAAGGCGGTGTATGGGACATAGCCGGAATCCACGCCGAGGGAGGCCACTACATAGCCTTCGCCGGATGACTCCAAGGCCGTTGCGGAGGGCTCAAATTCTACGGTGAAATCCCCCTGTCCGCCGGAGAAGGCTGCGGCAGTCGCACCAAAATCGATGCTCTGGTCGATGTTGATTTCAGAGGGCGAAATCCCCTGTTTTTTCAGGATGTATTCAAATACCATTTCCGGCGTTCCGCCTGCCCTGCCTCCTAAAACATCTTTTCCGATCAGGTCAGAGTAGGAAAAATTATCCATCGGTTCCCTTGATACCAGAAAGTTTCCGGCGCGCTGGGTAAGCTGGGCAAAGTTGCAGAAATTGTCGCTCGATCCCTCCGCATAGGCATAGATGCTGGATTCCGTACCCATAAATCCCACATCGGCATCGCCGGATATGACGGCGGCCATGACCTTATCCGCACCAAAGCCTGTGGTCAGCTCCAGATCAATTCCCTCCTCCTCAAAATATCCGTTTTCAATCGCGACATACATCGGCGCATAGAAAATAGAATGGGCAACCTCGTTTAACTTTACGGTTGTCAGTTCTTTTTCGGATTGCTTCGAACAGGCGCACAGTGAGACAATCATGACAACGGCAAGCGCACAGGATATGATCCTGCGTAACAGATTCTTTTTCATAGTACCTCCAAAAAATTTTCTTATATACCATGATATGTGCATTTGAAAAATGTGTGATAATATGAGGGTCAAGATGTCCTGCTTGCCATGTCGTTTTTAATACTATATAATGTGGATTGAGGTGATTTATTATGACGATAGATGAGAAGGATTTATTAAACAGCATACTGGAAGGTCTGGCACGGATTGATTATATTAAGCCGGACACCATTCCGAATATCGATTTGTATATGGATCAGATTACGACCTTTATGGACACACAGCTTGCTGCCAGCCGACGGTATCCCGATGACAAAATTCTGACAAAAACCATGATTAACAATTACGCCAAAAATAATCTGCTGCCGCCTCCGGTAAAGAAGAAATACTCCAAGGAGCATGTGCTGACGCTGATTTTTATTTATTATTTCAAAAATATTCTCAGCATCGGAGACATTCAGGAGATTTTGAATCCGCTGACAGAACGCTTTTTTGCGCAGGGCGAAGAGTTCAACCTGACCAATATCTATGAAGAGGTGTTCAGCCTGGAAAAGGGCGAAGTGAATAATCTGATGAAGGATATCACGAAAAAATACAACAACAGCCGAAACACCTTTGATGAGGTTGCGGGAGAGGACAAGGAGTTTTTGCAGAATTTTGCGTTCATCTGCATGCTCAGCTTTGATGTCTTTGTCAAGAAAATGCTGATTGAGAAATTGATTGATGCAAACAAGGCGAAGCGGGAGGAGACTGTTCCTGCATCTGAAAAGGAAAAGAAAGAGGGGAAGAAGGATAAGAAGGCGTAAATGGAGAGAATATTTTTACTAAAATCGCTTTGGAAAGCGTCAATGTCAACTATGTCGGTATGCTCTTTTGACTCTCACGTCATAAAAATCTGAATTTCATGTGACCATTTTACCAAAGGCGGTGTCTTTGTTAGTAGAGGCAGCGAAAGGAGGATCAATATTTTGAATGACAATGAGATAATCGAGTTATATAACAAGCGTTCAGAGAACGCAATTCAAGAGACAAAGAAAAAATATGAGACCTATCTGATGCAGATTGCAGATCATATTTTGCAGAATCGATTGGATGATGAAGAATGTGTAAACGATACTTATCTAAAGACATGGAATTCTATTCCTCCTACTGTTCCCAAATGCTTTCGGGCTTTTATCGGAAAAATAACAAGAAACGGTGCCCTGAATCGTGTGCGTGATGAAATGAGAGATAAGAGGTTGTCCAACAGCCTTAGTACAGTGTTAGAAGAATTAGAGGACATTGTCTCATCTGATACAAATATTGAAAATGAGATAGAAAAAAGGTTGATCATCGAAACAATCGACTCATATTTGGAACAATTAAGCGATAAGAAGCGGGTTATTTTTGTAAGAAGATACTGGTATTTCGACTCGGTAAGAGAAATTGCGGCCCGTATGGGGCTGTCTGAGAGCAATGTGAAGATGACACTCAAAAGACAGAGGGAGCAGCTAAAGGAAATACTCAAAAAGGAGGGATTTTATGACTACGCTTGATTTTGCAATTACGATGACAAATATAAGGGATGAGTATGTGGAGCAGGCTGAAGAATGGAAAACTCCAAAATTCGGACGTAGCATGATTTATGTGAAGGTGGCAAGTATATTTCTCATGGTTGGATTATTAGGAGCATTGCTATTCAGAGGAAAAAACCAGGATGGACTCATGGGCCCGCTGTCAGTCAGCGCTGAGGAGCTTGGCATGGAGGAATATACATTTGGAGTAGCCTTGCCTAAAGTTATTTACGGGGATGACAACATTGTTATTATGTACGACTTCCGCGGGATCTTCGTATATGATTTATCCGAGGAAAAGCTCGTTGGATATGCCGATTTCAGACCGATCAATATGACTATGATACAGGGAGATGATCCGACTTTTGTAGAAGCATCTGTGGATGGAAAATATGTAAAATTCTACAACAGCAATCAGAGATATTTATACAATGTAAGCTTAAATGAATTGGAATCGGTTGATGATTATACTGAGATTGACGATGTTTTCATCCCTTGCAGCATTGATACAGTTTCATATAATGATCCAAATTCCCTGTCGATGGATTATGAGACGTATCAAGTAAATGATGGTTCTTTTGTGGCAGTAATTTTAGATTATGATTTTGCGGCTGGTGCAGAGATGATACGATATAAAAATATGCATCTGATAAGGGAATCAGAAGATGGAAAGCAGGAGTATATCATATTTCAATAATGATTGACTTTGTTATACGGTTATGTGCTTTAACCAATTACAAGGAGGTGAGTTTGATAAAATATAACAAAATTAGCAGCTATGTAAAAAATAAAAAAGGAGGAATTGTAAAATGAAATTTTTAAAAAGGATGATTGCTGTTGCGACGGTAGCGATGATGATGGTACCCGGACTGTCTGTCCGCGCAGAGGGAGTAGGAAACACATTGGTTGCTGAACCTGATGAGAAGGTAATTGCCCAAAAGGTGGAGGAGTTTATGGAGATTTTTGAAGAGATTGATATGGACTCGACTGAGAAAATTGATAAGATACGTAGTATGAGTTCAGCGGCAGCTATTGAGAATGAGGCCAGTTATCTTAATACTATTATGCTGTTACTTGAAAGAGGGGATATTGTATTAGCTTATTCCGAAAACGACATAACTGAGTATGGTAAGGTAATCAATTGCGAATTTGCCGATTTTGAAAGAGATGAAACGGGAGCCGCTATAGATGTAACGGTTACAAAAACTTGGAATTATGCTTTTTCTGACATTGAATCTGGAGCTATGGATCATTATAAATTTGAGTTTATTTATGATTTAGACGATCATGATTGGAAGATAGAAAATATTCAGGGCATTTCATTCATTGTAACCGATTATCGCTTGCAGGAGTTAGGAGATCAGATTACAGTTGAAGAAAAGGAACAGTATCTAGGCGAATTTGAGGAAGAAATAAAAGCCGATGAAATCATTGTAGAGCCCGATGATCCTGATCCAGTAGATCCATCTGAATTATACGGCATCAAATGCTACATCCTATGCACTTCAATATGCATTGACTCCTAATAGCAGTTATGCTGATTTCACAAACTATGGAGGAGACTGCACAAACTTTATCTCTCAGTGTCTGTATGCTGGTGGAAAAAGTATGCATTATGGAACGGCGTATAGTGGAAACTGCTGGTATTATACTACGAGCACAAACAGATCCTCAACATGGACAGGCGCATCTCAATTCCGAAACTATGTGCTTAGTTCTAACTCGCAGTTGAATATGAGCACAAGCAGTTGGTCGAGCGTTGTAAATGGAGACATTATTCAATTACTCAGCTCCGGCTCTGCTTATCATTCGCTTATAATTACAGGCATTGCGTACGGTACATACGTAAGAAGTGATTTACTTGTTTGCGCTCATACAACCAACAGAAGACATGTATCCCTACAAGCGTATTATTCAGGGACAAAAGCGTACTATCATGTAAATTAAGGGTTATTTCACAAGAAAAATGCATTGACCCGAAAAAACATTCAAATTTATTTTTGGAAGGAGAAAACCATATGATTAGTGGAGTAGATGCGTATAGTAGTCTCGCGAACATCGCAAGCACTTTGTACTCTCAGGGATATCGATTTGCGGCGCGATATTATTGCTCGAATGGTAGTGCAAAGCTTATGTCGACATCGGAGAGTGCAACGCTGGCAAGTGCCGGACATAAGAGGGTTGTTGTTTTTCAAAATACTAATAATAGTTATTCGTATTTTTCTTCAGCTCAGGGACAAGCAGATGCTTCCTATGCAGTAAGTCTTGCAACTGCAAGAGGACAGACAAGTGGGAGTGCCATATATTTTGCGGTTGATTTTGATGCAACGGAGGCGCAGATAAACGCAAATATTATGTTGTATTTTTCTGCGGTTTCATCGGTAATTACTGCGGCTGGTTATTATGTTGGGGTATACGGATCGGGCATGACTTGCAGAAAAATCAGAAACGCTGGATATGCCAGTTATTCTTGGCTGGCGATGCCTACAGGTTGGGCAGAATATAGTACCTATACATCATGGAATATAAAACAGACTTGCTCAACTACGATAAGTGGTGTCAGTGTGGATATAGACAGTGCCAATAGCGTTAACTCAATAGGGGGATGGTAAGGATCATGATGTTGGAATTTCGTAAGATGCATATATTTTGGCTATTAATTGTGATGTTGCTGGTAACCGGCTGCGGACATGCGGCAGTAGAAAATGTGACAGACGATATGCAAGAATCTGAAGCTTCCGATACCAAAAACCCGGATGAAGAGACAGAACCAATAGGAGGTGTTGAGACAATGGAATACTATACATACTATACATCAGTGTTATCGAAAGACTTGGAATATAGGCTGGCTTGTTCTGATCCTGCCGCCGGAATGATGTCAAAACAGCTGGAAATTTCAAAAGATGACGGAGAAAGCTGGGAGACCGTAGAAGATCTTTCCGATACAATTCATAATTATCCTTGCGATATGTGTTTTGTTACCGAGAAAGAGGGAATTGTTCTGACAGATTATCATTCTGTCAGAGAGTACGTTTATTATACAGATGATGGAGGAAAAAGCTGGACAGGCATGTATCCGGGAGAGGATGATGATATATACTCCAATGGGGTAAGCGTTACATATGATGCCGAAAAAGACATCGTAACTATCCGCTCCACAGCAAAGATTTCGGAAGACGATGTTTTTGAAGAGAGAGAATATGAGTCCATGGATCATGGGAAAACCTGGGAGAGAAGAGCATTGTAGAATGGTGGGAGCATCGTGAGATGATGCGATCCAATCGGCACAATCAAGCTATATTTTCAAAACATTTTACTCGTTTCGGATGAATCTTTCCTTGACAATTTGTTTCTGGAGCAATTCTAGGGAAACGCTGATTAATTGACCTAATTCTCTGCATTATCCCTGTTTGTCAAGTTTTTATAAAAAGCAAGAGGTATGTACCACATATACATGCTCTCCACCTCTGCTATTTATACTTTTTTGAGGATATTTCCTCATAA
>JAFUTQ010000040.1 GCA_017484135.1 Lachnospiraceae bacterium
GGAGATTGATTTTGAGATCGATGCAGAGGAATTATTTGATTGTGGATATCTGGATGGGAAAAAAGTAAAAATTGATACACGAAGGATTGATTTTGCTTTTCTCTAATTATGGATAAAACTCAATTTCTTAAATTCAGTTTCGTAAAATAATGGTATTATCTACTAGTTTACGAGATCAATAATATGCAGGTAATACCGTTATTTTGTAAACGTCAAACCACTCGCCTTGGATAATTAACATTTTTGTGAGAAACTCTAAAAGGCACGAAAAAACTAGTAGTTTTTTAGAGGAGGAAACTATCATGGATCAATCAATACACGATATTAGGCGGGCAAACTGGTTAAACATCGTTCACCAGTGCCAGGAGAGATCGGAAGGAGTCTCTGCTAAACAATGGCTTTCTGACAACGGCGTGAACGAAAAATCGTATTATTACTGGCTTCGTAAATTTCGTAAAGAAACCTATGAACAAATGCAGCCTATGGTTGCGAGGGAACAGACCGGTACCGATATTACGTTTGCAGAGATGACGATCCCTGAAAAAACAGTATCCCCCTGCATTACATCACCGGATGAACCGTATGAAAATCCGGTAGCTGTTATTCGGTATAACGGGCTAACAATCGGGATTTCCAATGAGATTTCTGATGGTCTGTTGTCGAGAATACTCAAGGAGGTGTCCCATGCTTGAGGATGCTGCCGGCATCCGCCGCGTGGTGCTCGCCTGTGGAACTGTAGACCTTCGTAAAGGTATCGATGGATTGGCAATGATCATTGGTGATAAATATAAGCAGAATCCTTTTGAAAAAGGTACACTTTTCTTATTTTGCGGAAAACGCTCCGATAGAATAAAAGGACTGCTCTGGCAGGGAACAGGATTCCTGCTTCTGTACATGCGTCTTGAAGATGGTCGTTTGTCATGGCCACGAACGACACAGGAAGCAGCAGAACTTACCGAAGAACAGTTCCGTTATCTGATGCTTGGATTGAATCCGCTAGATCCCAAGGTCAAGGACGTGAATCCCGGGAAAATTTATTAATGATTGTGCAAAACAGAGAAAAATTTTTCTTGTATTTTCGCATATGATTTACCTGCTTTTCGATACGGCAGATTCCCGCTCAGAGCATATAAAACAGTCCATTTTCATCACGGAAACAATTTCCGGATTTGGAAAAGCCCTATATCTTGCGGCACTTCTACGCCTTTCAGGCAGTGCCGGAAAGCATGGCAGAATGACGAATCCACTTTTCTGTCAGATTGGATTATTCCGCACATATCTGCTATAATAAGCCCAAAAGGAAAGGCGTTTTCTATGTGTCGGAAATTTACAGAAGATGAACTGAATCGTATGAATCATGATGACAAGAATGCGGTCATCTGTCAGTTGCAGGATCGTCTTGATAAGCTGGAGCATGATTACGAAAATCTTATAGAACAGATTCGTCTTGCTGACCAGCAACGTTACGGACGACATACAGAATCACTGACTGCCATTGCAGGACAACTTTCATTTTTTAATGAAGCAGAAGCATGCTGTGACGAGCAGCATCCTGAGCCAACGGTTGATGAAGTGATTGATGATGCAGTAAAGAAACCACGCAAGCCTAAGAAGAAAGGACAGCGTGAAGAAGATCTGAAGGATTTTCCACAGGAAGTGATTCCTCACGATATATCAGAAGCGAAATTGATTGGGACATTTGGCGAAGGGAACTATAAAAGTATGCCGGATGAGATCTGCTGGCGGTTACGTTTTGAACCTGCTAAATGGATCGCTGAAAAACACATCATCAAAGTGTATGTGGGAACGGATGGATTACATCAGGATGAATTTCTGCGTGGAGACTATCCGGACACTCTGTTTCGCGGCAGTATTGCCACTGCATCTCTGGAAGCTGCGATCATCAATGCAAAGTATGTAAACAGTAATCCGCTGGATCGTGTTTCCAGAGACTTTAAGGCGAATGGTCTGAATCTGTCGAAACAGACCATATCAAACTGGACGGTCTGGTGTGCAGAGCGATTTTTACGCCCGGTGTATGATCTGATGAAAATACACCAGCTGGAGGCTCATGTAAACCAGTGTGACGAGACCCCGTTGGAAGTGATCCATGACGGCAGACCTGCCGGAAGCAAAAGTTATATGTGGGTACATCTGACGGGTGAACTTAGTCCTGTTCCTAAAATCGTTGTGTACGAATACCAGAAAACACGACACAGCGATCATCCCAAGGAGTATTACAAGGAATTCAATGGAATACTCATGACAGATGGTCTGGAGCAGTATCACAAGCTCGCCCGTGAGCAGGAGGGGATCGTCAATGCGAATTGCCTCGCTCATGCAAGACGCCACTTTGCCAATGCCATTAAGGCTATGGGCAAGGGAAATCAGAAAGCAGTCGAATCTTCGGTTGCCTACAAGGCATTGGTAAGGATTGGAGCGATTTATAAGCTGGAAGAAAGCTTAAAAACCCTTTCCCCGGAAGAACGTTTAAAAGAGAGACAATCTTCAATCAGACCATTGGTTGAAGAATATTTTGCATGGATAAAAGAAGTTCTTGCAAGTGGTACCGTCCTTCCGAAAAGCGAGACGTCCAAGGGGTTAAACTACAGTATCAATCAGGAAGAATATCTGAAAGTATTTCTGACAGATGGTGAGGTTCCTATAGATGATTCCGCATCAGAACGTGCACTGAGGAATTTTACCATTGGACGCAAAAACTGGGTGACAATCAACACCATCCGTGGAGCGCAGGCAAGTGCCATCATTTATAGCATTACAGAAACAGCACGAGCAAACAATTTAAATGTCTATTACTACATCAAGCACTTGCTGACAGAGTTGCCAAAGCTTGTGGATGAAAACGGAAATATAGGTCAATCAATACTGGATCCGCTCATGCCGTGGTCTAAAAGCCTGCCGGCTGATTGCTATAGCAAGCGTCGCAATTAAGCGACGCTTAAATTTTAGGCGGGGCGCCGGATTTGA
>JAFUTQ010000041.1 GCA_017484135.1 Lachnospiraceae bacterium
AACTCAGTCAGAAACTCAAGGCTGAGATGTGTAGATAACTTTTCCGGCAAACCGGCCAAACGGGCGGTCTATTTGTTGTACCTAAAATCCGCACTCAAAATTTCTTCAATTTCCCCTTGACTTTTTATTAGCAGGCTTTATTTTTTGATATCCGTATTCTATCAGACCGATGTTTGCGTTGTGTTTACGATATGTTTACGAAATGTTAATCTTCCGGCAGTTGATCTGTAATCTCCCGAATCTTCGGTGCATTCTCTGCTCTTTTCTTTTCCGTAATGGCGCTGTATACAGGATATGCGGCTATGACAACTGCAATCCCAAGTATTCCAATGACAATGCCCAATGCAAAAAATCTGTCATTCCATACCATTGCCATACTCATTCCCGTACCCATGATCAGTGTACCGATGATGCCGATCGTAAGCCCCGCTATCGTTCCCGGTCGGGTGGTAGAACGGTCAATCTCACGCAGTTTTTTTAAGATCAGATCCTGATCGGATAGTTCCGGTTGATCGATATTGTACTTTTTCTTTATTTTTATGATCTCCTCGTTTTTTCTTGCGGAATAGGTATAATCAAATGTCTGTTTGTCTGCCATCACTTTTCCTCCCTGCCTTTTATAAAACTTCTCAAGTTCATTTACCTTACTTTTTTATTTTGACGATAAAGGAGGTTCCTTCGCCCAGTACGCTGCTGACCGAAATTTCTCCATCGACCAGATCAATCACACGCCTGACCAGCGCCAGCCCCAGCCCGTTTCCCTGCGCAGCGTGTGAGGTATCGCCCTGATAGAATTTATCAAAAATGTGTTTTCCGGTTTCTGCGTCCATCCCGCAGCCGGTATCTTTGACCTGCACTGTGACAGATTGCTCATCAGCCATCAGCGATACGCCGACTACTCCTTCGGTCTCTGTGAACTTGAAGGCGTTGGAAAGCAGATTGTTCCACACCAACCCTAAAAGCTCTGCGTCAGATTCAATTTCCACTTCATCGGCAATATCCAAATCAAGCCTGATCTTTTTCTCCTCCCAAACGCTTTCATATTGGAGCAGACATTCTTCCAGCTGTGCACTGAGATCGAATGCCTCTCTCCTGGCCTCCAGCGGATGATTTTCCAGGCGATTCATCCGCAGGATATTGCTGATCAGCTCGCTCATGCGCCGCGAAGCAGAAGTGACGGATTTTGCATATTCTTTGCGATCTTCATCTGTAATCGTGTCCAATTCCAGAAGCGTTCCGTAGTTGTTGATGATGGCAAGCGGCGTTTTCAACTCATGCGATACGTTGGATATAAAGTCGGTTTTCATCAGCGCAGAGGTCTCCAGTTCCCCTGTCATACGGTTTATATTTTTAACAAGCGGTGCAAAGTTGCCATACGTTCCGTCTTCCGTAAGCCTTTCGGAAAAATCTCCCGCAGAGACTCTTTCCAGCGTGGCATTGATTTTACCAAGCGGCCGGATTACCGTAATATATCGGATCACTGCATAGCCTGCCACAAATAAGGCTGTAATGATCAGAATAATGCCAAAGGTCATCGGCGCAGCCGCCCTTACCTGTTCTGCCGTCAAGCTGATCGACCGGAAGAAGAAAAGAAACGCAATCGTGACGGTAAACGCGATAGAGATGAAAAGCGCGACCGCAGCCAGCCACATGGTTCTAAGCTCTTGTTTGATATTTGTTTTCATTTTAACACCGCCTTGTAGCCAAGTCCGTGAACGGTCTGGATTTCAAAATCTTTGCAGTCAGCCAGCTTTGCGCGCAGCTTGGTCATATATACATCTACAGTGCGGGGACCGGAGGTAGTTTCCACGTCCCAAAACTCATCCATAAGCTGCTGACGGGAGAATGTCTTTTTCGGGTAAGAAAGCAGCTTATACAGCAGATTAAATTCCCGTATCGTCAAAGGGATTTCCTCATCTCCCAGCATAGCGGTGTGTTCTTCCAGATCCATGGTAAAAGCGCCGATTTCCAGCCTATGGCTTGTGGAGATGCGGTAACGACGAAGCAACGCCCCCACTCGCAAAAGAAGCTCATCAAAATCCACCGGCTTTACCATGTAATCGTCTATTCCGACGCGATAGCCCTGCTGCTTCGATGCGATATCATCCTTTGCAGTCATAAAAAGAATCGGGATCTCATTATTTAACGTCCGCACCGTTTTCGCAAACTCGAAGCCGTCGATCTCAGGCATCATGACATCGGAGAGAATCAGGTCATACAAGTTCTCATACATCGCATCGTAGGCGTCGTTTGCGGAAAGACACCCCGTTGCCTCGTAACCGTTCTGTGTCAAAAAAGCACAGACCGATCTGTTCAGATCCTTATCATCCTCCACAATCAAAATCTTTATCATCGCAATCACTCCTAAATTGAATTTCTTAAAATATATCGTCGATTATATCATGCAAATGTTAAAGTTTTATTTCTGTTTCGACAGTGATTTTTTTTGCACATTTTTTACCCTTACAATATTCTTTTCTCGTACAGCCGTATTTTTTATGGAGTGAACTGGAGCATCTGTTTGATGCGTGTTTCATTTCTAACATCCGATGTCCGGGCTTCCTGCACAACGGCACCAGATATTTCTCCCAGAATACACTGTCCTGTGACGACGATGTTGTAAAAATTATGAGCTACTTGTCCGACATGAACCGCGCAGTATAATCAAAAAATCTGAGAACAAATCGCCCGACCAAAAGACCGGTATTTCATATCCGTTCTTTTGGTCGGGCATATTTTCCCGGAACAGCCCCGGTTTTTCATTTCTTTTCCGCCAGAAACCGCTTTAACAGAAAGCCCATAATCTGCTTTTCGCTCATTCTATCACATTTTTCCTGGATACCACTCATCAATGATATCCGTCGGAATCTCGAAGTGCTGATAATCCTTTTGGTTCTCCCAGTTCCCG
The DNA here is from genome assembly GCA_017484135.1 of Lachnospiraceae bacterium. Lineage (GTDB taxonomy): Bacteria > Bacillota > Clostridia > Lachnospirales > Lachnospiraceae > Roseburia_C. The sequence goes on from JAFUTQ010000041.1 coordinate 2,909, forward strand.
CCCCATTCAAAGCCATGCGCTGTGAAAAGCTTATAGCATAGGTCATTCTCGTCGATCTTGTAGGGGAAATCCTTGTCCCTGTCAAGATATTCCACTGCCATAGCGGGCTCTATGATCAGCTCTCCGTCCACAGTCTTCGTGTAGGGATTGTACCGTGCGTTGATATCGACCGCAAGCCCCAGTCCGTGCTTGGATACTCTGGTGGTATGGGAGATGAATCGGAAATTAAAGCATGAGGAGTTATTGTCCTCCATGGATCTTTCATCGTCCGCATCGTACTCGTCCACAAGCCGGATCTTTTCGATGGGATAATCCGCCTGATAAAGCTCCTTTAATATCTCCATCACATCTTCCGCTATATGGACATTGACGATCATTTCCCCCTCGTGAACATTCCCATCCAGATCCTTGTGCAGGACATGAAGGTATCTGAGTTCCTCCCTCGGCACCGTGCAGTCGTCCTTGTAGGACTTTCCCCGGATGCGTGCAAAGATCTCGTCCGTGATTTCCGACAGATAGAACGCTGCTTCTTCCTCCTCCGTAAGAGCGCTGCCCGCAGTCGCGGAGACTGCCACGTCCTTATGGGCTTCATCCTGCGTGGCGGCTGGCTCTGTGCCTTCCCTCACAGCCTTCCCGCTCTGCTCTCCGGGCACCTGCCTGTCTTCCTCCTCCTCTGCAGGTATCGAAAAACTACAGGCAGTCAAAATCGCCACTAGCAGGATCACAAGACAGATCACACCGATCAGCCTTTTCATGCCGCACCGCTTTACGTTTCTGATTTGCATAAAGATTCCTCCATATCCTTCCTTACTCCAAATAATACTTTTGGTTTCGGCTATTTAGGTAATGTGTTTTTCTGTTTCAATGCATCTTTTGCGTCGCTTATGGCCATTTCGGCGGTCATTTTGTTAATCTTTGCCCTGTATATTTCGTTATATAGATCGCGTTCTGCATATTCGCCGTAATCATAGTAGTCATATCCGTCTGGTGTTTCTATTGTCAGGTCATCAAATGTTAAAATCTTTAACCGGTCTGTGCCTGATATTATTTCTTCTTGCAGGGCGAGTGCTTTTGTAAAGATTTCTATAAAAGCCGAACTATCCGCTTGATCAAAAGACAATTTACTTGCCTTTAGCATTTCCTCATGCGTTGTACAAGACAGGTCAAAATTATATCCACATTCCACACATACTAATCTTGCAAATTCACGTTGAGCTCTGCCATTTCCTTCACGAAACGGGTGAAGCGCATTTAAGTCACCATAATTATCGGCAAAGGTCCGCACAAAATCATCAAAACTATCTTTTACTGCATAACATTGGGAAAAATATTTACCAAATACAGACCTGGCATAATCCTGAATACAGGGAACCGTACAGAACAGATTTCCCTTACCTATATCTACAGTTCTTTCCTTACCGGCCCATTCATACAGATCCTGAAAAATATATTTATGAATCGCTTTTAGATGGTTGAAATCAAAGTCGCCCTTAATAGGTTCCTGTTGCAATTCCTGTAAACGTATAGATGTAAGTTCTACTTCAGCTTCAAAAAGTTCTTGGCGATTTGTTATGTTAAGCTTATTTATAAGTACATTTGAGTCAGGATAACAGTATCTAACGTCTGTCATATTTTTTTAAAACCTCCTGGCGTAAAGCTTCGGATGTTTTTTCTCCTTTTGATACCTTTATCAATCCTTCAACGAAAGATTTCTTTAGGTACATATCTTCAATAGCCATTGTTGCAACAACATTTTTTATCGCTCGATTTTCCCTTGTGTTCTCTAAAATCATACATTTCCCTCCTCTCGGGATTAAAAAAGCTCTTCGAAGCATTTATGCCACGCTGACCTCTCCATTTTCATTCACCAGAGCACTTTAAAATACCTTTTGCTTTCAGTTGTGTCTTCTATGATTGTTTCTCAAAGTCGATTCTCACTACTCTTTCCAACAGCTGCTTTACATAAACCGGACACTCGCGGTGATTTTGGCTGTTCGGATCGGTTTCCCATTTTTTTATCGTCGGTAACGGAATATGATAATATTTACCAAAATCTGCCTGTGACAGCCCAGTCAAACTTCTTATTTCCTTAATTGTCATTCTTTCACAAAGCCTTCCCAAATAATCGTATCCATAAGTAAAATTATACCTCCACACATGCATAAAATCAACCCCAATGGGTTCTATTTATAGCAAAACAAGCCGCCCTCATAGTTCCACCGTCTTGGTCGCAATCCTTTCCCGAAACCTCACATCATGCTCCACAAACAGCATGGTGGGCTGATATTCCAGCAGCAGTTTTTCAATCTGCATGCGGGAAAATACATCGATATAGTTCAGGGGCTCATCCCATATGTAAAGGTGCGCCGGTGTAAGTAAACTGGCCGCCAGAAGCACCTTCTTTTTCTGCCCCTCGGAATACTCCTCCATATCCTTCAAAAACTGTACCCGCTCAAAATCCAACTGTCTGAGTATGGAACAGAATAAACTCTGGTTCAAATTGCGTTTTTCGCAAAACTCTGACACTGTCCCCTTCAGACCGGATGTGTCCTGACAGACATAGGAAACCACAAGCCCCGACGCTGTCTCACAAATGCCTTCCTCCCGCATGGGCAACTCCGTATCGCCAAAACCTGTTTTTTGTAAAATCATTCGAATCAACGTGGACTTGCCACATCCGTTTTCCCCATGCAGGGCAATCCGCTCGCCCTGACTGATCGTAAACGTCAGATGGGTAAAGACCGGGTGCGCGCTTCCCGGATAAGTCAGCGTGTAATCCCGGATATTTACCAGAATATTCTTGTGGTGTGTCAGGGGCATGAGCTTCAGATCAACGGGCTTTTCCATATCCACCAGAAGCCCTTCCTTTTCCTCGATCTCCCGGTCGATCCTTTTTTCCAACTGTTTCACCCGGCTCTGCATCTTTTTTGTTTTTGCTCCAATATACGCTCTTGTGGATATGGATCGGTCATTCTCTTTGACCGGATCATAGCCGATCTTTGACCGCTCATTTTTGTCTGCCCACCCCGCAGTGCGCATTGCCGTCTGCCTTAGCTTATCAATCTCCCTGCGGTGCTTTTCGTTCTCTGCCATGGCAAACTGATCCTTCCGCTGTTTGTTTTCCCACCAGCCGGAAAAATCCCCCCGCGCCACCTCAATGGTCTGCCTGTTCAGCACCAGCACATGATCGATACAGCCGTCCAGCAAGTCCCTGTCATGGGAGACAAGGAGAAAGCCCTTTTTGGAGGCCAGATAGTTTTTTACGCTTTCTCTCGCCTCCTGATCCAGATGGTTCGTGGGCTCATCGATCAACAGGAAATCATTTTCCCCGGAAAACAGAACCGCCAGCAAAATTTTGGTGCGCTCTCCGGGACTTAAGGTTTCATACGGCCGGTAAAGAAGCTCTGCGCTCTCCCCCAGCTCCGTCAGCTCGCAGATCACACGCCACTCCTCACACCCCGCCTTGATCTCACCGAGGAAATCCGCGGCAGGCGATTGCATTTGATCCTGTGTGAGCTGATATGGGAAATAATCAAAGGCTGCGGTGGCGCTTATGGAACCCTGATAGGGATACTTTCCCAGCAGCAGATTCAAAAAGGTGGTCTTTCCCTTTCCGTTCCGCCCGATGAACCCCAGCTTCCAATTGGTGTCAATGGAAAATGAAACATCCTCAAAGATGTTGTCAAAGCTTCCCTCATAATGAAACGTCAGATGATTTACACTGATCTGTGACATATACATCCCTCCAAAACTTCAAAATTTGTTGCCAAAGGTTTCTCTGGTCTGCTTTCCCTCAAAAATTGGATGGATGATATTTTTGCACACAAAAAGAGAGGTTCTGAGAACATCATCCACTTTTGGCAACATGATACGACAATACACCTATCATCCGCGATTGCAAAACATGCAATCACGCGCATGACAGATCCTGCGAAATATCTTCATGTGTTCAAAAGCAGATTATCTTCTCATTGGCTCACCTCTCTCGTTCAGATAGTGTCATTCTAACAGCTTCGCGTTTTGTTGTCAACAAAAAACAGCGATGCTGCTGCTATCTTATCTATACAGAGTCCGCAGTTCGTCCATAATATCATATTTAGTCTTATCCTGAATTCCAAGCTGTTTCAAATCCACTGCTTCCTGCTCCATTCGCTCTACAAATGTCCTCATATCGGTCCGAACTGTATTCGGCAGATGCATTGAAATTTCCGAATCCTGACTAAGCAGCTCTGTCAGCCGAAACACATCGTTTTTGTGCTTTCGTATGTTCTTGCCGTCCACCTGTTCTCCTGCGGCCTTTCTATCCGACAGATCGAGCCATGCCTTTGCCTTGAAAGGATCATCGCCGGATATTCTCGTGATGAAGGATCCATAAAGCGGTAAAATTGTGGCTCGCCTGTGCTTTTATTCCTATGCTCGTACCCTGCCGCATTGACATACTCCCAGAACCTTCTGCCAAATGCCGCATCCACTGCTTCTACAATCAAAACAAGGTCGATGTCTTTTGTCGCGCGGAAATCAAGCCCCTCGTCTGTCATCAGTAAATCGCAAGCCGTCCCGCCAATGATTACATATTGTTCCTCATATCCCTCAAACCACTCTCTGAAATTTTCAATCCCTCTTACCATTGATATCCCTCCAAACCTGCATAAGCATCTCGTCCACGGCTTCTTCTATTCTTTCATCTTTTGTCTCACGAAGTGACATGGCAAGTGAAAGCCTGTCGACGCATGCGCCTTTCGCCAGAATTTTCGGATCGTAACGCCAAAGTTCCACGGCACATTGCTCTTCCGAGTTTTGCAGTCTCTTTGAGGATACGCTGTCCCATCTCGCCACACTGTCGGCGGCAAGGCTCTCTACTGCCGGCGGATTCAACATGGAATACTCGGAAAGCGCAGAATAGCCGCTTATGAGCAAATTGTTTTTAATTTCTGCTTTAGATACATAAATCGTCCTTTTCACAGGATTCAATAAGTAGCTCTTTGCATCAGAAAAAAGCTCTTCCGGCAGTTTTTTAGAAATAATCACTTTCTGTACGCCTCTTTTTTTTGCCTGCACAAGACCCATTTCTTCAAGCTGCCTGGAGGCTCTGGAAATCGACGTAGGGGTAAGTTCAAGCTCCCTCGCCGCATCGCTCGTCAAAAGCTCTCCACAACCGCGATAAATAAAATGGAGAAGTAGCAGTTGCGCGGAAGGAAGCATAACCTCCGTTTCCTGCCTCTCGCCGTCTCCCCGTTCCTGAAGATAAACTGCCATGAATGGAAGGTATATCTGTTTTTCCTCCACAATAAAGGGAATATGGTCACGGAGAAGGTATTCCTTCTGCCGATAGGAAAGGCGGTTCAGTACAAGCACCACCGGAACATTCTCCGTTTTTTTCACCCTGTCAATGTGCTTTTTGATAGCATTTACTGCATCCAGCTCTGCCTTGGGATAAAGAAAAACTGCCGCCTTCCCATCCAGCGTCACTTTCTGAAGCCGATACCTTGAATGGATAAAATTGGGCATAGAATTTAGCGCACCTTCTTCATATGCAACACGGATGCCGAGCACACGGTTCAAAAATTCCATCGTGCGACCTCCTTTACAACTTTTATTTGCATCGTAACTTATTTTCTGTTTTAAGTCAATGCAAAAGTTGTAAGCAAAAAAATCCCGATGTGAGCTTTCTAAAAGCATCACATCAGGATTAAACCATACTATATGATTATGCTTTTTTTACTTTCTTTTCCCAAACAGCCTACCCGCTTTCTTACAAGAATTCAAAAAATCCTTTGACACCTTATTCTCATTAAATTCACGAACAAACTCTTGGGACTCCTGTCTTTTAATAACAGCTATTCTATTAATGGGTTTGGCTAATGCCGCCATATCTTCTACCTCCCTTTTGCCCGTAATACCATGAATTCCTTTAATCTTGCTCATAGTGTACCACCTCAGCCATCACAAATCAAGTCATTCTCACATATTATGTCGGCTTGATGGGTAAATATTCGTTACTATCCGGGCAGTTCTCTGCCAAGTGCGTGGCTCACCGCTATATTATAACCGGTTTCTATTAAACCTGAATCCGTGAACCTTACCTCAAATATTTGAGGCATGTTATTTTGCCCCATTGACAGTGCCCGTTTGGCATTGAAGCTCGAAAAATTCATAAATTAGAGGTCAGCAAATAGATCACAGTACAAATGACTGTGCCAG
>JAFUTQ010000042.1 GCA_017484135.1 Lachnospiraceae bacterium
TGGCGGAGGAGGTGCGCAAGCTTGCGGACGAGATCCGTGAACTCACGGAACGGGTCAATAAGTCACTGGAGAACGTAGAGACACAGAGCTCAGAGCTCAGTCAGCGCATGGAAAATTCGGTTGTTGCACTTGATAAGAGCCTTCAGGGAGTGGAGACAGCCTATGAGACCTTTGATGAAATCATTGAGAGCGCGAATGCTACGGATTCCGTTCAGAAGGAAATTTCAGATGCCGCGGAAACCGCAGGGGGGGATTTGAGGCATCTTGAGACGGATTTTGAAATTATGAACGATCAATATGAAGAGATGTTGGACAAACTGGATAAAGTGAATGCCCTGGGTACAACTAAGAGCGGTGTGTTCGAAAACATAGACAATTTGCTTTCCCAGATCTCCCCGTTATTGAAAGAGGTGGAGTAAAGCCTATGACAGGTACAGCGTCCTGTGATTCCTGTGCGTACCTCGTTTTTGATGAGGACTATGAGGATTACATCTGCGATATCAATATGGATGAAGACGATTACTCCCGGCTGATGGAAAACCATTTCCGGGAGTGTCCTTATTACAAAAACGGGGATGAGTACGCGGTTGTGAGAAAACAAATGTAATTACACCTTCAGTCCCCGATATCTGTTTACCATGGCCCAAAGCTCCTGGATACGCACATCCGCGAGATTTCCCGGAATGCTCTGGCCTGGTGTGACCGCCTGAAAGCTCTGGGCAGAGTATGCGCGATACACTGCGTTGATACAGTCTGCCAGAGCTTTTTTTCCGTTAAAGCTGTTCTCTTCTAAATAGCGCAGCATGATGCCGAGCAGATTGGTCTGTTCTGAATCCACCACCTGTTCCACGAAACGCAATTCTACAGATTCATGATTCAAAATGACGGCATCGGTGCCTGCCCCCTTCGTTTTGATTTTTCGGCTCTCCGTGACCTTTTTGTTTGCAAAGGGAACGCGCAGATCCTGCCAGTCGGTCAGCTTATCGGGAGGAATCACTGCTTCTGCTCCGTCAATTTTGACAGCCTGTCTTGCTTTCTCTGTAATATCTGCAGGAATGTATTCATTCATCTGAAAAATGCAGTCAGATTCTGAAAAATATGCGCCGGAACTTCCTGCTACCAGAATTGTGGATACACCTTTGGACTCATACAACTGCCGCATTCGGCTCAAAAAGGGAACGATCGGTTCCTGACTCTGCAGCACGACCCGCTGCATCAGTTCGTCCCTCACCATGAAATTTGTTCCACAGGTATCCTCGTCGATCAGCAGGGTTTTGCTGCCGGACAGAATCGCCTCCACGGTGTTTGCAGCCTGAGAGGTACTGCCGCTGGCATCCTCGGTGGAAAAGCACGTGGTGTCCCGGTTGTTTGGAAGATTCCGGATGAAGGGGCTGATGTCCAGCTTTTTCACGCTGCGACCATCCTCAGAGCGGATTTTCATGGCGGTTGCTTCGGTGATGACATATTCTCTGCCATCCTCGGGAATATGATTGTAAACACCCTTCTCCAGTGCCTTTAGCAGGGTGGATTTTCCGTGATAGCCGCCGCCCACGATGAGGGTAATCCCCTGTTTGATGCCAAGCCCTGTGATGGAGCGGCCCTCGGGCAGGGAGAGCGTGATTTCATGCTCCTTTGGGCTGAAAAAGGCAGTGCCTTCCTTCATGGGAGCATCGTCTATGCCGCTCTTTCGGGGAAGGCAGGCACCATTTCCAACAAAAGCCACCAGTCCCTGTTCGGAAAGCTGGCTGCGGATGCATTCCTGATCATCGGAAAGCCGGATCCACTGTTGGAGTGTGGGTTTGGAAAGGGCGGCAAAGCGCAGGGAATGTGCCGCGCAGTCCGGGATGTATTCCATGAGGATTTTCTTTAGCTCCATGGAAAGCGTGGTGCGTCCGGCCGCCGGAAAGCCCACAGAAAAGCGCACGGTCAAAAGACCCGAGGCGGGATCAAGCTGCAGGGCAGAGCGTTCTAACACCTCCTGATGACAGCGGCTCACAGAAAGCGCACCGCTTTTTCCGGAGCCCTTTGCGCGGTGATCATATTTGGCAAGCTCCCGCCCGAAGCCCCGCAGGAGGAAATCTTGAAGCATGACGCGGCGGTGCTTCGTCTCATAATATTCCTTTGGGATCCCATGCTGACTGCCGGTAAGCCGCAGACTTACTGAGGAGGGCGCGGCAAAGGGGTCTCCCTGTACATGATCGATGGAGAGCTCAAAAGCCGGAAAACGATAGCGTCCTTTGAGCTGCTTGTAGGCGGGATATCCCTTGTGGTCGGTTTCCCGCAGCAATTGTTCTAATTTTCGCATAGCTGTAGTTCCTTTCGCTTTTTATCATACAATTACGATTTTATCACAAGAAAGGCGATTTGTGTCATGGCTTTTTGTTTGTTGAAAACGCCTAATCGGAATGTTACAATAAAATTGATATGATTTGAGGGGCAAAAGGTCATGCCGACTATGTCGGCATCCTCAAATCATCTGTATCCGAACCTGATATTGGCTGTTCATGGAGGCAACAATGAATGTACAGACTGCTACAATCCTGATCGTGGATGATGACATTCAAATTGGAAACTTATTGCAGGAGTCCCTGGAGGAGGAGGGCTATGGGGTGCTGCGCGCCTATTCCGGGACGGAGGCAATGCTGCTGCTTTCGCAGACGAGACCGGATCTTGTGCTTTTAGACCTGATGCTTCCCGGACTTTCCGGGGAGGAGCTCCTTGCGAAGCTGTCCGGTCAGGCTGTGGGTGCGAATGGCTCTTCGAAAGCTTCACCAGTGGATGTTCCTGTCATTGTGGTAAGCGCAAAGGTTGATGTGGAGGACAAGGTAGGCATGCTGCTGGGCGGAGCCTGCGATTATGTCACGAAGCCTTTTGCGGTGGGGGAACTGCTTGCGAGGATCGAGCTTCGCTTGCGGGAAGCTGACAGAAAAACAGCACGAGGGGACATGTTGGCGGCAGGGGACATTACCATTTGGCGGGAGCAGCACAAAGCGTTCGTGCAGGAGACCGAGGTAAGTCTTACCCGGACGGAATATGCGATCCTGAAGCTGCTTGTGGAGCGGCCGGGGCAGGTCCTCACAAAATCGGTGCTTCTTGACGAAATCAGTATGGATACGCCCGATTGCACGGAGAGCTCGCTAAAGACTCATGTCAGTAATCTTCGAAAGAAGTTGCGGGACATATCGGGCAGAAATTATATCGAGGCAGTCTGGGGGATCGGCTTCAAGCTGAAATCCGAAGTCTGAATCGTGATATCTTAACTAAATCTGGAAGCTTTTCTTTTCCGGTTCTTAACGGTTTGTTGTTATGCTCATTCAGAAAGAATCAGCAAAAGGAGGATATTACAATGGAATATGCATTACAAACAAACCGGCTCTGTAAGACCTACCGGAATTTACATGCGCTGGATCAGCTGACGATGAATGTGCCCCGGGGTTCTATTTACGGGTTCGTGGGCAGAAACGGCGCCGGAAAGACCACCCTGATCCGTCTGGTCTGTGGTTTGCAGAAACCAACATCCGGAGATTTTTCCCTGTACGGTGTTTCCGGCACCAGCGGGGAGATCGGAAAAAGCCGCAGGCGGATGGGGGCAGTGGTGGAGACCCCTTCGGTCTATCTCAATATGACGGCAGAGGACAATCTAAAGCAGCAGTACCGTGTGCTCGGATTGCCGTCCTACCGCGGAATGAAGGAGCTGCTGGAGCTGGTCCGTCTGGCAGACACCGGAAAAAAGAAAGCAAAAAATTTTTCCCTCGGTATGAAACAGCGGCTTGGAATCGCGGTGGCACTGGTGGGAGACCCGGATTTTCTGGTTCTGGATGAGCCGACGAACGGACTCGACCCGCAGGGCATCATTGAGATGCGCGAGCTGATTTTAAAGCTCAACCGCGAGCGGCAGATTACGGTTCTGATTTCCAGCCATATTCTGGATGAGCTGCACCGTCTGGCTACCTGGTACGGATTTATCGATGGGGGACGGTTACTAAAGGAAATGAGTGCCGAGGAGCTGGATCGCGCATGCCGCAAATGCATGCAGGCGGAGGTCAGCAATGTGACCGCACTGTCTCATGTTCTGGATGAGCTGGGACTGGAATATACGATTCTGTCGGAGCATACGGCAGATATTTACGGGACAATCGGGATTTCCGAACTGGCACGCAGGCTGGATGCAGAGGGCTGCGAGATTCTCTCTGTGAAGGAGCATGATGAGAGTCTGGAAAGCTATTTTATCAGCCTTTGCGGAGCGGGAGGTGATACTTGTGAGTAGACTTCTTTCTGCAAATTTCCAAAGACTCTTTAAGAGCAAAAACTTCTGGATTGCTGTGATCTTTATGTACCTTTTTCCAACGTGTGAATTGATCGTGTCTAAAGCGGATCAGACGTTGCATCCGGGAAAATACAGCAGAGCCGAGCTCTCAGATCTTTTATTCTCAGGGACTATGCTTTTAGTCGTGGTGGCGGCGGTTTTTGTCAGTGTTTTTATCGGAACCGAATACAGTGACGGAACCATGCGGAACAAAATTGTGTCCGGGCATAAAAGGGGGCATATCTATCTGGCAAATCTGGTCGTGTGTACGGCGGCAGTTCTGATGATGCAAACGGCTTATTTTCTGGCGCTGCTTCTGCCGGGGGTGCCGTTGTTCGGATGGTCTGAAATGCCGGCAGTCGAGCTGGCGATTCGGGTTTTGTTGTGCCTGCCGGTTTTGATCTGCTATGCTGCATGCGATCTTAGCGTCTGCATGATCGTACATTCCAAGACGGCCGGAGCAATTGTGACGATTCTTGCAGCGGTTATATTTCTGATGATGAGCGTCAGTATCGTGAGTTCCCTGAGGGAACCGGAATATCTCGCTGTCTATGAACCATATGTGGAGGATGGTACATTGTTTGAAGCAATCGAAGGGAATGAGGGATTGGAGGATGCGGTAAGAAATGAATTTTACGTTGACGGGACAAAAAGAATGGTATATGAGGTGTTTGGTGAGATCTGTCCCACCTCTCAGGTCGTACAGATGGCTTTTGGAGGGATTCCGGAGCATGCCGGACGGTTTCCGCTTTATGACGCCGGGATCGTGTTTGTCACAACGATGGCGGGCATACTCGTATTCCGGAGCAAGGACTTAAAATAACAAAGCAGTGAATCATAACGGGTCAAAAAAATCGGGAGGGAACATATCGTGGGGAACGTGTTTGTGCTGCAGGTGCTGCTGGCGCTATTACTGGTTATCGTGTGCTTTCTTGCAGGGAAAATTTTTTTTATGAAAAGGGCGGCAGATGAGCTGGCAGAGGGATTTGCAGAAAAAACAGGCGGCACAAACACCCTTCTTGATATCGCAAGCCGGGATCCGTCTATGCGAAAGCTGGCGGATACACTAAATGACGGGCTTCGTGAACTCAGAGAAAAGAGGCAGCGCTATGAGCAGGGGGATATGGAGTTAAAGAACGCTGTGACGAATATATCCCATGACCTTCGAACTCCGCTCACCGCCATCAGCGGATATCTGGAACGCTTAAAGAAAGAAGATGTGTCACAAAACGCGGCGCGCTATATCGAGATTCTCTCGGAGCGGACGGAGCATATGAAACAGCTCACGGAGGAGCTGTTCCGCTATTCCGTCATCAGAAACGGAGCTTCGGAGTCGAAAAAGGAGCGTGTGTCGATAGGAGATTTGCTGGAGGAGAGCCTTGCGGGGTATTATACCCAGATTACCGCCCGGGGCATCACTCCAAAGATTCAGATGCCTGTCGGAAAGGTGGAGTGCTATGCCGCCAGAGAAAAGCTTCTGCGTTTGTTTGAGAATCTGATCGGGAATGCTGTCAAATACAGTGACGGAGATCTGGCTGTGACCTTAACGGAAAACGGTGAGGTCATCTTTTCGAATACGGCCAAGAATTTGTCGGCAGTGGAGGTACAACGCCTTTTTGACCGTTTCTATACGGTGGAAACAGGGAGCCGCTCCACCGGTCTCGGTCTGTCCATTGCCAGAGAACTGGCGGGGCAGATGGGAGGGAGTCTTGCCGCGGATTATATGGATGGAAGTCTGATCATCCATGTCATGCTGCCGTTATTGTTCGCAGTCGGGACGGAATAACAGATAAGAAAACCCGGTATTGCAAATCACCTCAGTATATGTTAATATCAGAAAGCTTGCTCGGAGGGCAATTCATTCGCATGCACACAGGATGGAACATCCTGCTTGATTGGGATTTTGCCAAATGCTGCCATAAATGGCGCAATGGCTTACAATGCGCGTAAATGAAGGGCTGGATAAGGCAACAGGCTGCGATGCCTGTCATCTTATCCGGCCTTTTTGGCGATGAAGGGACTGCCGTTTCCGTGCTCCATGCCAGACAATCAGATTGCGCTTACAGCAAAAATGTCATAGAATAAGGGTAATCAGATCGAGCTTACCGTGCAGGTGTCGGCAGCAAAGGCAAATGTAAAAGCTCTGTGATACTGAAATTGTAAAGGAAACAGTCATGAGTTCAGAAATGAAACAAGAAAAAAAGTTCAGGATTGTCTTGGCATTTACGTTTCTGCTGGCGTGTCATTTGGTTGTAAATTTTATTGCTTTTACGCGATACAAAAGCACAGGAGTCCATACGGTGATTCCGTCTGATGCAAAGCTTCTGGCGGTGCCGCTTGGCAGTATGGTTTTTATTTTGGTCGGTCTGGTGATTCTCGGAATATCCTGCTTTGCGTTTTTACAGTTGCGTCAGTACAAAACGGGAATGCTGTTTGCCGTTTATGTGCTGCTGCTCGGATTGTCGGTGTCGCTTGCACCGTGTGATTTGATAAACAATCCGGGGCTTTCGCTTATTCGGGCAGCATTCAATTACAGCAGCAGTATTCTGTTGTTCCATATAGTCGGAAACATGACATTGCTTACCCGAAAGAAACTGTACAAAATCCTTGCGGGCGTTCTGATCATTCTTGCAGCCTTCGGGTTGATGAGTATGGTACTCGCGCTCTTCCCTTTGAAGTATGGCTTTGTATATCGACTGTCGGGTGCAATGCAAAGCGGCTGTATTTTTTATTCCGCAGATTTCTGTCTGTTCCTCATGGCGATCGAATATCGTAAGGCAAATATATATTCCAAAACACAGATGAAAATCCTGTTTTTTGGCATCGGTGTTGGCGCATTGCTGTTTTTGATTGTGTCACTTTTGCCGGATATCATGGTCGTTCCGAATGTCCCCGGAGAAGGGGAAGTGTTTGTGGAAGTGACAATGGATGCGGCAAATACAGTTTCCGAATCAGTACCGCTGCTTTTATTTGCAGGAATCAGCGCGGCTATTCTGTATGTCCTTTTGAAGCGGGAATTCTCCCTTGATGATCCAAGACTTTCTGTGTGGAAGTTTGTTTTTTATCCGGTTTATATTGGTGCGATTTCCTGCTTTTTGTTTTTTTATGGAAATGTATCTGTGGGAATTCTTTTCATCGTCTTGATTCTGCTGATCACACCTGCTTTGTATCGGTTCTGGAAACTTTTCTCATCCCCCGGCGAGATTGCGGACAGAACATATGAAATGCGTCTTCTCGCGGAAGTAGATCAGGAGAAACAGGAGTTATCGGTTTATCTGCATGATGACGTGCTGCAGTCGCTGATTGCTTTCTACAGAAAAGTACGCGCAGATGACAGCGGGCAGTATCATGAAATGGAAGCTGCACTATCAGAGTTAATTGACGGGGTAAGACGTGTTAGCCACAATTTATATCCCACCGTTGTGGAGGATCTGGGGCTTCAAACGAGTCTGGAAATGTGTATATCTGAGCTCGGAACCGATTACCCGGAGATGTCGTTTTCCTTTGATTATCGCTTTCAAAACGGCATTTTGCCAAAGGAGCTTTCGCTTACGATCTATCGGACTGCCAGGGAGCTCATGACCAATGCGGCCAAACATTCCGGGGGCAGGCATGCGTCGCTTTTACTTGAGGAGGATACCGCAGGATACTATCTCTATGTTTCGGATGATGGGAAGGGAATGTCCGCGTCTTCGAGACAAGCGAACGCCCATATAGGGCTTTTTACTGTGAGAAAGCAGATTTCCCTGCTCGGTGGAAGTCTGGATGTGGAAGAGAAGAACGGGACACATTATAGAATTTATATTCCGAAGGAGATTTAGGAAGATGGAAAGAAGGATCAAAATCGCTGTGATAGATGATCACAAAATGGTAGCGACGGGGCTTGCCAGGGAGCTTGCCGGGCAGCCGGATATAGAGGTAAGCCGTGTGATTACCGATCCCAAAGAGATGGAGGCACTGCTTGTGGATTCTGCACCGGATGTTCTGCTGATGGATATTCGCATGGGGAGGTATAACGGGATCAAGCTGACCGATCAGATAAAAGCAGAATTTCCGGAGGTTAAAATTGTTTTGATGTCCGGCTATCACATGGGGCAGCTTGCGAAAGACAGCAAAGCGGATGGGTTTGCATCCAAGGAGGAGCCCATTGAAGTCCTGGCATCCACGATTCGTAAGGTTTGCTTTGAATCTGCCACCGTGTTTCCTTCCGAAAGCCCGTTTGAAGAAAAGCTAACGGAAACCGAAAAGGAAGTTCTCCGTCTGATGGGAGAGGATCTGACGCGAAAGGAAATCGCCGCAGCACTATATATTTCAGAAAAAACAGTTGCGAATCATATCACTGCTATCCTGAGAAAGCTCAATGTGCGCTCACGCATCGGTGCCGTCTTAAAAGGCGTCGAGCTGGGTCTGGTGGACAGCAGCTATTAAAGATGACGGCAATACAGTTTATGATTCAAGGGTCAATAGGACTTTTGTGCAATCGTTCTGCACGAAAGTCCTATTCTTTTTTCTGCCGGATGGTTTTACAATCATACACGAGGCATATAATTGCGAGATTCATGATTAAGAATGACAAGTGGAGGTATTGCGATGAAACATTTCAAATTACATGGAACTCTGAGTTTTTTGATGATCTGTATAGCGGTTATGGGTTTGCTATCCGGGTGCGGACAAAAAGACGAAAAATTTACAATCGAGATCGGCGGGGACGTTATGCCGGATGAGGTGGATTATTCCTATCTTCAGGCGAATTACTTTCTTGGGGATGAGCAGTGTGGCTATATGTATTCTTGTGTTGACGAAGGAGAGGATGCCATCCGTCTGGAGTTTCCCAGGGATGCCTTTGAGCTGTTTCCGGACTCCACGGATTTAGACAATTTCCGTGTGGATCTGTATCTGTCCTATTCCGACTACAAGGGTGACGAGGCGGTACTGCAGGCGATGTACGGAAACACGGGCGAGAATGTTTTTCTTACCTCGATTACCCTTTCCGCAGAGTTCGGAAAGACTTACAAATACCGTCTCACCGGTAATCGGGAGAGTGGATATACGCTGGAAGCGGTAAACTGATATGGTGTGTGGATGTGCCGCAGAAATTTCTGGAAATCATATAATTGACGAGTACTTTCTTGTCGGTGTCACTGAAAACCTGTCCGGTGGATAAACACAACACGGGAATCGTATGTTGCAACGGGAGTGTGGATTTGATAAAATCTGGATATGGATGAGACAGAGAAAGCGGGATTTAGAGGTGAATACATTGAAACAGTAATTGAAAGAAACAAAATACATGAGCAATTGTAATCAGGAGGCGAGGTAATGGCTTTTGATTTTAAGAAAGAATACAAAGAGTTCTATATGCCAAAGAATAAGCCCGGCATCGTTACCGTGCCGAGAATGAATTATATAGCGGTTCGCGGACAGGGTGATCCGAATACCGAAGATGGAGAATACAAGCAGGCTATCGGACTTCTTTATGGCATTGCTTTTACTATCAAGATGAGCAAAAAGGGCAATCACCAAATTGACGGATACTTTGATTATGTGGTACCGCCGCTTGAGGGATTCTGGTGGCAAGATGGCGTGGACGGCATTGACTATGCACATAAGGAAAACTTCAAGTGGATATCGGTAATCCGACTTCCTGATTTCGTGACAAAAGAAGATTTTGAATGGGCGATCGAGGAAGCCACAAAGAAAAAGAAAACCGACTTCTCCAAGGCCCGGTTCTTAACCTATGACGAGGGAGAATGCGTTCAGTGTATGCACATCGGTTCCTATGATGATGAGCCTGTTACTGTCGCACTCATGCACGAGTATATGGAGAGCCAGGGGTATGTCCTTGATATTACGGATAAGCGTCTGCATCATGAAATCTATCTCAGTGATGCAAGGAAAGTCACTCCCGAAAAGTTGAAGACTGTAATCCGGCATCCGATAAGGAAAAAATAGATATGAAGCAACTGAAAGAAAAAGAATATGAAGAATTCCAGCAGTACCTCTATAACAAGACGCATGGGTACATTTGGACGCCAGATACGCTTGAACTAATATGCGGCGGCAATGACAACGAGCCGGAGCGAATTGGCAAACAGGTGCTTGAGATGCTGGGTAGGGTGCGAAACGAGCATATATCCCACATGACGAGCGATAAGCATAAGAAATATGTAATCCGCAGTCTCCGCAAGGGTGAAACCGATCTGCTGAAGGACTTCTTGTATGAAGCAATCTTCATACCGAAAGGAGTAGAGCCGCCTGCACGGGATATCATTGAAAAGCCGGAACTGCGTGTGTATACGGATGAGTTCGGTACCTACAAAGGCGATAACTGCCTGGTGGCTGACTTTGGCGGCAAGGTGGTCGGAGCGGTCTGGACAAGGATCATGGACGATTATGGTCATGTGGATGATGAGACACCGTCCTTTGCTATTTCGCTTTACAAAGAATATCGAGGTCAGGGCATCGGTTCACAGCTTATGGTGAAGATGCTCGAACTGCTGAAATGGCAGGGATATGAAAGAGCGTCCTTGGCAGTGCAGAAAGCAAACTACGCTGTGAAGATGTACAAGAATGTTGGATTCGAGACGGTCGATGAAAACACCGAGGAATATATTATGGTTTGTGAATTATAAAGATTTGACAGATGGCATCAAGCAGGGAATACCTGGATTTTATATTGGAGCAGCCGGTCTATGAGGATATGATGCGCAAGCGTGACAATATCAGCTACTCCTGGGAGAGTCAGCGGTCAAAGTATAAGGTATCGGATATTGATCAGGAGATTTTCAAATCTTATCTGGAAAAGGCAAAAAAGGTCGGTCGTATCAGCTTTGAGAATGATGATCCCGCAGATGTCATGACAAAGCTGGAACTTTCGGACGGTGAATGGCTTTTGAATGCCGGAGCTGCCCTGTTCGTGGATTGCGGCATCAACGAGCTTCAGATGGCGAAATTTGCCTCCGATGAGCGTCTGACATTTACTGACATCCGGCGTTTCACGGGCCCCATCCTTGATCTTGCGGATAAGGCTGTCCAGTATGTCATTGACGCAATGGACTGGCGTGTGGAGTTTGACGGCAGCCTGGAGCGAAAGGAAATCCCGGAAATCCCCGTGGATGCCGTCAGAGAGGCTGTGATCAACTCATTCGGGCATCGTCTGGTGGAATCCGGGCAGAGCGTTGAGGTGGCGATTTATCGCAGTTTCATTGAAATATACAGTCCAGGCAAATTCCCGGACGGCGTGACGCCGGAGATGTTTATCAAGGAAATTCGCAAGCCGATCCGCAGAAATCCGCTTATTACAAGAACGCTCTACTACTCCAAGGACATGGAGAGCTTTGCCACGGGATTGAAGCGCATTCAAGACGCCTGTGATGAGCTGGGCTGCAAGGTCGAGTATTACGGCGATAACTACGGTTTCACGGTGCGTTTCTACCGTCACTGCGGCGAAGGTTGGGGGACATCGATGAGTGCCACAGATGGCACCCATGGCACTCGCAGTGGCACTCATGAATATGAGACACAAATCATTGATTTGGTAAAAGGAAACAATAGGATCACCAGAAAGCAGATGGCGTCCGAACTGTCTGTGAGCCTCCGTACCATACAGAGGATCATTAATTCGATAGATGGACTTACCTTTGTAGGAAGCGGACGTGGTGGACATTGGGAATACAAGAAATAACTCTTTTAAATGCAAAATGGCTCCTTCTGACGGAGTAGTCCGTTAAAAGGAGCCGTAGTTTTATTCTGTATATTCCGGGTGATATGGTTTATGCACCTGCTGCGGGCAAATTGGAAATAAGGGCAATCGCCAAAATGCCCACCACCATAAGCATCCAGAAGCTGCTTATCCACATAGGCACCTTTTCCATATGTCCTTTTCTCTCGCTGCGCCGTATCCCTATAATCGACAGAACGAATCCGAGAAGGACACAGATCATGTTGAATACGACCCAAACGAGTCGCACTCCATCGGATAGCGTGATCTGAAGAAGAACAGGGATTAATGTGAAAATCGGAAGAATGCTTACTATGAGCGCAACAACGCTTGTTTTGTTTGCGTTACTACTTTCCACAATGACTTACCTCACTTTATTCGTGTGTTTTTAGGCGTTTGCGAAACGCCAGAAGCCACATAAAATCGGCATTCTTTTTGTTACAAAATAGAACAACTCATCACTGGTTTGTGGTAAAATTGAGTTGTCGAGAAA
>JAFUTQ010000043.1 GCA_017484135.1 Lachnospiraceae bacterium
AGCAGTTGAAGAGAAGCTTGGAAAGCTGGAGAAGTATTTTACTCCGGACACAGACGTATTTGTGACCTTGAGTGTTGAGAAGGAGAGACAGAAGATTGAGGTTACCATTCCTGTGAAGGGACATATCATTCGTTCCGAGCAGGTAAGCAACGATATGTACGTTTCCATCGATTTGGTGGAGGAAATTATTGAGCGGCAGTTAAAGAAATACAAAAATAAACTGACGGCACAGAAGCAGAACACCGGATATTTTCAGCAGGAATTTATTGAAAAGGATATTGATACAGAGGATGAGATCAAGATTATCCGCACAAAGAAGTTTGATATGAAACCGATGTATCCGGAGGATGCCTGTGTGCAGATGGAGCTGCTGGGACATGATTTCTTTGTGTTTGTGAATGCAGAGGATGATAACGTCAATGTGGTATACAAAAGAAAAGGAAACACCTACGGTCTGATTGAACCTGAGCTGTAGGACATCCGGTATTTGCATAAGTGAAAGAACATATCAAGGGAGCGGGCACTTTGCATTTTGACGATCGGATCGTCAAAACGCGGAGTGCCCGGTTTCTGTTTCTGTGGTAAGATAGATGTATTCAAAGTTTTTTCAAACACGAAACATCTTAAAATCTTACAATTTACCACAGAAAGGGGAGTACAAGATTGGCACGTTATTATTTTGGGGATTTGCTGCGTGAGGCGAGAAAAGAGCTGGGAATGACACAGGAGGAGCTGGCCTTCGGGATATGTTCTACCGGAACCATATCAAAGATTGAAAACGGCACCAGCATCCCGAGAAAGCAAAAGTATGAGGCTCTGCTGCAGCGTATCGGAAAGTCCTCGTGTATCAGGAAACTGCAGCTGTCGCGTCTGGAGGTAGAACAGGATTATGCATTGCATAAAATCCGCCGATGGCTGGCAGATAATGAGACGGAGCGGGCGCTGCGTCTGCTCACACAGGATTTTCCTATGGAGAAGCAAACGGATCCGCTGAGCCGACAGTTTATTCTGTCCATGCAGGCAATTATCCACAGTCAGTCAAAGACACCGGCCGATGAGGTGCTTGAGGAGCTCGGACAGGCACTTTCCTGTACGGGATTGAGTATCGGGGATTATGCAAATCTGAAACGATTCTATACATTCAATGAAATGATTATCATCAATAACATCGCAATCCAGCATTACAGAAAAAAAGAATATCGGGATACCTTTTTTTTGTGGGATATGCTAAAGGTATATTTTGAAGAGCGCATTGTGGATACAGAGGAGAAAGAACAATTCTATCCGATGATTTTGCACAACTATGCACTTCTTTTGCATAATATGGGAATAAAGGAAAATGCGGTTCTGGTATGTGATCTGGGGATCCGGTATTGTGAAAAGCACGAGAAGCTTCAGGCTCTGCCCTATCTGCTGTATTGCAGAGGAGAGAGCATGGATGAGCAGGAAGAGGCGCAGCCATATTACAACCGGGCAGATGCGCTGTTTGAGGCGATGCCCTGTCACTTTGCCAGAGTGATGAGTCCCCTGTATATCTTGTAGTCGCTTTGCCTTGCCAACTTCAGAAAAGAGGTATAAGATGGTTAAAGAGCGTTTTCAGGACAATGAGATGGAGGAGCCTATGAAAGCAATTACAATCGGTCAGGCAGCGGAGATATGTGAGGGAACCTACATTGGTACAGAAGCAGATCTGTCACGCCGGATCACGGGAGTACAGACTGACAGCCGCGAGCTCGCGCCGGGAGATTTATTTGTAGCGATACCCGGAGAGCGGGTGGACGGACATAAGTTTGTGGCAGATGTTCTCGCGCAGGGAGCAGCTGCAGCCTTATGCCAGAAGCCGTTAGAGGACGTGGAAGGCGGTTACATTCTGGTGGATTCGACGGTGGAGGCGATGCAAAAGCTGGCAGAGTTCTATCGTAAGTGGCTGGACATTCCGGTGGTGGGAATTACCGGAAGTGTGGGAAAGACCAGTACCAAGGAAATGATAGCCGCTGTATTGGGTACCAAATACAGCGTGTTAAAAACAGAAGGGAATCACAATAACGGAATCGGACTGCCGCTGACTATTTTTGACATAGAGCCCGAGCATGAGGTGGCTGTTCTGGAAATGGGGATCTCGGATTTCGGAGAAATGGAGATACTGGCCGCCATGGCAAAGCCGGACATCTGCGTCATCACAAATATCGGATGGTGCCACCTGGAAAACCTGAAGACTAGAGAAGGCATCTTAAAGGCAAAAACCGAATGTTTCACACATCTGCGGGAAAACGGAACGGTCGTATTAAACGGAGACGACGATATGCTCGCTAAGGTGGAGACGGTTGCAGGGAAAACGCCATTGTTTTATGGAACCGCACAGAATCGGCTCCGGGACACCGAGGTGTGGGCAGACCAGATTGAAAATCACGGATTGGAAGGGATTGACTTTGTGCTGCACACGCCTGTGGGAGAGCAGCCCATACATATTCCCATTCCGGGCATCCACAATGTGTACAATGCGTTGGCAGCAGCCACTGTGGGGCTGCGCATGAACCTTTCTCCGGAGGAAATCCGGCAGGGTGTTTCCGATGCCGCCGCGATCAGCGGAAGAACCAACGTATTGCATGTGCGGGACATGACGGTAATTGACGACTGCTACAATGCCAATCCGGTTTCCATGAAGGCAGCATTGGATGTACTCTCAAATACGGTGGGCAGAAAAATTGCTGTGCTGGGCGACATGGGAGAATTGGGCACAGAGGAGCGGGCGCTGCATCGCGAGGTAGGACGCTATGCAGGCGGGTGTCCCATTGATTTGCTGTTTTGCGCCGGAGAGCTGGCAGAGGAGATTGCCGACGGCGCGCGGGAGAGAAATGAACAGCTGGCGGTCTCGTATGACCGGGAAAAGGCAGCGATGCTCAAACGGCTTTTGCCCGTGCTTCGACCGGGCGATACAGTTTTGGTCAAGGCATCTCATTTTATGAATTTCTCAGAACTTATCGAGAAACTGATGGAAAATAAATCTTGAATTAATATATCAAAGCGTGAAGATTACTATTTATGAATAAAGAAGGAGATTGTTCAGATGGATATTGTTGTATTGGCGGGGGGCTTAAGTACCGAAAGAGATGTCTCATTGACAACCGGAAATATGGTAACGCAGGCATTGCGGGAAAAAGGACATCGCGTGATTTTGCTCGATGTGTTTCTGGGCTATCATGACACCGAGGAGGATATCAGGGATATTTTTGCGCATTCCGAACAGGCCAGTGTTACAGTGAAAGGAATTCCGGAAATTGCGCCGGATCTTGCACAGATCCGAAGCAGCAGAAAAGATCAGTCAAACGTTTTTTTCGGACCGAATGTGATTGCCATGTGCCGTATGGCAGATATTGTATTTCTGGCGCTTCATGGGGAAAACGGAGAAAACGGAAAGATTCAGGCGGCGTTTGATCTGTATGGAATCAAATACACCGGAACGGGGTATCTGGGAAGTGCAATCTGCATGAATAAAAAAATTGCCAAGCAGTTTTTCCGGCAGGCCGGAGTACCATGCCCGCAGGGAATTTCCATGAAAAAGAGTGAGAGAGCAGACCGCTTTGCAAAGACCGGACTGACCTTGCCATGTGTGGTAAAACCGAACTGCGGGGGCTCAAGTATCGGGGTATCCATCGTGCGCAGTGAACAGGAATATACACAGGCTTTGGATGAGGCGTTTTCCTATGAGGATGAAATATTGATCGAGGAATACATTGAGGGAAGGGAATTTTCCGTAGGCGTGATAGAAAAAAAAGCATTGCCTGTCATTGAGATTGCCCCGATTGAGGGATTTTATGATTATCGAAATAAATATAAAGCGGGGAGCGCGGTGGAAACCTGTCCGGCAGAGCTGCCGGAGGAGGTTACAAAAGAGATGCAGCGTTATGCGGAGCTTGTATCGGAGCAGATCGGGTTGGATACCTATGCCAGAGTGGATTTTCTGCTGGACAGCGAAAACAGGATGTATTGTCTGGAGGTAAACACGCTTCCCGGCATGACGCCCACCAGTCTGCTGCCGCAGGAGGCAGCGGCGGTCGGGATGAGCTTTCCGGAGCTGTGTCAAAGGCTGATCGAACTGTCCATTTAGAGAGCTTCGTTCTCCAAAAGCATCTGGCGGATTCGTTCCTGAACGTAATCGCTCAGATGCTTTTGCGTTTCCCTGGGAAGCTCTTTTGGGAAAATCGGCTCGCCGTATTGCAGAATGACATGGGTCTTTTTTATTTTGGGGAAATGGTTTTCCAGAATCTCTGCGGAATTGGAAATCGCCATAGGAATAATCGGACATCCGGTTTTCTCGGATATCTTCAAAGCACCTGCACGAAACGGCAGCATTGCCTCCTGTGTCCGGTTTCTGGTTCCCTCCGGGAATACACACATGGAAATTCCGCTTTTTACCTGTTCAATGGCGGTAAGAATCGTCTTTAAGCCCTTTTTCATATCCTGTCTGTCCAGAAACAGGCAATACAACCGCTTCATCCATATGGAAAGCAGCGGAACCTTTGCCAGATTGTCCTTGGAAATATATCCGGTAAGCCCCGGACAGCGGGCATAGGTCAGGATGATGTCAAAATAGCTGCGATGATTGCCGACGTAGAGAACCGGCTGATCCTTCAGCACATGCTCTTCACCGATGACGGTGATTTTGCCCCCGCAGATTTTGAGAATGACCTTGAAGGCCCACTGTACCATGCGCAGACTGCTGATGTCGGCGGCTTGGCGGTTGAATTTCCGAAGAATCCACTCGACACCTAAAACCGGGATCCCCAGAATTAAAAACAAAGCAGCGAAAAGTATTGCAAAAATAAAACGAATCATAATATAGTTCTCCATCGCAAAATAAACATTGTCACACGCCGCAAACAGCAGCGGTTTCGCACAAGACTGATTATACTATATGAAAAACGGAAAAACAACAGTTCTTGATGCCTGCCACTCTTCATATAATGTAAGCGAACAGACAAATGGAATGGCTGGATAAGAAAATATGAAGAAGAAAAGAAGGATTGCAATCGGTCTGCTTGCTGTGATGCTGTGCATCTGTGGCTGCAGCGTCGAGACGACAGACGGCAGCAAGGAACAGGAGCTGGAATTTACCATTGTGGAGGAGCATGAGATACCGGAAGAACTGATGACGCAGATTGAGGCGCAGAAGGAGATGGATTTTAAGCTTACCTATGAGAGTGATGATATCCTGTATATTGTCCGGGGTTATGGGGAACAGGAAACCGGCGGCTACAGTGTCGCGGTAACGGATCTGTACGAGAGCAGCAATGCTGTGTGTGTTCGCACAGAACTGATCGGACCGGGGGAAAATGAGACGGTAGCGAAAAGTCCCAGTTTCCCATATATTGTGGTTTGCCTGCCTACTCAGGGCAAGACCGTGTGTTTTTTGTAGTTTTCCTTTGACATTTCTGTTGAGAGATGCTATAATGTGTCTTGTGAATAGAGAAGGAGGACCAGAGTATGCAGCAGGCAGAATTATCAAAAGTTCGTGCATCTGTTCATAGTCAGTGTGGAAGCGATGTACTGATTCAGCTGGACAGAGGCCGCAATAGAGTGGATATACAAAAGGGCGTGATTCAAAACGCATATCCAAGTGTATTTACCGTACTGGTACAGGATGAGAAGAAAGAGAATCCACCTCAGCTTCTATCATTCAGTTATACAGATATTATTACAAGAGAAATACGAATGAAACTTTGTTAAAAGGCATAAAGTTCCCTTACCCTGAATAGAATGTTATAAATTCAGGAAGGGGACTTTTTTCGTGGAGATAGAAAGAACATATATACATATGAATCAGGCAAAGGGACATGCGGAAAGCCAGGTGACGATTGACGATGACTTCAATCTGATGGATTACAAGCCGGACATCGTGAAGGTGATGAAGACAAAGGGGGATGTACGGTTTGATAACATCCGGGTAAACGATGGACATATCTATATCAAGGGAAACCTTTGCTTCGAGGTGCTGTACCGCAATGACTTGTCGGAGAAGAAGCTGGATCAGCTGAGTGGAACGATTCCTTTTGAGGAAATGCTGTGCATGGATGACGTGGATGAGCTGGATCCGGTGCGTGTGACGGCACAGATGGAGGATATCAGCATTGGAATCATCAATTCCCGTAAATTAAGCATTCGCGCACTGTTTATGCTTCGGGCAGAGATCAGCGATGTGAAAAGGGAACAGATCGTGACCGATGTGACCTCGGATGAACCCATTGAAATGAAGAAGGTGCAGAAGGATATTCTGCAGCTCTGCTGCTGCAAAAAGGATAATTTCCGCATGAAGCAGGAATTGACGCTGCAGCAGAACCAGTCCAATATTGAGCAGATTCTTTGGAGCAGTGTACAGCTGAGAGGAGTCGAAACCAGAGTTGCCAATGAAGCGATACAGATCAGCGGGGAAGCACTGGTTTATGTGCTTTATTATGCGCAGGGCGAGGAGCGGCATTTGGAGTGGCTGGAACAAAGCGTTCCGATCCGCGGTGAGGTTCCCTGTGACGAATGCGAAGAAAATCTGATTTACCGTATTCAGGTGCAGCAGGGAAGCACGGATCTGGAGGTACAGGCAGACTATGACGGAGAAGAACGGGTGCTTGCGCTGGATATGATACTGGATCTGGATATCTGCATGTGGAAGGAAGAAAACGTTCAGATTATTGAGGATCTCTACTCTCTGAACCGCGAGCTTGTACCTTCCCATGAGACAATCCGGCTGGAGCATTTACTGGCGAAAAATTATGCAAAATGCAAGGTAAATGACAGACTTTCTCTGGATCAGGATCAGAATGACATTTTGCAGATCTGCTCCTGCGAGGGAAAGATTTATGTGGATGAAACCAGAGTGGAGGAGCAGGGAGTTCAGGTAGAAGGCAGCCTGGAAATTGCATTGATGTTTATTACCACAGACGATTCCATGCCCATCGGTACATACAGAGGAATGTTGGGCTTTGAACAGCTCATCGAGGTGCCTCATGCGGTGCAGAATATGAACTATCGTCTGGATACCGGGATTGAACAGCTGGATGCCGTGCTTTCAGATAATGGCAGGGTGGAGATCCGGGCAGTCCTGAATCTGGATCTTCTGGCCTTTGAAGAGGAGGAACTGGATAAAATCGAAGAGATCCATGAGCAGGAAACAGATCTGGATGCCCTTCAGAAGCGTCCCGGCATGATCGGATATCTGGTAAAGTCGGGAGACAGCCTCTGGAGCATTGCAAAACAGAACCATACAACGGTAACACAGCTGGTGGAAACGAATGAGCTGGAGCAGGAAAAAATTGAAAAGGGGAGCAAATTGTTAATTGTAAAGATGGTATAGTCGTGTTATACTGGTAAGCGCGTGCAGAGCAATGGGTAGAGATACATTGCTCTGTTGAGCGTGCGAAAGAATATATTCGCAGGAGAAAAAGGTGAAAAAAAGGGATAAGCTATGGACCATCCTGTTCTTAGTGCTGCTGGGGGCAGGTATGATTTTTGCGGGAGTTTCCCGATCCCGGCAGACCGGCAAGATTGTGTTCCGGGAGCATTTGGAGGAGACGGTTCTGACGGTAGATGAGCAGGAGCTGACATTGGGAGAACTGGCGCTGTATATCGCCTATGAAGAACAGCTGATGGATCAGGAGGCACATGTGTATAATTATCAAAATCCCACAGCCTACTGGAAGGTGTATCTGAATAACGGGGGATTTTTGAAGCTTTTGGCAAAGCAGGCAGTAATTGATATGGCGGTTCATGATGAGATATTTTATCAACAAGCCAAAAAGGATCAGGTAACGCTGGACGAGGAGGATCAAAAGGCTTTAGAATTAAAGCAGGAGGATTTCTGGAGCGATCTGGATGAGGAACAGAGGGACAGGCTGGGCGTGACAAGAGCGCAGCTGGATCAGGCGCTGGAAAAGAAAGCGTTGGCAGAGAAAAGCCAGAATCTTCTGGCGGCATCCGAGCACAGTGATTTTGAAGCGTACAGTACCGGGGAAAGACCGTATAAAAAGCTGCTTGAAAATCATACCTATCAGATTAACGAAGAACTGTGGAGCCGGGTAGATTTCGGACATATTATTTTGGCATATTAAGGAGAAAGCGATGGCATTAAAAATCGGAAGAAATGATCCATGTTGGTGTGGAAGCGGAAGAAAGTATAAGCTCTGTCATCAGGCCTTTGATGAAAAGCTGGAGCGTTATCGAAGGGAAGGGCATGTGGTGCCCACACACGACCTCATAAAAACACCTCAAGACGTGGAAGGAATCCGGGAAAGCGCAAAAATCAACGTAGCGGTTCTGGATTATGTGGGGGAGCAGATCAAAGCCGGCATGAGTACGGAGGAGATTGACCGAATCGTCTACGAGAAAACAACCAATATGGGAGGAATACCGGCACCGCTGAATTATCAGGGCTTTCCAAAGAGTGTCTGTACTTCCGTGAATGATGAGGTGTGTCACGGAATTCCGTCCGAGGATGTGATCCTGCAGGAAGGGGATATTATCAATGTAGACTGCTCGACCATTTTGAACGGATATTTTTCCGACTCTTCCCGCATGTTTCTGATCGGGGAGGTAAGCCCGGAAAAGAAGCGGCTGGTAGAGGTTACCAAAGAATGTGTAGAGGCCGGATTGGCGGCAGTAAAGCCCTGGGGATTTCTGGGAGATATGGGACAGGCTGTCCATGATCATGCCTATGCCAACGGCTATACGGTGGTGCGGGAAATCGGAGGACACGGGGTCGGAAAGGAGTTTCACGAGGAGCCGTGGGTAGGATACAACAGCAAGGCAGGGACAGAGATGGTGCTGGCTCCCGGACTGGTGTTTACGATTGAGCCGATGGTAAATATGGGACGACCGGAAATCTATATCGATGAGAAAAACAACTGGACGGCATATACCGAGGACGGATTGCCCAGTGCCCAGTGGGAGATACAGGTGTTGGTCACAGAGGACGGCACAGAGGTGCTGTCATGGTAATATAAAAATATAAAATAGAAAGAGAGAACCGTATGATGAAAAAAGTAGAGGATTATATCAGAAGCATTCCGAACTTCCCGAAAAAGGGAATTATCTTCCGGGATATTACCACGGTATTACAGGATCCGGATGGACTGAAGCTGGCGATTGATCAGATGATTCAGCTTTTGGACGGAGTTGAGTTAGATGTGATTGCAGGAGCGGAGTCCAGAGGCTTTCTGTTTGGTGTGCCGATTGCGTATGCGCTGGGAAAAGCATTTGTCCCCATACGGAAAAAAGGAAAGCTGCCCTGTGAAACCATTTCACAGACCTATGATCTGGAATATGGAAGCGCCACGATCGAAATACATAAGGATGCGATCAGACCCGGGCAGAAGGTGGTGCTGGTGGATGATCTGATTGCCACGGGAGGAACGATGAAGGCGGCTGCACAGCTGGTGGAGCAGCTTGGCGCCCAGGTGGTCCGGATCATATTTTTGCTGGAGCTTGCCGGTCTGGAGGGAAGAAAACAGCTTGCGGGATATGATGTGAAAACGGTTGTGACCTACGAAGGAAAATAGAAGGACAAAAGGGTTTAGTTTGTGGCTGCCTGTGTCGATATAAGAAGTGTAGGAGTCTAAATTTGCGGCAAAAGGAATTGCCGCCACATATTCAAGGAGGAAAAAATATGAGCACAGTCACACAAACCAATGCAGTGGCAGCGTCAGAATACGCTGCAACCGAAAAGACATCATCCGCAAAGAAAAATTATGGCAGGACAATCGGAGATGTGGAACTCAGCGATACTGCGGCCAAGTATTACCAGGAGCTGAGAAAGAAGTACAGTAACATGGAGTTTATCCTCGTCAGTGAGGACCAGAAGGCGAACGTGCAGGCAAACCTGTCCCAGTATGCGGGATCGGGAAAGATGACGGTTCTGATCGATGTGGATAAGGTGGAGCGCATGGCCACAGATGAGAGCTATCGGAAACAGTACGAGGGCATCATCGGAAATGCTACAAACCAGATGAATCAGTTTATGGCCAGCCTGGGAAGCAATGCATCCCATGTAAAAGGCGTGGGTATGACTGTAAATGACGGAGGAAACGCATCGTTTTTTGCTGTAATAGACAAGTCTCTGGAGGCACAGAAAGAGCGTATCGAGAAAAAAGCGGCAGAAAAGGCTGAGCAGAAAAAGCAGGATCAGAAAGCGCAGGAAAAGAAACGGGCAGAAAAGCGCAAGGAGGAAAAAGCCGAGGCGGCAAAGGAAAAGGACACCGTCGAGGTAAAGGCATCCTCATGGGAAGAGTTGGCGCAAAGAGTCAATGACGTGATCTATGACAGCCTGAGTGATTACGTGAGAACCCCGGAAGAGCTGCTGTGGGGACAGAGCATCGATTTCCGCGGCTGATACAGTAACAGCTGCAATTGAGAATCAAAATAAGAAAACAGCCACCCGGTCAAGGGGATGGCTGTTTTTTTCGAATCCACACATTTTTCCATGCTGCCGGATAAAACAAGATCAGAAGCGGAAACAATTCCAATCTGCCCGCCAGCATGTCAAGCATCAGCACGAATTTGGAAAAACCGCAAAAGAAACCAAAGTTTTCAACCGGACCAACCATTGACAGACCTGGGCCGGTATTATTGATGGTTGCGGCCACCGCGGTAAAATTCGTGACCAGATCCCGCTCCTCAATGGAGATCAGGAATACAGATACGACGAAAATAATCAAATAGGTAATAATGTACACATTGACAGAACGTACCACCTCATGTTCGACGGGCTTTCCCTCGATCCGAATCTTTTTGATACTTTTCGGATGGATATAAGAAGTAATTTCCTTCCGAAGAGATTTCAAAAGAATCATGATACGTGATACCTTTATTCCGCCGCCGGTGCTTCCGGCACAGGCTCCGATAAACATGATCAGAACCAAAAGCGTCTGGCTGGTGTGCGGCCACAGATTAAAATCCGCCGTGGAAAATCCGGTGGAGGTCATGATCGAGGCAACCTGAAATGCCGCATCGGTAAGGGCGCGGAACGCGCTGGAGGAGGTGTTTACAATATTCGCAAAAATGATTCCGGTGGAAACAAGAATCGTCAGCAAATAGTATCGTACCTCTTCCATGCCAAAGGCCTTGCGGAAATTGCGAAACAGCAGGAGATAATAGGCATTAAAGTTTATGCCGAACAATATCATAAAAACCGTTACGACCCATTGTATGTATGCAGAGTAACCGGCCATGCTGTCTGCTTTGATGGAAAAACCGCCGGTTCCTGCCGTTGCGAGAGCTGTATTGACCGCGTCAAAGAGCGGCATGCCGCCCAGTGCCAGCATC
Organism: Lachnospiraceae bacterium; assembly: GCA_017484135.1. Lineage (GTDB taxonomy): Bacteria > Bacillota > Clostridia > Lachnospirales > Lachnospiraceae > Roseburia_C. The sequence continues at coordinate 11,308 of JAFUTQ010000043.1, forward strand.
AGGATCGCAGCAAGGGTCATGCTGAAGTAAATAATATACAGAATGCGTGCGGTATAGCGGATTTTCGGAACCAGCTTTCCTACGGACGGTCCCGGGCTTTCTGCACGCATCAGATTCATGTTGGAGCCGCCGCTTAAGGGAATGATCGCCAGCATAAAGACCAGCACGCCCATGCCGCCGATCCAATGGGAAAAGCTTCTCCAGAAGAGCGAGCAGTGGGACAGGGCTTCGACATCGCTCAAAATGGTTGCTCCGGTTGTGGTCAGTCCGGAAACAGATTCAAACAGCGCATCGATAAAGGATGGGATTTCGCCGGAAAGAAAGAGCGGAATCGCACCAAAAACACTTAAGAGAATCCAGCTTAAGGATGTCGTGATGCAGCCTTCCTTCAGATAGAATACCGCCTGTGTCGGCTTACGCAGTGTCATTAGCATGCCAAAGAGCGCACAGCCGGCAGCAGTGGCAAAATAATACACGCCGACATGCTCCCTGTAAATCAAAGCGACCAGACAGGGCAGCAGCATCAGAATGGCTTGAATTTTTAATACTTGTCCTAAAATGTAACGTATGATGGTATTGCCCATGACTGCCTCCACTATCCGACAATATCTTTGATGTCGTGAAACCCGGTGTGAGTCGTAACGACCATGACGGTATCTCCCACCTCAATGGTATCCTGACCGCTTGGAATGATAATCTTGCCGTTGCGGTTGATAAATGCAATCAGCAGATTTTTCTTCAGCGCCAGCTTCATCAGGGGCACATGCGTCAGAGGGGATTCCTCATATACCCGGAACTCAATGGCCTCTACTCTGGAGTCGAACATATAGTACAGGGTTTCAATATTGCTGCCCATAGAGTTTTTCTTGGCGCGGGCATAGGCGATGATGGCCTCTGAGGTAATGTAGCGGGGATAGATGACACTGCCGAGATCTAAGGAGCTCACTACCTGCTTAAAGTTCATGCGGTTAATTTTGGTAATGACCTTTGCATTGGACATTTTGCGCGCGTACAGGGTCAGCAAAATATTTTCCTCGTCGATTCCGGTCAAGGGTACAAAGGATTCTATGGTCTGGATTTCCTCTTCCTTCAGCAATTCTTCATCCGTTCCGTCTCCGTTGATGATGACGGCCTTCGGCAAAAGAATGCTCAGTTCCTCACATCGCTCCCGATTCTGCTCGATGATCTTTACGGAAATTCCCATGCGTAAAAGCTGGTCTGCCAGATAATATGCAGATCGTCCGCCGCCGATGATCATGGTATTCCGCACCTGATGGGTTTTGAAACCGATGGTCTTTAGGAAGGCAATTGCTTCCTTATGGGGAGCTACGAATGAGATCAGATCCCCTTTGGAAAGACGGAAATTACCGGAGGGAATATAAACCTCACCTTCGCGTTCTACGGCGCAGATCAGAAGGTTTGGCGCAATTGTCTTTCCGAGACGTGCAATGGTCATTTCGTCTAACAGATTATTCTCCGGGATTTTGAATTTAATCATTTCTGCCTGACCGTGCGCAAAGGAGTTCACCTCCAGCGCAGTGGGAAGATACAGGATACGCGCCATCTCCCGGGCCGTCTGAAGCTCCGGATTGATGATGAGCGCAAGATCCAGCTTTTCCCGCAAATAACTGCCCTCTTTGCTGTAATCCGGGGTACGGACACGTGCAATGGCGGCGCAGTTACCGACTCGGCGTGCCACCGTGCAGCAGAGCAGATTCAGTTCGTCAGAATCCGTCACCGCAATAAACAAATCGGCATGGTCAATGTCAGCTTCCATCTGGACGCTGTAGCTGGCGCCGTTCCCCACAATGCCCATGATGTCATGCAGATTACTGACCTCCTGCACCTTTTCGGGGTTTTTGTCAATAATGGTAACGTCATTGCCCTCTTTTGTGAGATTTTCCACCAATGTAATGCCTACTTTTCCGCAGCCAACAATAATGATGCGGAGAGCCTGTCTGATCGTGGGTTTATTCTGAAACATTTTTTTATCCTCACTTGTATATCGATCAAAAGGTATTATAGCACTACAGAAAAAAAAATCCAGTATTAAGTGATAAAATGTCGGTTGCTATTTAGTGGTTGCCCACTGGACGCTGCCAGCACGATATCGTTCTGGCAGCTGTTTATTTTGGAAATGAAACATATGCCGGATAGAGATAGGTTTCCGTAAGAAGTGGTCATACCGGTGCTGAAGCAGGCATACAATTAGATAAATATGTGTGACAGGGGAAATTTCCTTGAAAGGATATATAGAAGAAAGGGCAATCGAAATTGCCAGATACATTATTGATAACAATGCGACGGTTCGTCAGACGGCCAGGCAGTTCGGAATATCAAAATCCACGGTACATAAGGATGTGACCGACCGCTTGATGCATATCAATCCGTCATTGGCAAAGGAGGCCAGAAAGGTGCTGGATGTCAATAAGTCCGAGCGGCATATCCGGGGCGGCATGGCAACCCGCGAAAAGTATCTTCATCTGCATGTATAGATATTTGAAAAAAACAGAGATTTATTATATGATGATCTGAGAGTTAAGCGGTTTCTGATGGACAGGGTGTGAGGAGTTATTCCGGTTCGCGCCGGATACCCCCCCCCGGAAGTCCATCTGTAAGCCGGTATGCGAGCTTATGGTGAGAGGGTTATATGTAATTTTAAGCTGCGACCGGTTATGAACCTGCAGGGCGGAGACAGAGTGGAGAAAAAAGAAAGAAGGAAGAGAGATTTGAAGAAACGATTAAAAAGAGAAAGCCTGCTTGTTTGTCTGATTATGCTTGTTGGCTGTTGTCTGATTGCCTGTGGAAAAAATTCGCAGACGGATGAAGCGCTAAGCCCTGATACGGATCGGGTGCAGGCAGAGGAGATTCTTGCAGAGGAAGCAACAGAGCAGAAAGAAACAGAGGATGTGGATCTTCGGGAAACAGAACGTGAAGCAGAGAGCGAAACCGACGAAGAGCAAAACCTCACGCTGACGGAGCTATATACCACAAGCACGGTTCATGTCCGCACAGAACCGTCCACCGAATCTGATATCTATGCAACCTTGAAAGCGCATGAGATTGTACAGGGCATCAGGCAGGAGGGAGACTGGTGGAGTGTGCAGTATGACGGCGGGGTATATTATATCTCCGGTGCATATGTCAGGGAGAAGACCGAGGGAGAAAACGGCTTTGTGGTAGTAATCGATGCCGGACATCAGTCGAAGGGCAATTCGGAACAGGAGCCCATCGGTCCCGGAGCCTCCGAGACGAAAGCAAAGGTGACCGGAGGAACGAAGGGGACAAGCACCGGACTTTATGAGTATGAGCTGACGTTAGCGGTTTCCCTGAAATTGCAGGAGGAGCTGGAAGCGAGAGGCTACGAGGTCATTATGGTGCGCACCACCAATGACGTGAATATCAGCAATTCCGAACGCGCGGCGGTCGCCAATCAGGCGCAGGCGGATGCATTTGTCCGGCTCCATGCCAACGGTTCGGAGAATGCATCGGCGGAGGGCGCGATGACGATTTGTCAGACACCGAACAATCCCTACAATAGCTGGCTTTATGCACAGAGCAGGGCTTTGTCAGACTGTGTATTGGACGAGCTGTCGGCTGCGACAGGCTGTAAAAAGGAATATGTATGGGAGACGGACACCATGAGCGGCATCAACTGGTGTCAGGTTCCGGTCACAATCGTAGAGATGGGATATATGACGAATCCGAAGGAAGATGCATTGATGGCGACAGAAGATTATCAGTACAAAATGGCGACAGGTATCGCAAACGGGATTGACAAGTTTTTGCTGGAGTAGGCTTGTTTTTGCACAAATACTACCTTATAATAAATGGGAGTTGTCTGGAACATCCGAAAATTAGGAGGAAATATCCCGTGAATCAGGAGAAAGTAATTGTCATCGACTTTGGCGGACAGTACAATCAGCTGGTTGCCCGCCGTGTCAGAGAGTGTAACGTATATTGTGAAATCTATTCTTATCGGACGGATCTCGAGCAGATCAAAGCAATGAATCCAAAAGGAATTATATTGACCGGCGGACCGAACAGCTGCTATGAGAAGGAATCGCCGACATACCGAAAGGAATTGTTTGAACTGGGAATCCCGGTGCTGGGGCTTTGCTACGGGGCACAGCTCATGATGCACGTTTTGGGCGGAACGGTAGAAAAAGCGCCGGTGCGGGAGTATGGAAAGACAGAGGTGTTCGTGGATACAAAATCTGCCTTATTTACGGAGGTATCCGAGAAGACCATCTGCTGGATGAGCCATTTTGACTATATTTCTGAGGTGGCGTCCGGATTTGAGGTGGTGGCGCATACTGCGGATTGTCCGGTAGCTGCCGCGCAGAATACGGAGAAAAACCTCTATGCAATCCAGTTTCATCCGGAGGTTTTGCATACGACGGAAGGAACGCGGATGCTGTATAATTTTGTGAGAAATATCTGTGGCTGTTCAGGCAGCTGGAGAATGGATTCCTTTGTGGAAAATTCCATCCGGGAGATTCGAAAGAAGGTTGGGAAGGGCAAGGTATTGTGTGCGCTTTCCGGTGGCGTGGACTCCTCTGTGGCGGCGGTTTTGTTGTCTAAGGCAGTGGGCAATCAACTGACCTGTGTGTTTGTGGATCATGGGCTGCTGCGAAAAAACGAGGGAGACGAAGTGGAGGCGGTGTTTGGACCGGAGGGACCATACGAGCTGAATTTCATCCGGGTCAATGCGCAGGAGCGCTATTACAGCAAGCTGGCGGGTGTGACGGAGCCGGAACAGAAACGAAAAATTATCGGTGAGGAATTTATCCGGGTTTTTGAGGAGGAAGCAAAGAAAATCGGAGCAGTGGATTTTCTGGTGCAGGGAACGATCTACCCGGATGTGGTGGAAAGCGGTCTGGGCGGCGAGTCGGCCGTCATCAAATCCCATCACAATGTGGGAGGCTTGCCGGAGCATGTAGATTTCAAGGAGATTATCGAACCGCTGCGCAGTCTGTTCAAGGATGAGGTGAGAAAGGCCGGGTTAGAGCTTGGGATTCCGGAATATCTGGTATTTCGCCAGCCCTTCCCCGGACCGGGACTTGGTATCCGTATCATCGGCGAGGTAACCGCCGAGAAGGTAAAAATCGTACAGGATGCGGATGCAATCTATCGGGAGGAAATTGCCAATGCAGGCTTGGATAAGAGCATCGGTCAGTATTTTGCGGCACTGACCAACATGCGTTCCGTGGGTGTCATGGGGGATGAGAGAACCTATGATTATGCGGTGGCGCTGAGAGCGGTCAATACGATCGACTTTATGACGGCCGAAGCGGCAGAGCTTCCGTTTGAGGTGCTCCAGAGGGTCATGAGCAGGATCATTAATGAGGTCAAGGGGGTCAATCGGGTCATGTATGATCTGACGAGTAAGCCGCCGGGGACGATTGAGTTTGAGTGACCTAAAAACTGCGGGAAGCCAGTAAAATCAAGGCTTCCCGTTTTGCGTGCTTGCAAAATGCTTGCAGTTTTTGTAATGATGGGAAGGTACTATGCAGAAGAAAAATATATTAAATAGTTATAAGACAATATTGGGACAATACTGTGCGATTAGTCAATTTGTCGAGTTGTCAAAAAGGTGTTTTCTGGATGAGCATGCATTGGAGATAGAAAAAAGAGATTCATTTATTGAATTGGCAACAAAAAATAAAATCACTTTAACAAGCTACGATTCTGCGACTATGGTTAATGCCATATCCAGAAGCTATATTGTAAATGTCAATTTGTGTTTTGAAACATTTTTAAAAGATATGGATGCTGAAATTAAGTGTTTTGGTAAGAAGGCACATAATGCCAAGGATCCAAAAGAGTCATGGTTAGAATGCGTAGTAAAAAATGTTGTAGGGAAATTGCCTAAAGAATATCAAAAATTATACGAGTTGTGTAATTACTATCGCTTAGTTAGAAATACTGCTGTTCACGATCTGTGTGATGTGAGAACTCACGAGGTGGAATATAAGAAACTTAAAAAATATGATTTTAGAAAAGAGAGCAAATTCAGCAAATTAATAGCGCCAAATCCGTATGATGAGATTATATTTGATGATTTTGTCATGTTTTCAAGGTCTAGTGTAGAATTGGCGACATTTTTGTTCTCTCAAATTGAATATGATTATGATAAAATAGTGTTAGATATTCCGGAGGAACTCAAAGCTGTATGGAGAAGATACAGTCAAAGTCGTTGTGAAAATGCTATTTATGCATATATAAACACGATATATAGGGCTGATGATTCGTTAAATAAACAATTACCACATTTATGTAATTTGGTTAGGGCTCGATAGTCAAACGGTAAGACGTCCCCCTTCATAAGTATATTTATTAATAAGTATATTTATGAAGGGGAAGGCTGTGGTTCGAATCCACATCGAGCCATTTTAAGATACTATTATTGCTTGGGGAGATAAAAGAATCATCATGGAAAAGATATTATACGTCACCGATCTGGATGGTACACTGCTTAATAAACAAGACTGTATCAGTTCATTCAGTATTCAAACAATCAACGATCTTGTGGATAAGGGTATGCTATTTACCTATGCGACTGCCAGATCTTTGGTATCCGCATCGAAGGTTACCAAAGGATTGTCTATGAACATTCCCATTATTGCATATAATGGTGCCTTTATTTTTCAGCCATCCACCGGGGAAATCCTTTCCAAAGAGGATTTCACTGAGGAAGAAAGAAGCAGGGTAAAAGAAGTTTTAACCCAGCATCATATTAGCCCATTAGTGTATTCTTTCATAGATGGCATCGAAAAAGTATCATGGATTCCGCAAAATGAAAATCTGGGAATCAGGCGATATTTGAGCCTGCGGCAAGGAGATAAGCGTTTTCGAGCTGTGACAGATATTGAAGCACTTTATGAGGGTGATATGTTCTATTTTACCTGTATTGGGGAAAAGGATGAACTGCAGCCTATTTATAGTATTTTTTCAAAGGACAGTCGATATCGCTGTACCATGCAGCAGGAACTATACCGACCGGAATATTGGTGTGAAATTATGCCGGCTATGGCATCCAAGGCGAATGCGATCAAGAAATTGAAAGAAATGTGGGGATGCACCAAGGTGATTTCCTTTGGAGATGCCATTAATGACATTCCCATGTTTGAAATATCGGATGAATGTTACGCTGTGGAGAATGCGGTGGATGAACTGAAAGAGGTTGCCACAGGGCTCATTGAGAGTAATGAGGATGACGGTGTTGCAAAGTGGCTCATGAATCAGAGAGGGAGAGGCCTATGAAGGTGAGAAAATGCAATAACGATGATTTGTCTGTTTTGACTGCATTTAATAAATGCTTGATTGAAGATGAGCAAAGCGATAATCAGATGAGTGAAACGGAACTTTATCATAGAATGAAGGGCTTTTTGGAAACGGAATACGATGCTTATTTCTTTGGGGTTGATGGGAAAGTAGTAGGTTACGCATTAGTGAAAAACTCCAGTACTTCCCTGTATCTCCGCCAGTTTTATATTGATTGTCCATATCGGAGAATGCACTATGGAGAGCAGGCATTTCATGAACTTCTCAGATATCTGGATGTGGACACGATAGATATAGAAGTTCTGACTTGGAATGAGCGAGGTATAGAATTTTGGAAAAAGCTGAATTTCAAGGAACGTAGTGTTTATATGAGATATAATTAAGAAAAAGGTATTTGAATGTGGAGGGAAAAATATGCAGAATCTAGCCATGGATACATTGTTAAACAGGTTTGTTGAACAATCAAAAGAAATATTACAAGACAATCTGACAGGAATCTATTTGCATGGTTCCGCTGTTATGGGATGCTTTAATCCCGCAAAGAGCGATATTGATCTGATTGTTGTGGTGAATGAACCCCTCTCAGATGATGCAAAAAAAAGATACATGGATATGGTGGTGAAGCTTAACACTTCAGGTCCTGCAAAGGGAATTGAGATGAGCATTGTTACCAGAGAAGCATGTAATCCTTTCGCGTATCCTACTCCGTTTGAATTACATTTTTCTGCAATGCATCTTGACTGGTATCGTGAAAATCCAGATGATTATATTCAGAAGATGAAAGGGTGTGATAAAGATATTGCTGCTCATTTTACGATCATAAGGAAAAGAGGCAGATGCATATATGGGCAACCTATAGGGCCTGTGTTTGCCGAAGTTCCAAAGCAAGCTTACATGGATTCTATATGGAATGATATTGCAGAAGCAATAGAGGAAATCTCGGAGAATACCATGTATTTGACATTGAACCTGGCAAGGGTGCTGGCATATAAAGAGGAGGAGCTTGTCCTTTCGAAAAAAGAAGGCGGTGAGTGGGCGCTTAAAACGCTTCCAGTGAAATACCATGCACTGATCCGGGATGCAATGCGCGAATATGTTGAGGGAACGGAAGTCGCATATGATGAAGAACTTGCCAGGCAGTATGCCGGATATATGCTGAAGCAAATACGGTGAGGAATACAGTTAGGAATGCTTAATTGTAAATTATGCTCAGATATTTTTTGAAAGGGTTTTGAGATGCGAGAAGGTATAGCGATAGTAGGATTAAACGGAAGTGGAAAGTCTACATTGGCACATGCGTTAGCGAAAGAATTGGGATATTTTGAAATTGATTGTGAGGATTACTACTTTCCTGAGTAGAGAGAATCAAGGCAGTCAGCACTGGAAGAAAACTATGATGTGCAATGTAATTATCTTGGAGATTTGCCATATTCTGTGGCAAGAAGTAAGGACGAAGTGGAACAGGCCATTGCGAAGGATGTTGTTTTGCATCCGGAATATATTATCAGCGGTGTCACCATGAATTGGAACGAAGACATCCTTTCGACAATCAAGGTTGTGTTCTGGTAAAAAACAGAAGCAGCAGAAAGGGTGAAGAGAGTGAAAGCCCGGGAGGAGAAGCGTTGGGGTTCCAGAGTGATTGCAGGCGGAGATATGTATGAGCAACAACTTTCGTTTAGAAATCTTATATTGGGTTTACCGGAATCCAAGGTTGAAGATAGCATCAGCAAAATTGGCTGCGAAGTGAGAGAACTTGATGGAATGCTTCCGATTTCCCGTAATCTTGAAATGATTCAGGAATATTTACAAAAATAAGCTTTATGCTATCTATTTGAGGTAAGAATTTACTTCCAAGAGTAAACGGACAGAGGATGGAAAGGAACTTATGTGTTATCTTCTGGATAAGGCACTGGGCTTTACGGAGAACCAGCACATGTCGGAGGGAGCTGCTGAAAGGTTATATAAAGAGGCGTTGCAGACCTCCTACCGCAAGGGTGGGGAAGCCATTTCAAGCGAAGAGAAGGTAAGCAAACAGGCAGTAAAAGATCTGCTGCATAAAACGATATTTCCACCTAATTTTCAGATTCCGGAGCAGAAAAAAGAAGTCGAGTATTTATACATTGATGCAGATGAAGACCACTATTTCCTGCAGTTTCAAAACAAAAAAGAGGACATTGAGCGGGATGATCGAGGCTACAAGAAAAATGGTGCCATGACCAAGCTGATCTATGTCTATGAGGGGATTGAACCGGAAGCACCCAAAAGCAAAAGGAAGCGGCTGATAAACGCACATTACTTCTCTGCCGTGGGGACGGGAACAACAAAGCCCTGTGGGATGAGGTGTATGCGTATATAGAAGCGAATTATGACATGAAAAAGATAAAGAAGATCTACCTCAACTCGGATGGGGGGACATGGATCAAGGCTGGTTATATTTGAAACCTATATGCACACAGAGCCGGATTCGGTGGACAAAAAATACATGTTCATCGTGGACAATGCGGATCTGGCTCTCAGTATCATTGATGCCGGCTTTTGTGCCGTGGCTATACTGGAGAACCGGGAAGGGTTTTTCAATCTGGAGGGTCTCCTGGAGTATCTTCAGTCGATTGCCTTCCTGGGTACCTGCCGGATGGACTATCTGTTCGTTCCGGCCTGTTCCACAAAGAAGCAAAACGACCAGCTCGAAGAGTATTTCCGGGAGGAATATCTGGATTACCGGGAGGGCTGGAAGCTCTTCAAGGATAAAGACTATCTGAGAAAGCTGGATCACCGGACAGAGATCTAGAAACTCCTGCATGGTTTTATTGAATGCTACGAGAAGCCGCCGGAGACCGAACCGGATCTCGACCGATTTCATATCCTGGACAAGGATGGGAATCCGGCCAGCCCCTTTGATGTGGCTATCGTGGAGGAGATCATTGCCACGGTTCCCTTCTTTATCCTGCGGGAGATCTCGTATGTCTATGAGCATGGTGTCTATCTGGAAGACTTAAATGGCTGTCTCCTGAAACGGAAGATACAGGAACATCTGTACCGGAAGATGATCCGATACCCCGCCATCAGCCGTATCTACGCGCTTCTGGTCTGCCAGCCTGAGGTGGAGGACTGCAAAATTTATGATCGTATGACCGAAGAAGAAAAGGAGCAACATCGGCAGAATAAATCGGACTACGGGCTGGAAGGATTTGAGTATAAACGCAGAAAGCAGTAGGAACTGGATACTGTTATCGCTGAAAAGGAAACCGTAGTCAAGGCGCTGGAAGAGTCTCAGAAGGAGTTGACGGACCAGAACAAAGAATTGCAAGAGAAGAACCGGCAGCTCAGCGTCCGGATCATGACAGAAAAGGAAGTAAAGGCTATGCCAAAACCTCCTAAAACTCTGGGAGGCGATTATAAGGTGTCTCCTAAGAAATACAATAATCTTGTGGCGACGGCTAAGCGGGGCGATTTGATGGCCAACAACGAGAAGGTGCTGCGCGAATGGGAGCAGAGACTGCGGGAAAAAGAGGTAGATCTGGAGAAGAAACGCCGACTTCCGATTCCGGATGCTGAACTGTCCTCGCAAGGGGGCTGCTCATTCTAACTTAAATATGCATAGGGCGATACAAAAAAGATCGCCCTTCTTCGCTTCTGTTGCCTATTTGCATTTCGCTTGCAAACCGCAATCGTTTTTGCTATACTGGTGGCAAAGGAGGTAGAGAGGATATGGCACGAACAGCGAATGTATTTGCAAGAGTTGAGCCCGGAATAAAAGAACAGGCAGAAAAGGTTCTTGATGAGCTGGGGATTCCGATGTCCAATGCGGTGGGTATGTTTCTGCGTCAGGTTGTGTTGCAGCGTGGTATTCCTTTTGAAATGAAACTGCCGGAAAGGGTCCCTCTCGCGTATGGATCACTTTCCAAGGAACAGTTTGATATGGAAATCGGCAAAGGAATGGCAGACATTGATGCCGGACGCACTATTTCGGCGGCGGATCTTCGGGCCGAAATGAAAAGGGACTTTGGAGTATGAGTTATCGCATAGAGTATACAAGTGAAGCAAGACAGGATTTGCGGGATATTTATACTTATATTGCGGAGAAGCTGATGGTTCCGGAGACGGCGGCCGGACAGGTAAACCGGATCATGGATGTTGCTGACGGGCTCACTGAGATGCCTTTCCGATTCTCGCTATACGAATTTGAACCGTGGCGCAGCCAGGGACTTCGATTTGTGCCTGTGGACAACTTTATCCTCTTCTATCAACTGAAGAAGGAAGCGAAGACTGTATATATTGTGCGGATTATGTATGGAGGTCGTGATATCCGAAAGCAGTTTGAGGAGAACTTAAGGTTATAGGGCAATAGGTTATGTTGCGTCAAACGGTGCTTCATATAAAGAAAAATGACAAAGATAAAAACGCAACGTGCATCTTGTTGATGTGCCAGAGCCGGTAGGTAGCCCGGCCGTCCTGCATTGCAGGGTAAGTAACCTGCCCCTCCCGGGGCGTCCGTTCTTTGTCCATAACATAGTTAAGGGGGTCGGATTGGAGCCAACCCAGGAGTTTAAGACCTATATCGACAAAGAAAAGCGTGGTGAAATTACCATGGAAGAAATCAAACGGTATCTTGATCATAAATACAAGAACAATACTGCTGCGAAGCCAAAAGGAGGGATATAGCATGCCGGAATTAAGTCGTTTTGGAGGAATGGTGATTTATATGTTGTTTCGTGATACCGGACAGCACAATAAGCCGCATGTACATGTGTACTATGGAGAATATGAAGCTGCTATTGGAATTGATGGAGAGTTACTGGCGGGGTCCCTTCCAAGAAAACAATTAAAGATTGTAACAGGGTGGCTGGCTTTCCATGAGGAAGAAGCATATCGGGCGTGGAATCTTGCTGTGAAAGGCGAGCATTTCGATAAGATCCCGCCGATGTAAGGAGGAGAATACCATGTATATCATGAATGATATCTGTTATGCCGGTAAATTGGAGGATGGGATTCGGGTTACGGAGGCGAAGCCGCTGAGAGGGCAAATGCTTCTGGTAACCTTCTCAACCGGAGAAAAGCGCCTTTTCGATACCACAAAGCTGGAGGGATCTGCATTTTTGCCACTGAAGGACGAGAATGTTTTCCGGAATCTCTCGCTGTTTCACGGTGTGATCACCTGGAACAACGGAGAAATAGATATTGCACCGGAGACGGTTTATCGGGATAGCTACGCCTATGAATGTGACGCGGTATAGGCATTGTAATAAAGCTGGAAACAAATTTTCCGTAGCTAATATGGCTATAAGCATCCTTCTTCATGAACTGCGCAAGATTATCTTTTACTTGACGCATGATAATTAGTATAACCGTCAGCAATTAACTGGACTTTTTGGGAGGTAGCGTTTCAACCTGTATCTTTTCATCCGGATTTATCTCATCGAGCTTATATTTCCAGTGATAGACAACAGGATCTGCATTGACCTCTTCAAAGTATTTATATATTCGCTCTACCAGTTCGTCCTTTGTTTTCACTCTTATACCTTTTAAGGACTGGCGAGTAAGTTTACTAAAGAATCCTTCAACAAAGTTCAGCCACGAACCATGTTTTGGAGTAAACACAAATTCAAATCTTCCGG
>JAFUTQ010000044.1 GCA_017484135.1 Lachnospiraceae bacterium
AGATATGCCTTTTTTTCCCCGCCTCCCACCCCGGCATGACCTTTTGACCCCTCACACATCTAAAATCATTCTAGCTTTTTTTTCGCAAAAAATCCAGTATTATTAAAATATTCTAAAATCTCTTGTGTCAGATTTGCTTTTTGTGGTACTATATGAATAAAATTGTATAAAGGAGGCGTTGATATGACAACAAATAGTTTTGACGAACTGACCCCCGATATAATTTCATTATCAAAGTTGTGTTTTGATGCAAATCAGATTCCATCTGAATTATACACCGAATATGATGTTAAGCGCGGGCTTAGAGATTTAAACGGAAAGGGTGTGCTGGTCGGACTTACCAATATTTCCGAGGTGTGTTCCACCAAGGTTGTGAATGGCGAAGTCGTTCCGGCAGAAGGTGAATTATTTTACCGCGGATACAACGTAAAGGATCTGGTAAAAAACATTTCTCCCGAAAGCCATTTCGGTTTTGAGGAATGTACATACCTGCTTTTATTCGGAAAGCTGCCCAGAGCCGGGGAACTGGAAAAATTCTGTTCCATCCTGTCCGAATATCGTACGCTTCCCACCGGCTTTGTACGGGATATCATCATGAAAGCTCCCAGCAAGGACATGATGAATACGCTGGCAAGAAGCGTTCTTACCTTGTATGCATATGATGACCGGGCAAACGACATTTCACTGCCTAACGTACTGCGTCAGTGTCTGGAGCTGATCAGTCTGTTCCCGTTGTTGTCCGTATACGGATATCAGGCCTATCGGCACTATCATGATGGAGCAAGTCTGTTCATCCATACGCCGAAACCGGAGTTGTCCACGGCGGAGACCATTCTCCATATCCTGCGTCCGGACAGCAAATACAGTCCGCTGGAAGCAAAGCTTTTGGATATTGCGCTGATTCTGCATATGGAGCACGGCGGCGGTAACAATTCCACCTTTACCACGCATCTGGTATCTTCGTCCGGTACGGACACCTACTCTGTCATTGCTGCTTCGCTGGGCTCACTGAAGGGACCAAAGCATGGCGGTGCCAACATTAAGGTAGTACAGATGTTTGAGGATATGAAGGAAAACGTAAAGGACTGGACGGATGAGGAGGAAGTGGGCGCTTATCTGACAGCGCTTCTTCACAAAGAAGCCTTTGATCACGCAGGGCTGATTTATGGTATGGGACATGCGGTGTATTCCCTCTCCGATCCGCGTGCGGTTATATTCCGGAGCTTTGTGGAAAAGCTGTCGGTAGAAAAGGGATACGAAAAGGAATTTGCGCTCTATTCGCTTGTGGAGCGTCTGGCTCCGAAGATTATTGCCGAGGAGCGCAAAATATACAAGGGTGTCAGCCCGAATGTGGACTTTTTCAGCGGTTTTGTTTATCATATGCTGGATCTTCCGTTGGAGCTTTACACGCCGATTTTTGCCATTGCGAGAATTGCAGGCTGGAGTGCGCACCGTTTAGAGGAGCTTACCCAGAATGGAAAGATCATGCGTCCTGCCTATAAAAATATCGGAGAGCGTCAGGCTTACGTACCGTTCAGCCAGCGCTGAGGGGAGAATGTGATATAAAAGGGCGGGTGTATAGAGTGATAGGTCATGCCGACGAAGTCGGCATTGACTCTTTGCACAAAAATGTCAGGGGAATGCTAGCATTTCCCTGACATTTCTTGCGCAAAGGGTTCACATCGTGAAACGATGTGAACCTATCACTCTATACACCCGCTCTTTTATATGACATTTATAAATTCAAATATTTCCTCCTCACCTTGCGCTGGCGGCTAATGACTGTGGCACAGGTGCCGAAAAAGATCAGCGAGGCAAACAGCCGTACTACCACCGGAAATGCATAATAACATTTATCAATAATAGAAAATCCGCCGAACAAAATACATATGATGCCCATTCCCAGAAACGGCAGATACATCTCTTCAATTAAATCCCTGGTTTTTTTACATTTTGCAGCTTCCTCTGACGAAGCAATCAGGGAACTGATTTTTCCTGTCTTTTTCATACGGATCGCGGCAATCACACAATAAAGACCCAAAAGAATCAGTACCGCCGCTACCAAAAGCATTGTTTCAAAATGTTCCATCCATCTTCTCCTGTTTATTTTGTAAAGCCATGCCTTTACCATACTTTTTTTTACTTTTTTTGTCAATCCAAACAGCCATTCACAAAATTCACAAACTTTTTCTATTTTTTGTTGAAAATTATATACAATTAGTGTAATATAGAGTTCGAGATGTTTTATTTTTGCTTAAATGATGGAGGGTAAGAAATTATGAAACTAGACGAAGCAAAGATTTTAGTTAGTGATGATTCCATTTTATCCAGAAAGCAATTAAAGGATACGATTGCTCAATGGGGATCTCCTACTTTCGTAGAAGCTGCAAATGGACAGGAAGCGATTGAAAAGTTCAAGGCCGAAAAGCCGGATCTGACTTTCCTTGACATCGTAATGCCCGTATTAGATGGAATCGGTGCCGTAGAAGGAATCATTGCAGAGGATTCTTCTGCCAATATTGTCATTGTATCTTCGGTCGGAACGCAGGCACAGTTGAAAAAAGCGATTGAGGCCGGTGCAAAGGATTTTATACAGAAGCCTTTGAATGCGGACCAGCTTCGTTCAATTATTGCCATAAATTTTGAAATCTAAAGCGGAGGAATCGATTTTATGTACACACAATTTTTTGGAAATTTCCTATTGAGTAAAGGTGCTATTTCTGCAGAAGATCTTGTCAACGCATTGCATAAGCAATCCACAACCTTTTTGAAGCTTGGAACCCTCGCTATGCATGCCGGTCTGCTCACATCTGCAGAGGTTGATGCCATTGTCATTATGCAGACACATCAGGATAAACGTTTTGGCGAGTTAGCCATTGAAGGCGGCTATCTTACCAGTGAGCAGGTAGACGAACTGCTTTCCTCTCAGAAACCGGACTATCTGTTGCTTGGACAGATTCTGATTGAGGACGGTCTCCTGACCAATGCCCAGTTTGAGGATCTGCTTCAGGAGTATCAATCCGGCAATGAAATTTATGATCTTGATACTGCGCATGAACAGAAGGATATGGTAGAAAAGCTTATTAACAAGTTCTGCAACTTTGACTCTACCGCCACCTCTGAAAAAGCAATTTCGTTCCTGAGTCTGTTATTCAACGATATTGTTCGTTTCATCGGAAAGGACTTTACTCCGCTCAATCCGGTGTTAAAGACGGAATATCTGACCAATTACTGTGTGACACAGGAGATTAACGGTCCGCTGACGATTGATGCAGGTCTTGACATGAGCAAAACGACTGCAATTGCGTTTGCTTCCCGCTACGCAAAGGAGGAGTTCACGGAGTTTGATGAGTATGTGCAGGCTGCGCTGGAGGATTTCATCAATTTACATAATGGATTGTTTAATGTAAATATGTCCAATGAACACTCTTTGGAATTAAATCTGTGTCCTCCGATGGTTCACGAAGAGGAAACGCTCAAGCGTGATACACCAATCTATGTATTCCCGGTTATATTCCCGTTTGGAACCGTGAATTTCCTGTTAAGTTTCTAGTTGGTTGATTGAATATGATGAAAGAACCCGCATTGGAATGTGAATTTTCCGATGCGGGTTTTTGGGTAGGGTATGATGCCAGGGGGGAAAGGTTGCAGGGTTTGGATTCTAAGGTTCACATCGTGAAACGATGTGAACCCTTTGCGCAAGAAAGCTCTGGGGAAAGCTAGCTTTTCCCAGAGCTTTTTGTGCAAAGAGTCCAATGCCGACTCCGTCGGCATGACCTTAGAATCCAAACCCTACAACCTTCCCCCCGGCATCATGCATTTCCCAAAAACCTACGGACAACCTCCGGCATCTCTTCTATCTCACATTCTGTCCTATGCACAATCTCGGCACTGCGAAGTTCTTCTACTGCCTGAGGTACCGGAACATTTGCAAGGCTGCTCAATTCATCCACCAGATCAAAATCGTTCAGGGAGTTATATTTTTCATCGATGGCATTCATGACACTCCGCGGAAATTTAAACGGGCTGGCCGTGGAAGCAATGACAGTTTTCTTTTGATCCCCGGTCGCTTCCCGATATTTGGAATAGACACTGGACGCAACTGCAGTATGAGTATCGATCACATATCCGGTCTTATCGTACAGCGTGCGGATTGCTGCAGCAGTCTCCTGCTCATCCGCATAATTGCCGTAGAAATCTGTCAGCTGCTCTCTCATCCCTGCGGTGATTTCGTACCGCCCTTCCCCGTTCAGCGCCTGCATAAACGCTGCATTTTTTTCTGCATCGTTTCCGCCAATGCGATAAATCAAACGCTCCAGATTGCTGGAAATTAAGATATCCATGGAAGGCGATGAGGTAAGTATAAATTTGCGGTTCTTGTCATAGACTCCGGTTGTAAAGAAGTCATATAACACTTTATTTTCGTTGGATGCGCATATCAGCTTATCAATGGGAAGTCCCATGTTTTTGGCAAGATAAGCGGCCAGAATATTGCCAAAGTTTCCGGTGGGCACTGTGACATTTATTTTTTCGTCTTTCTCAATCACACCATTTTCGTATAATTTGGCATAGGCATATACATAGTATACAATCTGCGGAACCAGACGTCCGATATTAATGGAATTGGCTGAGGAAAACTGATACCCGGCTTCATTCAAGGCAGCATTTAATTCCGGATCCGCAAACATCTTTTTGACACCGGTCTGCGCCTGATCAAAGTTCCCGTGAATCCCGACTACAAACGTATTTTTCCCCTTCTGCGTCACCATTTGTTTTTCCTGAATGGGACTCACACCGTTTTTCGGATAAAAGACAATGATTTTGGTTCCGGGTACATCCGCAAACCCTGCCAGCGCTGCCTTTCCCGTATCTCCGGATGTGGCGGTCAGAATCACAATCTCGTTTTTCACATGATTTTTCTTCGCTGCTGTTGTCATCAGATAAGGCAGAATGGATAAGGCCATATCCTTAAATGCGATGGTAGATCCGTGAAAAAGTTCCAGATAGAATGCACCATCCGCATCCACCAGCGGAGCGATCTCGGGCGTGTCAAATTTACTGTCATAGGCATGAGCAATACAGTCTTTTAACTCTTCCTCTGTAAAATCTGTCAGAAAAAGCTTCATGACCTCATAGGCCGTTTCCTGATAGGACATTTTGGACAGCTTCGAGATATCGAGGTTAAGTGTCGGTATTTCTGTCGGCATATATAATCCGCCATCTGCGGCAAGTCCCTGTAAAATTGCCTGAGACGCTGTAACTGTTTCGCTGCTGCCCCTCGTACTTGAATAGAATAATTCCATGTTGTTTCATCCTCTTTTTCCGCTGCTGCTGCAGCTTCTTTTGCATAAAGTTCACAACCAATACGCTACAAGTCATTATATAGGAATTCGTTTCCTGCTGTCAATCCTTTTGTATTTATGCTATAATCATCGTGAATACGAAGATCATTCATTATTTTGCCAGTAAACAGCTGCCAGCACGATATCATACTCTCTCGGGGTACTTGAAAAACGCCGGTTCTTGGCTTGCGTATTGTGCAAGCCTAGTACCGTTGCGTTTTTCCTGTAGCGAGAGCGTGCCCCGAAGAGAATGATATCGTGCTGGCAGCGTCCAGTGGTCAACCGCTGAACAATAATTACAAAAGAAGGAGTTGTCATCTTGACCGGAGTATATACAGCGAAAAAAAAAGACGGCAGCGTCTACTACCGTTCCAACATTACCTATCACGGAAAGCACATCAGTCTGGGAAGCTACGCGACGCAGGATGAAGCACACTGTGCGTATCTCGCAGCCGATGAAATTCTGCACACGCCGGTGCCCTTGTCACCGGACTTATTCCGTTGTTATTCGATCCTTTCATTTGATAAGATTGTAAGCCTGTGCAATTTCCGGGATAATCACATCTACATCGGCAATCCGATTTATCTCCAGAAAAGCTTTTTTACCTACTATCTGTCACCCGGGGAAGAATTGAAATTTGATATCGATGATCTGTTTTTCTTTTCCGGTCACCGTATTCTGCAGCGACAGGGACATCTCTATGTCAACGATTACGGAATGCAAATCTCGCTGCTCTCACGATATGGCATCAAAAATTACGCCGTTTTGAATCGGGATTATCGTTTTGTAAACGGAGATCCCATGGATTTTCGCTATTCCAACCTTGAAATCATCAGTAAATATAACGGGGTAACGGCTGTTTCCGGAAATAACGGCATCAGATACCGGGCATCCATTCACATACAGGGAGTCTATAAGGTCGGAATCTTTGACAGCGAAGCAGAGGCTGCGGTCGCCTATAACAAGGCCGTAGATCTGGCAATCGCCGCCAAGGTTCATAAGAATTTTTCACAAAATTACATATTGGAATATACGGCACAGGAGTATGCGGATTTGTACACCAAAATCAAGCTGTCCCCCAAATATCTCGCCTATCTGAAAAAGCTCTCCCAACAGTCGTAGCTGTTCAGAGAGCTTTCGGTTCGTTATTGTGCCTGGTTGATGTAATTTACCAGTCCCTCACAGTCAATAATCTTTTGCATAAACGGCGGGAATGCCTGGCCCTGAAAGGTCTTTCCGGTCGTGAGATCCCGGATTTCTCCGGTGTCAAAATTTACCTCCACATCATCGCCCGCGGCTATCTGCTCTGCTGCTTCCTTACATTCAATAATCGGCAGTCCGATGTTGATTGCATTCCGATAAAAAATCCGGGCAAACGTCTCCGCAATCACGCAGCTCACACCGGCTGCTTTGATTGCAATCGGTGCATGTTCTCTGGAAGAACCGCAGCCGAAATTTTTATTGGCAACGATTAAATCTCCTTTGTTTACATTCTTTACAAACTCTTTGTCAATATCCTCCATACAATGGGTTGCCAGTTCCTCGGGATCTGATGAATTCAGATATCTGGCCGGAATAATGACATCGGTATCCACGTTATCTCCAAACCGAAAGACTTTTCCGTGTGCTGCTTTCATTTACACGCCTCCTAACTATATGCCCATATTATGTTGAGCCTAAAAACCAATAAGATCGTAACAGATTGTTTTACTCCTCCGGAGCGGAAATTTTTCCGGTAAGTGCACTTGCAGCTGCCACTGCCGGGCTTGCCAGATATATTTCAGAATCCACATGTCCCATACGTCCTACAAAATTACGGTTCGTGGTGGATACACATCGCTCATGCTCCGCCAGAATCCCCATGTAACCGCCCAGACATGGTCCGCAGGTCGGGGTGCTTACAATGGCGCCGGCTTCAATAAAGGTGCGAATATAGCCTGCCTCCATTGCATCCAGATATATCTGCTGTGTAGCGGGTATTACAATGACGCGAAGACCTTTTTTTACCTTTTTCCCATTCAGAATGGAAGCTGCAATCCGAAGATCCTCCAGTCTGCCGTTGGTGCAGGAACCGATTACCACCTGATCAATGGGAATATCCCCGATCTCATCAATGGTCTTTGTATTTTCCGGAAGATGCGGGAACGCAACGGTAGGTTTGAGTGTACTCAGATCAATCGTGTATTCCATATCGTATTCCGCGTCCGGATCCGCCTCATACACCTGATAGGGTCGCTTCGAATGAGCCTCAAGGTACGCCTTTGTCGTATCGTCTACCGGGAAAATACCGTTTTTTCCGCCCGCTTCGATTGCCATATTGGCAATGGTCAGACGGTCATCCATGGAAAGCCACGCAATCCCGTCTCCGACAAACTCCATCGACTTATATAATGCCCCGTCTACGCCGATCATGCCGATAATATGTAAGATGATATCCTTTCCGCTGATCCATTTCGCCGGCTTTCCGGTCAATATGAATTTTATGGCTGAGGGCACTTTGAACCATGCCTTTCCGGTAGCCATTCCGGCCGCCATATCGGTGCTTCCCACACCGGTAGAAAAAGCGCCCAATGCTCCATAGGTACAGGTATGGGAATCCGCACCGATAATGACATCTCCGGCAACAGTCAGACCTTTCTCCGGCAGCAGCGCGTGTTCAATTCCCATCTCTCCCACATCATAAAAATTAGTAATTTCATGCTTGCAGGCAAATTCCCGCACACACTTACAGTGCTGTGCAGATTTGATATCTTTGTTGGGGACAAAGTGATCCATTACCAGTGCAATTTTATCCCTGTCAAAGACACCGTCCACCTTCATTTTTTCGATTTCGTGAATCGCAACCGGTGATGTAATATCATTTCCAAGTACCAGGTCTAAGTTTGCCTCAATCAATTGTCCGGCGCTGACACTGTCCAATCCGGCATGCGCGGCAAGAATTTTTTGCGTCATTGTCATTCCCATGCTTATATCCTCCTAAAAAAGTGTAACGGTTCAGCCCTTTTGGTACTGAATCGTTACAAAAACGTATCACTCCGGCAATAAAGCCCGGATACAAAAGCTCTTCACCACAGATCATCCGTCCGTCTGTGATAAGAGCTTTTGCATACGCAGAATATTTTTTCTATTCAGCAACTAGTTGTTCAGCAACTTGTCTTCTTCATTATTCCAGCTGTAAAGCTTGCGGATCTCCTCTCCCACCTTCTCGGAAGGATGCTCTGCTGCAAGCTTTCTCATAGCCTTAAAGTGAACCTGACGTCCGGCAGGAGACATATCCAGCAAAAATTCCTTTGCAAAGGAGCCGTCCTGGATATCGGAAAGAATCTTTTTCATGGTCTTTTTGGTTTCCTCTGTGATCAGCTTCGGTCCTGTCACATAATCACCGTATTCTGCCGTATTGGAAATGGAATATCTCATTCCTGCAAAGCCGGACTGATAAATCAGATCTACAATCAGCTTCATCTCATGAATGCACTCAAAATATGCGTTTCTCGGATCATAACCGGCCTCTACAAGTGTCTCAAAGCCTGCCTGCATCAGTGCACAAACACCGCCGCAGAGCACTGCCTGCTCACCAAATAAATCCGTCTCCGTCTCGGTACGGAAGGTTGTCTCCAGAACACCGGCTCTTGCACCGCCAATGGCAAGTGCATATGCCAGAGCGATATCCAAAGCCTTTCCGGTCGCATCCTGCTCAACAGCCACCAGACACGGTACCACCTTGCCTGCCTGATACTCAGACCGAACGGTATGTCCCGGTCCTTTCGGTGCAATCATGGTAACATCTACATCCTTCGGCGGAACGATACAGCCAAAATGGATATTAAAGCCATGTGCAAACATCAGCATATTTCCTGCCTCAAGGTTCGGCTCAATATCATTTTTATACAGATCAGCCTGCTTCTCATCATTGATCAGAATCATGATGATGTCAGCTTTTTTTGCCGCTTCTGCTGCTGTGTATACCTCAAAGCCCTGCTGTACGGCGCGATCCCATGATTTACTTCCCTCATAAAGCCCGATAATCACGTTGCAACCGGACTCCTTTGCGTTTAATGCATGTGCATGTCCCTGACTGCCGTAACCGATCACTGCAATGGTCTTTCCGTCCAATGCGGCAAGGTTACAGTCTTCCTGATAATAAATTTTTGCTGCCATTTTAATAGCCTCCTAAAATAAATAATTAATCTAAATATGTAACATCCGACGACCCTCGGGTCAAGCCGGTGATACCCGTTCTCGCAAGCTCCAGGATTTCATAGCCCTGCAGCAGATTCATAAATGCGTCAAGCTTTTCCTGATGTCCGGTAAGCTCTACCACAATGGAATCATTGGTCACATCCACAACCTTCCCGCGGTAAATCTCCGTGACGCTTAAAATTGCCTGACGCTCCGTATCCTTTGCCTTGATCTTTACCAGAATCAATTCTCTGGTAACCGAGTTGTTCGGATCCAGAATTTTGATATCCCGAACATCCACCAGCTTGGCCAGCTGCTTTTCAATCTGTTCGAGCATCAGATCATCGCCGTTTGTCACGATTGTCATTCTGGAATATTTCGGATCGGCAGTCACCCCCACCGTCAGGCTGTCAATATTGTAACATCTGCGGCTGAATAGACCGGCAACACGGCTTAATACGCCGGATGTGTTTTCCACCAAAATAGATAATGCCTGTTTTCTCATACGAAAGCCTTCCTTCTGTGCTCCTATGAACACTATGTAACATTCTAGCATAAAAAAAACATTTGTCAAGTTGAGAGGTGCGCGCGCTCCTGCGTTTTCATCGAGTAGGACAGATGTATCTGTCCTACTCGCCGCGCGGGGCGCATTCGGCGACAGATGGAATCGGCACGCGCCGCTTCGCGTCACCTGCCATGTCGTCGGAAGCCATTTTGAAATGAGCTTCGCCCATTGGGCTTCCTCCTCCGAAATATTTCCTTATGCGCCCCTGCGCAAAAAAGCCGGAATCAAAGATTCCGGCTGGTATTTCGGGGAGTACCCAGTGCTAAATTAATAGCACTGGGCATGAGTTATGAAAAATTTTTATACTTGCTTTGCAGCAAGTACAATTATATATATACACTATGTTCTTTCAGATGTCAAGGGTTTCTAAGAAAAATTTTAAAAATTTTTTCTTAACCATCCTTCAGCACTTAATCAGCGGCTTTACTCTCCTGCCTTGCAGGAAATCAACCACGGGGCAGGCTGCGCCTGATAGGTGTTTTTGCTGGTAAGCTTGGATACGGAAATCTGGACGATCTCAGGATCCCGTATATTCAGCTTTTTGCAGAGCGCAGTCATAGATGCCGCCACGAAAAAGTCCAGTGTATAGACCACAAACTCCATATTCGGATTGATGCTCAGAAGGTACTCCATCTCCTGTTCCATGCTGGCTGATGCCACAAGCATCGTCACATCCGGAACCGGAAGACCACTCATGGTTTGCTCGTCCACATGATCAATAATAACCACGTTGTTCAAGCCGAACTGTCCTACATTGTCCTCTAATGTACTGCGGTCATTGGAATTGTACTCGACGGCAATCACAGTTCCCTCGCCGTCTAAAATAGCTGCCTCCACTGCGATGGATTCCCCGGATATGACACAGATATTTTTCCCCTCATTAATCTGCATCTTTGACAGAATAATCGCACGGAGCTCGGAACCTACATAGCGGACAGAGCCATAGGCGAATGCCCGGTTATCCATACCGAATTTCAAGGTACTGCGGGCGTGATCATTCAGAATCAGCATGCCTGCCGAGGCATTGATCCCCCGATCGATCATATCTGCCACCTTGCTCTGCTTGATCGGACCGGACGGCTCGCTGCCCTCGTTGTATACGACAATGCACTCTCCCAGTCCCGCATTGTACATGCGGTAAAAAATATCGGCATGTCCTGCTTCGGTAAATACCAATACACTGCGATGCGCTTCCACTGTGGGGATGAGATTCTTGTTTTTTCTGGTAATATCAAGAATCTTTACATGCTCCAGATCCACCTCTGTATGATCCGAAAAATACTGCAGCCATGCCAGGACATGGGTGTTGTTAAAAATGCGGTTTTCCATAGATGAACGCACCTCCCTCTGAAACTATACAAGCTCACCGGCAAGTCGTTTTAAGGCTTCTTTTGTCTCTTCCTTCACGGTGGAGCGAATGGTAACGACATCCTCCAGCACCTCAACATTTTTCATAGCAGCAAGATATTCCGTCATCTTTCTTGCCGCGCTGGGTGCCCAGGAACCGTTTTCTACCAATGCCACCTTGCGATTCTGATATGCCTTTGCAGTCAGCTTTACCAGAAAATTCTCCATCGGCAGGAATACCCCGCCGTCATAGCTGGAGGCACACAGAACCATCCGGTCATAGCGGAATGCATCCTCGATGGCCTCTGACATGTCATCTCTGGTCAGATCGGAAATGGCGACCTTTTCCACACCTGCTTCTTTTAACTGCTCTGCCAGAAGCTGTGCTGCCTCGGCTGTATTGCCGTGGATGGAGGCATAGGCGACAAATACGCCCTTATTTTCCGGCTCATACTTGCTCCATGTATCATACAATCCGATATAGTACGGCAGATTTTCCCTTAAAATCGGTCCGTGCAGCGGACAGATCGCGGCAATATCCAACGCTGCCGCCTTTTTGAGCAGGGTCTGCACCGGAGCGCCGTATTTTCCTACAATATTAAAATAATATCTTCTCGCTTCACATGCCCAGTCATCCAGACCTCGAACGCTTAAAGCGCCAAAGGTGCCAAAGCCGTCTGCGGAGAACAAAAGCTTTTCTTTGCTCTCATAGGACACCATAACCTCCGGCCAGTGTACCATCGGAGCCATGAGAAAGGTCAGGGTATGCTCACCGAGGGAAAGGGTATCATTTTCCTTTACGGTAAGCTTTTCCTGTGTGGGCTCTTTGTCCAGAAACTGCGGCACCATCTGAAAGGTCTTTGCGTTTCCCACTAAAGTTACCTCAGGATGAAGCTCCAGTAATCTGCCGAGACTTCCGGCATGATCCGGCTCCATGTGATGAATCACCAGATAATCCAGTTTTCTGCCTGCCAGAGCTTCCTCCAGATTATTTTCCCACTCCTGTGTTCCTCTGGCATCTACCGTGTCCAGAAGGCAGGTCTTTTCGTCTAATATCAGGTATGAGTTGTAGGAAATTCCCTCCTCCACCTCATACTGTCCTTCAAAGATATCCAGGGTAAGGTCGTCCACACCAATGTATTTTATGGTGTCTGAAATTGTCACGTTCATGCGTTTTCTCCTTTATTTGTTCATTTTCTTGATCTGAGCCTTACAGCTTTTTTTATTATACTATCACTCCTGCGAGGTTTGTCAAGGTAATGGTGCCCCTGCGCATAAAAAAATACCGCGGTCTCTGTGACCACGGTACTTTCCAGTCTTACCACATATTTATATTACAAAGTATACTTAGAACTTCCCGGCCTTCGCAGCTTCCTCAACAGAAACCGCAACCGCAACGGTGGCTCCAACCATCGGGTTGTTGCCCATTCCGATCAGTCCCATCATCTCAACGTGCGCCGGAACGGAGGAAGATCCTGCAAACTGTGCATCGGAGTGCATACGTCCCAGAGTATCTGTCATACCGTAGGAAGCGGGACCTGCAGCCATGTTATCCGGGTGCAGGGTACGTCCCGTACCACCGCCGGAAGCAACCGAGAAATACTTCTTGCCCTGCTCTACACATTCCTTCTTGTAGGTGCCGGCAACCGGATGCTGGAAACGTGTCGGGTTCGTAGAATTACCCGTAATGGATACGCCTACATTCTCTTTGTGCATGATGGCAACGCCTTCCTGTACATCGTCTGCGCCGTAGCATTTTACGGTTGCGCGGACTCCGTTGGAGTATGCCTTCTCATATACCACGTTTAATTTTGCTTCTTTATAATCGTACTGTGTCTCCACAAAGGTAAAGCCGTTGATACGGGAGATAATCTGTGCCGCATCCTTGCCCAAACCATTCAATATTACACGAAGGGGTTTCTGGCGCACCTTGTTTGCTTTCTCTGCGATACCGATTGCACCCTCGGCAGCCGCAAAGGACTCATGTCCTGCAAGGAAGCAGAAGCACTCGGTCTCCTCCTCCAAAAGCATCTTGCCCAGGTTTCCATGTCCCAATCCTACCTTGCGGTGGTCTGCAACAGAACCCGGGATACAGAATGCCTGAAGTCCCTCACCGATTGCTGCAGCGGCATCGGAGGCTTTTCTGCAGTCTTTTTTGATCGCGATTGCTGCACCTACGGTATAGGCCCAACATGCATTCTCAAAACAAATCGGCTGGATTTTCTTTACCTGATCGTAAACATCAAGTCCAGCATCCTTTGTGATTTTTTCCGCTTCTTCTATGGAGCTTATGCCATAGCTGTTCAAAACAGCGTTGATCTGGTCAATTCTTCTCTCATATGATTCAAATAATGCCATGTTCGTCTCTCTCCTTTTCTATTCCTGTCTCGGGTCGATAATCTTAACCGCGTCATCCACGCGTCCATACTGTCCTTTTGCCTTTTCCCATGCAGTATTCGGATCATCACCCTTTTTGATAAAGTCAGTCATTTTTCCAAGAGATACGAACTGGTATCCGATCACCTCGTCGTCTGCATCCAGTGCAATTCCGGTTACATAGCCCTCTGCCATCTCCAGATAACGAACGCCCTTTTCCTTGGTCGCATACATTGTGCCGACCTGAGAGCGGAGTCCCTTTCCAAGATCCTCCAGTCCCGCACCGATTGCCAGACCGTCATCGGAAAATGCACTCTGGGTACGGCCATATACGATCTGCAGAAACAGCTCTCTCATCGCGGTATTGATGGCATCACAAACAAGGTCTGTGTTCAGAGCTTCCAAAATCGTTTTTCCCTGTAAAATCTCTGCCGCCATTGCCGCAGAATGGGTCATACCGGAGCATCCGATGGTCTCAATCAGCGCTTCCTCAATCACTCCGTTTTTCACGTTCAGTGACAGCTTACAGGCACCCTGCTGAGGCGCACACCAGCCAACACCGTGTGTAAATCCGGAAATGTCTTCGATTTTTTTGGAGTGAACCCATTTTCCCTCCTCCGGAATCGGAGCAGGCTCATGCTTCGCACCCTTTGCAACCGGGCACATGTTCTCAACTTCCTTCGTGTAAATCATGCTTAGTCTCCTTTCAATAAATCAATCGCTCCTGTCGAACGCTGCTGATCATTCGACAGACTAGCCTAATTTTCGCACATTTTTATCCATTCGTCCAGTGGTTTTTTATATATTTTTCAGTTCAGCCATAGCCGGTGTCAGATGCGAATCATGCTTGCATGAATAAACATCTGACACCGGCTATGAGGGGAACGCCCGGCTATGAGCAAAAGAAGCTGCGACAGCAGCGGAAAGCACTGAAAGTGCGTTTTGCGAATGGGCGTGGGCTGAACGTCCACAGGCAATCACTTTTTATACTTTATTCCCTGCTTTCCATCCGTGCAAATGCCGCAGAAGCAAGAACTGCCCCTGCAACGGTAAGTCCAAAAATCACTGCCAGCATCACAAGAAACCCGGCAGTCTCAGATACCAGCACTCCGAACACAATCGTCGGAATCATGGCAATCACAAGAACAACCGTCTGCGCAAGAATACGCAAAAGCTGGATGCCCACATGACCGAAATTTTTCCCGAGAACCACTGAGGCAGCCATCCCGAAATAGAGCCGGTTTGCATTCAGACATACATAAAGCAGAATGGAAAGCAGCACATACACAGGCGAAAGCCGGATTCCGATTGCTGCAGGTATGCAGAGGAGACAGCCGTCTGCAAATGCCCGGATATGCTCCACCCGGGTGGCATACCACATTTTACGTAACGGAGTGTCCGGGATGAGAAATGTGTATGGATTTTCCAACTCCTTCTCCCACTTTGTGGCATAGGCGCTGAAGATTACGAGAAGATACGCCTCGACAATCGGAAGCACAAAAATATTGTTCATTCCGATAAAGGAACCATCGTCCCCTCCGTTTAAGAACCCAAGCACCATAAAAACGATTCCTGCCACCGAAAACAAAAGCGAATGTCCGCCGAAAATAAAAAAACGGTTTTTCTTGTATTCCAGCAGCTGCCGATAGTAGATGGCCTTTGCATAGCTGCCCTGGTAGCGCATTGTTACGTTTGCGCGGAATTTCTTCTTTCCGATCGAAATCTGTCCCTTTTTCGCCTTGCTCTGACGCTCTGCATAGTCATCTGCAAATTTCATGGCATCCTCGTAATACTCCCCCCTGCAGCGCATCCGGACGGCATAGATCGTCAATCCCACAGCAAGCAGCACATACAGCGCCGTGCCTGTGACATTCAGGACTGTCGGTCCCAGAAGGATCAATTGCAGACAGGACAATTCCCATCCGAACAACGGAATCATCTGTATGACCGGAAACGTCAGATATGTCTTCATTGTACTGACGGAAATACCATAGCGGTACAGCATCCAGACTGCCACCACGCCAAAAATGCCCATCATTCCATACAGCAGCCATTTCATGACAACAAAGAAACGCTCCGGAAGCTTTTCATTCCCATAGCAGGCAATCATACAATCCACTTCAATCACAATTTCCAAAAGCACGGCAACCAGAAAATAAATCACGACTTTAGAAACAGATACATGACATGCAACAAGTCCGAAGATCACTGCCACGATTCCCAATATCAGTGAGCCCAGAATATTTTTGATTCCGGCATAGAGAATCACAAGCTTCGGATTTTCCGGTGCAGCAAAGATAAAGTGAACCTCCGACTGACGGAAAATGATTCCTTTCCTTTTGGCATACTGGATGATACTGGCGGGAAGGATATAAAACATCGCAAGGGATACGAGTACCGTAAAGCCCTCGGTCGTGTCCAGCCCATAGTCCTCAATCATGACAGAAAAGCTGCCGATGATCAGCAACGCGTATAAAATCACCCCCGCAAGCCCGACATAGGTCAGCGGTTTTTTTGCCGCTTTTTTGATCCGGTTGATCAGGGTTCGCGAAAAAACATACCACATACTTTTACTCATGCTGCTCACCACCTGTCACTTCAAAGAACAGCTCCTCAATGTCCCTGTCTTTGGTCTGCGCCCTGTCAAAAACAGCGGTTATTTTTCCCTTGTCCATCACAAACATGACATCCCAAAGCTCTTTTACCATTTCCAGCATATGGGTGCTCAGCAGGATGGTAATGTTTTTTTCCTTCAGCTCCAGGAGAACGGTTTTTAATTCTTTAATGGCTGACGGATCAAGTCCTACCATCGGTTCATCCAGCAGGATCACGCTGGGCTGTATCGCCAGTGCGCAGCAGATGCTCACCTTCTGCATCATCCCCTTGGAAAGCTCGTTTCCCAGCTTCTCCTGCTTATCCTCCAGTTCAAACCGCCGCAGCAGTGCGGTAATTTCCTCATCGGAAATGTCACTGTGATAGGCTCTCCGAATATACTCCAGATGTTCCCGCACCGTAAGGGCATCAAACATCGCAGGCAGCTCCGGCACATAGGCAAAAATTTTTTTTGCATCGATCGAACGGGAATCCAGACCGTTGACCGTGATTGTGCCCTCATAACGAAGCAGCCCTGCAATGCTTTTGATGATGGTGGACTTTCCTGCACCGTTCGGCCCCAGCAGAATCCCGATCTGACCGCCGGAAACCGTAAAATCCACATGATCCACCGCTGTGTTTTTGGCATATTTCTTTGTAAGATTTCTCACTTCTAACATAAAAAAACTCCTTTGGATAAAAGTTTTGTATTACTTTTATAATACAATAATTCATCCAAAGGCGTTTGTCAATACTTTTGTGCGATCTCATTCTGCTTCTTGTAAATGGAATTGGCCGGAATTACGCCGCGAACCATCGATAACGGATAAATATTGGAATTTTTCCCGATGACAGTGCCCGGATTCAAAACCGAATTGCAGCCCACCTCCACACAATCACCGAGCATGGCACCGAATTTTTTTAATCCGGTTGCCAGCTCATCCGCTCCGTTCTTGACCACAACCAAGGTCTTGTCGGATTTTACATTGGAGGTAATGGAGCCGGCTCCCATGTGGGACCGATAACCGAGAATGGAGTCCCCCACATAGTTGTAATGGGGAACCTGCACATGGTTAAATAAAATGACATTTTTTAATTCGGTGGAATTGCCGACCACGGAGTCTTTTCCAACAATGGCATTTCCCCGGATAAAAGCGCAATGCCGGATCTGCGCCCCCTCATCGATGAGCAACGGCCCGTTTAAATATGCGGTGGGTGCGACATCTGCAGATTTTGCCACCCAGATATCCTCGCCGCGCTTTTCATACAACGCAGGGTCAAGACTTTCTCCCAGTTCCCTGATATACGCACCGATCTCGGGAAGCAGCTCCCAGGGATATTCATGCCGTTCAAACAAGGTCGCGGCAATGGTTTCCGAAATATTATATAGATTTTTAATTTTACATGCTTCCATTCTTTTCCTCCTTAAAATTCAAATTGAATGCCCTCTTCTGTCAGCTTTAAGTATGCGTCAAACGGATTTCCGTTTTTTGAAGTAAAGCCGGTGACCTTTTGTGCCGTCCGCTTTTGCTCCAGCAGTTCGGAAACCGTTTCCGGCGAAAGCTCGAGCCCCGCAATGCTTCTGCGCATGCGAAATCCGCAGTCGCACTGATAATTCCATTGGCTTTTTTGAAGCATCTGCCCGCACTTCGGACATTTCCATGTGGTTTTCTCGGGCTCGGGACGCTCCGGAAAGTCGAATTGAATTCGCCCGTCTTCTGTAAGCTTTAAGGGCGCATCGAATTTTTTCCCTGCTTTTGATGTAAAGCCCGAAATCACATCGGTCTTTCCCGTAAGCAGCAGCTGTCGGATCTGACTTTCCTTTAATTTCACGCCTGCAAGCTTTCCGATTGCAAATCCGCAGCTTTTCTCCTGATTCCGGTTATAGTTCGCACAACCGTATCCAAAGGGTGTCTGAACAATCTCCCCGCCACAGAGCGGACAGACCGCATCTTTTATTTTTTTTGCCTCTACATGCTCAAAATCAAACTGCAAAACCTTTTTGCCCGTCTCATCCTCTCCCAGCACCAGACAGGCATCAAATTTCTTTTTGGCTTTCGAGGTAAAGCCCCGGATCGTTCCCGTGCTGCCTTTGGTCAAAAGATTTTTTACATGCGTGACCGTCAGATCCTTGCCGGCAATTTTGCCGATGGCAAAATAACAGCTTTCCGGTTCATCCGGTTTTCGATTGACACAGACATAGCCAAACGGCGCCTTTTCCAGCTGGCCGCCGCAAGCCGGACAGCTCACTCCTTCAATGATTTCCGGCTGATTCTTCGAAAAGTCAAATCCGATTTTAACTTCTTTTTCTTTCTCCGGATCTTTTTCCAAAATTAAAGATGCCCGAAATTTCTTTTTGTTTTTTGAGGTAAAGCCGGACAACACCTCGGTTCGCCCGGTTTCCAGCAGCTGCTTTACTTCCTCATCCGAAAGGTCTCTTCCTGCGATGCTGCCGATCACAAATTTACAGCCGGTGCCATCCTTCTTGTAATTGCCGCACCCATAGCCAAAGGAGGTTGTGACAATCTGACCGCCGCAGACCGGGCACACCGCTCCGATCGGAACGCTGGCGCGAATATCCTTTTTGTTTTTTCCTGCCAAAGGACGGATCCGTTCCGCAACCGAGTTCTTTAAGTCCTGCTGAATCATTCCTTCCGTCTCTTTGCGGATAAACTCCTCCAGCTTGCTGCGGTAGTCATACATTTGAACGGTTCCCCGGGTAATCCCGTCCAGTCCCTTTTCCCAGGATGCGGTCATCTTGGGATTCAAAAGCTGGGGAACGGTCATATCCACCACCTCATACACCATTTCCCCCAGATTTTCCGGCGATAGCACCTGGCTCTTCTGGTTCAGATGCAGATATCCGATGCGGATCAGTTTTTTGATGATCTCTGCCCGGGTGGCGGAGGTTCCGATTCCGGAGCCCTTAATCTGCTCTCGCAGCTCTTCGTCTTCAATCAACTGTCCCGCATTCTCCATGGCCAGTATCATGGAACCGGAGGTATACCGCTTGGGCGGCGTGGTCTTCCCCTCCTTGATATACAGACTCTGTATGGTCAGCGCATCTCCTGCCTTGAGCGAATCTGCCATGCGAAGGAGCGCTTCATTTTGCTCTTTCCGGTCGGAATTTTCATCCTTCTCAGCTTCCTCATCCGGTTCGTTTTTCTCCGGAGTTTTGTCCCGGGGAATTCCTGCAACCTCTAAATACCCGGGCACCTTTAAAATTTTCGCATTAGAAAAGAAGGGTTCGTCTCCAATGTTAATTATTAATTTAACATTTTGATACTGTGCCGGAGGATAAAAAATGCTCAAAAATCTTCGCACAATCAGATCAAACACCTTTTGATGCAGCGGCTTGCAGGCATTCAGCCCGGACAACTGTCCGGTGGGAATAATGGCATAGTGGTCGGTGATTTTTGAATCATCGGTATAGCCTGACTTCAAAAGACTCTGTGTAAGATGCTGTTCCATAATATGGGTCACAAAGGCTGCCGTCGGCTCATATGTCTTCAAGCCACGCACGTTTGTATCAATCTGCTTTGCCACTGCAGAGGATAATACACGGGCATCCGTTCTCGGATAGGTTGTCAATTTTGCCTCATAAAGGTCCTGCGCGATCTGCAAAGTTTCATCGGGGCTGATCTTGAAGCGTTTGGTACACTCCGCCTGAAGCTCTGCCAGATTAAACAAAAGCGGTGCCTTCTTTTTGGTAATATTTTTCTCAATCGACTTTACCACTGCAGGCATTTCCGCAAGCTCTGAGATCAGCCTTTCGGCATGCTCCTGCTGTTTGAAGCCGTTTTCTTTGTATAAAAGGGGCGACGCCGTATACTTCGACGGCTCCACCGCCTTCCACTCGCCGGGAATCTCCGCTTCTGTAAAGCTTCCCAGCACACGATAAAAGGGGGTTTCCGTAAACCCCCGGATTTCACGTTCCCGTATTACCACCATACCCAGCACACAGGTCATGACCCTGCCCACTGCAATGGCTGTATAGGATTTGGTGCCTGCGGCATCGTTTAAGAGCTGCCCGTATTTTACCGACATAACCCGGGAAAAATTGATGCCCATGGCATAGTCTTCAATGGTACGCATAATCCCGGAATTTGCCAGATTGTCATACTCGGACATAGGTTTCGCCTCGCGGATTCCCCGGCGAATCTCCTCCTCGGTCTGGGAATCAATCCAGATCCGCAGTTCCTCCATCCCCGGTCGGACGCCGCCATACCGCCGGATGTTTTCTTCGATTGTCTGACCTTCCTTCCCCGCGTCTCCTGCCCAGTATACCTTGTCGATATCTTCCCTGTGCAGCATGTGATGGACAACCTGATATTGCTTCTGTACCGCGGGAATAATGTCATATTTATAATCCTTCGGCAGAAACGGCAGATCCTCCAGCCGCCATTTTTTATATCTGGCATCGTAGTCCTCCGGGTATGACATCTGCAGCAGATGTCCGACACACCAGGTAATGACATAGTCCTGATTTTCGATATATCCGTCATTTCTGCCGGAAACACCTAAAATTCCGGCAAATTCTCTGGCCACACTGGGTTTCTCTGTGATAATCAATGCCTTTGCCATGTTACAATTCCTTCATGTCCACCAGAATAAACCGTTCGTCCTCTTGTGACCGGGCAATCAGCTCCTCGGAGAAATTCTGTGCAGAGAACAGATAAATGTGTTTCGGCGAAAGCTTCGCCTGCTTGAGGTTGTCAAGCAGCTGTTCCGCTGCCTCATCCGGCATATATTCCTGCGACCAGTTGCATATTCCCACAATGCTTTCCCGCACCGCATTCCGGGCGACAATGTCAATGTTGCCCTTTTTGCCAACCCAGGTGCCAATCTGATGAATCTCAAGCGGAAGTTTTCCCACCTTATCCAAAAGCGTCAGATATTCCCGGCAAACCTTGATAAAATAATGATTCAGATAATCCTTTAATCCGGATTTGATATATTTCTCATAAAATTCTTTCGGGGACAGCGTGTATAACGCCGACAAATGCGGGTAAATAAAATGAAACCAAAAATGAATATAGGTGTTGGATATCTGGTAGATCCCCTTCTTTGTATTTTCCCATCCTCCCGTTTCGAAGGATACCACCTTTTCTACCACATCAAACGCCATGAGGTTTTTGATATAGACACTGATTTTTGCTCTGGAGAATCCGGTCTGTTTATAAAGATCATTTAACTTTGTGTTTCCCGCTGCAATGCATGCCAAAATCGTGTTGTAAACGGAAAGCTCTCTTAATTCATGGCTGATATAATTTTCTGCCTCCTGAAAAAGACAGCCATTCTGAGACAAAATATGCTTGCAGATGTTTTCCTCCAGGGAAAGCTCTGCGTTCCAGTGCTCCAGATAGGACGATACCCCGCCCAGAATCCCATAAATCTCAACGGACTGACTGACCGTATTATCCGGGAATTTTCGGACAATGTCCAAAAAAGCAGCTTCCGACAGCTTAATTGTCTGATTAGCCATTTTATTATATTCTACATAGATATCCTGATATTCGTGTTCCATCCACACAATCGAGGAGCTCGCCAGAATAATCATGACCGGTCCCGGGTATAAGCGCTTTGCTTTTAACTTCAGAATGCTGTTCATAAATGTGATATCTTTTTTTACGATATATTGAAATTCATCAATGATCACGACCAGCTTGGTCTCGTTTCCGCTCTTCACCCGATTAAAAAATTCATCATAATTGAAATGCTGCAGCTTAATCTGATACTGCTCCTCAATTTCCCTGCCCATCTGCTGGAGCTGCTCCTGACGCGATGCCTGTCTGGACTTATAATAAAACACGCGTTTATCTTTGCAAAAATCACGAATGAGTTCTTCCTTGCCACAGCCTTCGCGTCCGTATAAAAGGACAAACTGATTGCCGGACTGAGCGTATAGTTCCTCTAATGTCTTTCGCTCATTTGTATGAATATTCATTCTACATTCCTCCTGTGCAGCCCCATCAATGTTATCTCTTTGTGATATAGCCCTGTGACTTCAGCAATTCCGCGCAAAGCACGGCACCGCCTGCAGCCCCGCGTACCGTATTGTGCGACAGTCCCACAAACTTCCAGTCATAGACCGTGTCCTCACGAAGCCGCCCCACACTGATGCCCATGCCGTTTTCGTAGTTTACGTCCAGCGCAACCTGCGGTCGATTGTCATCCTCCAGATACTGAATAAACTGCTTCGGCGCACTGGGAAGCTCCAATTCCTGCGGCACGCCACGGAAGCTTACCAGCTTCTCAATCAGCTGCTCCCGGGTTACCTTCTTTTTGAATTTCACAAATACCGCTGCGGTATGTCCGTTTAGTACCGGAACCCGGATACACTGACAGGTAATGACCGGAGACGTGGTCGGTACGATGATGCCATCCTGAATGTTACCCCAGATACGAAGCGGCTCCTTCTCGGATTTTTCCTCCTCGCCTCCGATGTACGGGATGATATTTCCTTCCATTTCCGGCCAGTCCTGAAATGTTTTTCCTGCTCCGGAAATCGCCTGATAGGTGGTTGCCACCACTTCATAGGGGTCAAATTCCTTCCAGGCGGTGAGCACCGGCGCATAGCTCTGGATCGAACAATTCGGTTTTACTGCCACAAAGCCTCTGGTGGTGCCAAGTCTTTCCTTCTGGAAACGGATCACATCCATATGCTGGGGATTGATCTCCGGAACCACCATCGGTACGTCCGGCGTCCATCTGTGCGCGCTGTTGTTGGAGACCACGGGTGTCTCGGTTTTGGCATATGCCTCCTCGATGGCCTTGATTTCGTCCTTTGTCATATCTACCGCGCTGAACACAAAATCTACTTCAGCGGCAACCTGCGCTACTTCGTTTACATTTTTTACAATAATATTCTTTACCGCTTCCGGCATCGGCGTATCCATTTTCCAGCGTCCGCCGACTGCCTCCTCATAGGTCTTTCCGGCGCTTCTCGGGCTTGCCGCAATTGTCGTCACTTCAAACCACGGATGATTCTCCAGAAGAGAAATGAATCTCTGTCCTACCATACCGGTTCCACCTAGTATACCAACCTTTAATTTATCGCTCATATCGATTTCTCCTTGTTCGTTTCATCTTTTTTATATTTTAGGGAAACTTCCCTTCCAAATACATATCCTATCGTATTTTCGACAAAAATGCAATTCACATTTTACAATTCGCTCTGCTCCCACTGGTCTGCGACCTCATCCTGCCAGTCATGGGCAAGATATTCCTTATGCAGCGCAATGACCTTTTCCATGGCTTCCCTGCCCGGCGCTCCAATCGTAAGCCGCTTGTTGACGCAGGTCTCCATGGAGATGGCATCATAGATATCTTCTTCAAATACCGGACTGATAGCCTTCAGTTCCTCGATGGACATATCGTCAATCGCAATATTTTTGTCGATGCAATACAATACAATCTGTCCTACGATGCCGTGGGCATCCCGGAACGGAACCCCGTGATTGACCAGATAGTCCGCCGCGTCGGTGGCATTGGTAAAGCCATTGTTTGCGCTTTTCCGCATAATATCCCTGTGAAACTTCATCGTCTCCAGCATTCCCTTAAACAAGGCGAGACAACCCTTCACGGTATCTATCGCATCAAAGGACAGTTCCTTGTCCTCCTGCATGTCCTTGTTGTAGGCAAGCGGAATGCCCTTCATCGTGGTAAGCAGCGACATGAGCGCCCCGTAGACCCGCCCGGTCTTTCCCCGCACCAGCTCTGCAATGTCGGGATTCTTTTTCTGCGGCATAATGCTGCTTCCGGTGCTGTAAGCGTCATCGATTTCCACAAACTGATATTCGTTCGAATTCCAGATAATGATTTCCTCGCTAAAACGGCTCAGATGCATCATAATGGTGGACAGTGCCGACAAAAACTCGATCAGATAATCCCGGTCCGACACACCATCCATGCTGTTTAAGGTCGGCCCGTAAAAGCCCATCAGCTCTGCCGTATATTCCCGGTCCAGCGGATAGGTGGTGCCTGCCAGAGCTCCGGAACCCAGCGGACAATAATTCATGCGCTCATAGATATCGTGAAGCCTTTGGCGATCCCGCCGAAACATTTCAAAATAGGCACCCATATGATGCGCCAGGGTAACCGGCTGCGCTTTCTGCAGATGGGTAAAGCCCGGCATGATCGTATCGATATGCTTCTCCATAATATCCAGAAGTACCTCCAGAAGCTCCCGGAGCAATGCATCGGTATATAACACCTCCAACCGGGTATAGAGCCGCATGTCCAGCGCCACCTGATCATTGCGGCTTCTGCCGGTGTGCAGCTTCTTGCCGGTATCACCCAGCCGCTCGATCAGATTTGCCTCCACAAAGCTGTGAATGTCCTCATACTCCTCCGTAATCGCAAGCTTGCCGGATTCCACATCCTGTCCGATTTGATCCAGACATGCCACGATCGACTGCATCTCCTCT
This sequence comes from Lachnospiraceae bacterium, assembly GCA_017484135.1. Taxonomy (GTDB): domain Bacteria; phylum Bacillota; class Clostridia; order Lachnospirales; family Lachnospiraceae; genus Roseburia_C. Next base: position 24,832 of record JAFUTQ010000044.1, read on the forward strand.
TTGGTCAGGATTCCCTGTTTGCCCAGCATGCATACATGGGCAATACTGCCCTGAATATCCTGTTTATAAAATTTCTGATCAAATGATATGGACGCATTAAATTGATAAACGAGTTGGTCTGTCTCTTTTGTAAAGCGTCCGCCCCATAATTGTGCCATTGCTTTATCCTCTCTTTTCTTCCTTTTGCCGTTGTCTCTCCTGCATCGAATAGATGCAGCCGCAATAATCCTGGCGATACATACCATATTCCTTAGACAGCTCTACCGAGCGCTGATAGCCGTTGCGCTTTTTGAAATCCGAGAACAGGTAGTGCAACTCATATTCCTCCGCCAGCCTTTGTCCGATTTCATTCAGCTTTTCGGCGTTTTTCATCGGACTGATGGATAAGGTGGTGGTAAAATAGTCAAACTGCCCCTTTCGCGCTTCCTCGGCGGTTTTTCGAAGCCGCAGCTCATAGCAGCCAAAGCAGCGTGCGCCCCCTTCCCGCTCCTGTTCCAGCCCTTTTGCCATCGCGTAAAAGGCAGCCTTATCGAATTCGCCCTCCAGAAATCTCACCGCATGCTTTGCGGGAAATCTGCGGATAAACTCCTGCTGTTCCTTCACGCGCTTGAAATATTCTTCATCCGGATAAATATTGGGATTGTAGTAAAATACCGTAATCTGAAAAAAAACGGACAAATACTCGATGACATAGGAGCTGCAGGGGGCACAACAGCTGTGCAGCAGCAGTGTGGGCACCTGTTCCTCCCTCTGCAGAGTCTCAATCGTCTTGTCCAGGTTTAGTTGGAAATTTGTACTCATAGAGCTTATTTTAACCCATTGCAGGGAAATTGACAAGTAGGTTTGCCCGGTGAGCGCGGTTCGGTGACAGGCGGGGCGCGGTAGGTGTGCGGGTGTGGACGAGCAGGTTCACATCGTTTCACGATGTGAACTTTTGCGCAAGAAAGCTCAGGGGAAAGCTAGCTTTTCCCTGAGCTTTTTGTGCAAAAAAGTCAATGCCGGCGTAGCCGGCATGACCTGCTCGTCCACACCCGCGCACCTACCGCGCCCCGCCTGTCACCGAACCGCGCTCACCGGGCAAATCTACGCCGAAATTCTACGCTCTCTTCTTTCCGCTAAAAAAAGCAAAATTCCCGTCAATGCCATCAGAAAGAGAAATGCCTGTACAATCGGTCCGAAATTGTAGCTGTTTCCAAGCCATGCTTTTACATAATCACTTTGGTTCATATATGTGACCGGGCTCAGCTTCGAGACCGCCCGCATCCACTTTGGAAACTGTTCATAGCTGATCCCCATAAGCCCTGAAAAAATCATGATGGCAAAGTAGATCACCATGGCGACAAAATAGGTCAGCCCAAATTTTCTGCAAAGCGTTGAAATCCCATGCCCCAATACGAAAAGAATGATCGTCAAAACAATGATACACAATGTATAAATAATAACTCCCCTGACATCGGGCGCGAGAATGTATCCGCACAATCCTCCCACCGTAAAATAAATCAGAAAGCTTCCCGCCATATAGACCAGCTGTGCCAGGATGCGGTTCAGTATGGTTTCTATAATGGAAATTCCGAACAGACTCATCCGTTCGCTGATTTCCTTCTCAATTTCGATCGCATGGGAGACGGCGTATCCCATCAGAACCGTCGCCATGGGAATAATCGTCCCGATGCTCAGAAAAACCTGTGTCGTCGCTTCCCGTACCAGCTGCGTATCACTGACTTCCCCTGCAATCGACCGACAGATCACGCAGGAAAGAAAGAGCGGAAACGCGATGCCGAACATATTGATAAAAGGATTGCTGCCGATGGTCTTTAATTCAAATACTATTTTTCTCCAGGTTATGATTTTACTTTGAGACATTTGCCACACCCTCCTGATATTCTTTTTTTGCATTCATATAAAGCAGCTCTATATCGCATTCACTTCTCCGGAATGAGATATTTTCCTGCACCAGCCGCCCGACAAGCGCAAGCTCCTGCGCTTCTGTCTGCGGCGAAACCGCAAGATACTGTCGGGGTGCGGCAATCCGGTGTTCTTCCCCGATCAACTGCTGATTCTTTTGCGTGTCCTCCAGAACAATCACCGCTCTTCCGCAGTACCGATGAAACAGCCTGCGCTTTTCCCCGTAAGCAATGACATGTCCGTGATCCAGAATCAGCAATTTATCCGCCAGCCGTTCGAGCTCCTCGTAATAATGGGAAACAATGAGCAGGGCATCCCTTCTGTTTTCGTACCACTCATTCAGCTTCTGCATCAGACTGCCTCGTGTTTCAAAGTCCAGTCCGCTTGTCACTTCATCATAAAAGGTAAGCGGAGCCTCCTGCATCATCACTAGAATAATGGTAAAGCGCTGCTTCTGCCCGCCCGAAAGCTTGCTGTATCGTTTCGAAAGGCATTCCTCAAATTCAAAATACTGAATCAGCTTCTGCAGCTTTGGATCTTTTCGGATCTGCGTCCCCAGAATCCGTTCCATGATACTTTTGCAGGTCAGGCCCTCCGGGTATTGATTAAACTGCATCTGTACCGCCATATCCTGCGGTCTCAAATGACTTTCCACATGTCCCTCATAGCTTTTTAATCCCACCAGCGCGCGGATCAGTGTACTTTTCCCGGCACCGTTGGAACCGATCACACCAATCCGGTCTCCCTCATCAATCTGAAACGGCTCTGTGATATCCAGCGCCACCTGAGCCTGATACATCACGTTCATTTTTTCAATTCTAAGCAACATAGTTCTCTCTCCAATCCTTTGAAAATCCGGAAGGCACGCAGCTTTTTCCGGTACCTGTAAAGTATCGCATTCCGATATGAATATCGAATGAAGATCGGATGAATTTATGAAAATTTGATACCGGACACGACCAGATCTCCCACATTTTGCACGGTGACAGACATATCCAGAAGCTGCGCATAAAAGGAGACAATATAAAGACCTAAACCATGTGCTTTTCTGCCTGTATTCCCGGAAACAAACGGTTCGAAAATATGCTCCTTAAGTTCCTCGGGAATATGCCCCTCATTTTCAAGCTCCAACAGATTCCGTTCCAGACGAATCCGGATCCTGCTGTGCGGTTTTGCATAGCAGACCGCATTGGAAACCAGATTGTCAATCATCTTCCTCAGCATATCCGCATCTGTTTCCAGCTCACAGCTATTTTCTCCATCGCGTACAAGCTCCAGCTCCTTTTCGTGGCATTTGATTTCATAGGCAGTCAGAACCGCATCCAGTACTGCCCCTGCATCCACCGTTTCTCTGCGCATATGCTCTCTGGAATGATTCAGAGACAAAATATCCTCCACCATTTTACGCATGGACAAGAGCTGCTCCTTGACCTTGGGCAGATATTTTTCACAATCGGCAAATTTTCCTGTTTTACTGATCATGCCATCCACCAGCAGCAGGGCTGCGGATATCGGCGTTTTGAGCTGATGCGAGGAAGCCCGCAGGAAAACCTCCTGTCTGTGATTTTCCTCCTGCAGAATCCGGTTTTTTTGATCCAGCTCCTCATTGGTGACCTTTAATTTCTGAAACAGCGGTTTCATGATTCCGTTGGAATAAAAAAAGGAAAACAGCAGAACAAGCAACACAATGACAACCAGAAGCATCGGCAGACTGCCACCCACGACCTCACGGATTTCTCCCATCCGGGTGGTCATGGAAGGCAGAACCGACAGGATGATTGCATCCTCCGAATTTGTCACAGCCAGATATGTGGAATATTGATTCTGTGCATCCCGGTATTTTGTCTCTAACACGATCAGATCATCGGAAATCTGATGAAACGCAAATTCCCCGTTCTGATCATCCGCTTGTTGTTCTTTTTGAGATAAAATTTCCACCGAGATCGGAAAATCCTCTGTTTCCCGGAAACTGTCAAGCAGCCTGTGCATTTCCGCTTCCATACTCTGTTTTTGCTCCTCATCGAGAATGGAATCCGCGGAACCGAAATCATCGAGCAAATCTTTTCCTTGAAAAAATTTTTGGATTTCCTGTAATAAGGCCTGCGCCTCTGCATCCTGCACATGAAGCCTTGCAGAAACATAGGCATTCGTAAACAAAAGATCCTCTCCCTGTGTCGGCACTTCGATTGTAAAGCAGGCGGACGGATTTTTCGGCGTGATACCCTCATAGCTTTTCTGGCGCAGATAAGTCCTTTGCTGCTCTGCGACAGCATCCAGATTTCGCTCATCCATGTATTCCAGATAAAGCGACGGCAGCATCAGCATAAAGTATCCCAAAAGAAAAACTGCAAGCACCGCTGCAAGCAGCAGACTGTAAAAAAGATTTTTATTCTCAAGCTTCATGTTCCACCTCCGAAGGATCGTACTGGTATCCCACACCGATCACCGTCTTTATGCACTGCATCGGCAGCTTTTTCCGCAGATTTTTTACATGTGCATCAATGATCCGGTCATTTCCGATATAGTCTTCATTGTAAATATGCAAAATCAGCATTTCCCTTGTAAACACGCGGCTTGGAGCTTCGTATAATGTCTGCAGAAGAAGAAATTCGCTTAGCGTAAGCGGAAGCGGCTCGCCACGGTAATAAGCGGTATACGCTTCGCTTTTGAGCACAAGCTTTTCCTCTCCCGTCTTCCCGGTCTCAAGTTCCCGTTTTTTCGTTCTTCGGAGTATGGTTTCAATACGTTTGAGCAATAAAATCGGCGAAACCGGCTTCACCACATAATCATCCGCAAAATGATTGAAGGCTGCCACCTGGGAAGCCTCATCATCCAGAGCAGTCAGCATAATCACGCCCATTTCCGGATTCTGACTGCGGATAAATTGCAGCACCTCAAAGCCATCCGGCCCCGGAACCATAATATCAAGGACGGCCAGATCATAGCCCTCCTCTCCCAGCAGCCGGATGGCCTGATCTCCATCCGCAGCCTCCGTCACATGATAACCGACCACTGTCATGTACTCCTTCAAAACCTCCCGGATGGTCTCATCATCCTCCAGAAATAAAATTCGTGCCTCCTGGGATTTGTGTTCCTGTTTTTCTTTTTCCATGTGATGTCCCTGCTCCTTTCCCTTTCCCGACCTTCTGATACTCATGATAGCGGATTGATGTGAATTTAAGATGAAGAATGAATGTAGTGTTACGCACCTTTTCTCCCTGCAATCATATGATGTATTATATCCTACCAAACAGGTGACATATATGCAGGCAATCTTAGAATTATCCGATATTGATTATTACTATCATACCCTCTCCGGAGAAACCCAGGCACTCTCCCATGTCAGTTTTACCGTTCATCCGGGTGAATTTGTGGCGATTGTCGGTCCAAGCGGCTGCGGAAAGTCCACACTATTATCCCTGATTACCCGGCTGCTGACTCCCAGTGCCGGTAAAATTTTCTTTCAGGGACATCCTCTGAAGGAGGAAGACACCCTCCATATGGGCTATATGCTGCAGAAGGATCACCTGTTAGAATGGAGAACCATTCGGCGAAATGTCCTTCTGGGACTGGAGATCCAGAAAAAAATCACACCGAAAAATCTGGCATATGCGGATCTTCTGCTATCCACCTATGGTCTGGCAGCCTTTGCTGACAAGCATCCCAGCGAACTGTCCGGCGGGATGCGGCAGCGTGCCGCATTGATACGTACTCTTGTTTTGCAGCCGGAGCTGCTGCTATTAGACGAACCCTTTTCTGCACTGGATTATCAAACCCGTTTGCATGTAAGCAATGACATCGGCACCATTATCAAGCAGGAACACAAAACTGCCATCCTGGTCACCCACGACCTGTCGGAAGCTATTTCTCTCGGAGATCGGGTCATTATATTGAGCAATCGTCCCGGCCGCATCCGTTCGATCGTGCCAATTCATTTTTCCGATGCATTGTCTCCGATGGAAAAGCGAAATGCAAAAGAATTCAATGAATATTTTAATCTTATATGGAAGGAATTTGAACAAAATGGCTGAACAATCAAAGGCTCAGGCCCTATTTATACAAAACCACAGACATCACAAGAGAAAAATCCGTTTTTTTCGGATTCTTATTCTGATCGTATTTTTCGTGCAATGGGAGGTGACTGCGGCTCTTCAGATTGTGAATCCCTTTATATTCAGCAGTCCCTCCAGGCTCATCCGCTGCTGCTATGATATGATCCGCAACAACTCCCTGCTTTATCACATTGGGATCACATTGTTTGAAACCATTGCCAGCTTTGTCCTTGTCACGCTCTTTACCATTGTCATTGCCACGATTCTCTGGATGAGCCGGACGCTCTCCGAAACCCTGGATCCTTATCTGGTGGTCCTGAACTCACTGCCAAAATCAGCGCTGGCCCCTCTGCTGATTGTCTGGTTGCCCTGCACGAATGGTGTAATGATCCGGACGCTGTCTCAACCATGATCCCAGTGAAATTGTAGTATCGGTGAAGATGCCGATTACCCGCGATGGGACGAAAAGAC
>JAFUTQ010000045.1 GCA_017484135.1 Lachnospiraceae bacterium
AAGCATCCGGCTGGGCTGGCTGAAGGACAAAGATAAATGGTATTATCTGAGCACAGATATTAATGACTGTTCCATGACAACGGGCTGGGAGAAAATCGACGGAAAGTGGTATTATTTTGATGAAAACGGTGCGATGCTGTCTGATTGCAGCAAAACAATCAACGGAGTGAGATATCAGTTTGGCGCATCCGGCGCATGGATCAAATAAGCGATAAGGATGAATGGTCGGATAAAGCCGTTCGGAAATCATTTGAAAATGGACACAGAAATGCCTGCTTTATTCTGTGGAGAAGTTGTCGTTCGCGATGTCGTGAACGGCAACTTTTTTTGAAAGCATATAGCTGGTATAATAAAAAAATATATTATGGGGAACCAAAGCTCCGTGTCAATAATCTAATTAGTGTAAACAGTTTACAGAGGATGGTTAGGAAAATGTATGGGATAACACAGGATGAGTTGTGTGATTTGATCATGCAGAATAAGGAAAGCATGTACAGACTTGCTTATTCGATTGTAAAAAATGATGCCGATGCGCAGGATGCCGTGGGAGAAACGATTGTAACTGCCTTTGAAAAGAGGAAGCAGATACGCAAGTCTGCAAGCGCAAAAGCATGGGTCATGCAGATACTGGTAAACAAATGCAGAAGGATGCTCGCGAAATCTTACCGGGTGGTTCTGTCCGATGAAATGGAAAAGTATGATGCTTGTGCTGCGTTTGAACAGGATGAAATGTGGCCGGTTGTCATGGAATTGGAACAAGAGTTCAGAGAGATTGTGGTTCTGTATTATTATGAGCAATTCTCTGTAAGAGAAATCAGCAGGATGCTTGATGTTCCGGCGGGGACGGTCAAGTCCAGACTTGCGAGAGCGCGAGGAAAGCTTGCAAAACTGATTCAAGAGTAAAGGATAGAGAGCAATGAAAAAGACAGATTTGATGATGGACAAAAAGATAAAAAATCTGGCTGCAAAGCAGAAGGTCAATCTGCCCGGGGAATTCGAAATGAGGGTTGATTGTCTGATTGATGAATGCCAGTCAGATTCTAAAGATCAGATAGTCAGATTTCCCGCAAGGCGTGTGGCAGCGGCAGGAATCATTTTATCCGTATCGGTAGCCGGAGGAGTCGGAGCTTATCTGACGGTAAATCATGGGCACGATAATACAGACCGGATAGCCGAGATCAGGATAGAGGAATATACGGCTGAAATTCGCAATTCAGAGCTGTTTTCGGATTTGTCAAGGGAGCTGACGGATCAGGAATGGAAACGTCTGAATGAGCTTGCAGGAAAATATAAAAATGAAGACATATACCCGGAACAAGGTCTGATTCAGATTGCCGATGTCAGTGAGATTGATCCGCAGAGGGTATGCTATCATGTTGGCACAGGAACTTTGTATTTTCCGGAGGAAACACTTACGGATGAGGACATTCTGGAGTTGCTTGATTTTTATTATAATGGAAGCGACAGCTCACCTGAAAATTCATCAGAGACATCCGATGATATCTCTGAAGAAAGCTTACAGGAGGATGTCGCAGAGCCGGCAGCGGTTACGGAGGGGACTGCGAGTGAATCGCAGGTGTCACACATGAATTCTTCCGGTGCAGGGGAGTTGCCCGCGGCGGAGCCGGAGGAAGAAACCGACAATGAAAATGACAATACGGATACCATTATCGAGGAACAAAGCAGCAGCGAAGCTCCTTCCTGGAACCATCACACAGAGGAGGAATGGGAACAGTATAAAGCGCAGGCTTTTGCGAACGATCCGAGTATGTCATTTATGGATTTTGTTTTGCTGCGTGCATGGTGGGATTATGAGCCGACGTATGGTCCCGAGGACTATCATTACGAGAATGAGGAAGGAAGGCTGAGGCTTTACAAGGGAAATGAGCCCCAGGGAAACACATGGGATGATGTATCTTATGGCGGTCGATATACCGATGAGGAAGGCTATTTTTATCAGAACCGATGGCTATATGATCAGGGAAAATGGTTTTATTTTGGAGAAGATTATGGTGCGTACTGGGGATGGCATAATATTGATGGAAATTGGTATTTCTTTGTACTTCCGATGATTATTCCGGAGGGAAGGGTCTGCGGGGAAATGGTGACCGGCTGGCTTGGATTTGACTATCTCCATGACCCTACCGTGTCATGGTATTATCTGGATTCTGATGGAAGGATGGTAACCGGCTGGCAGCAGATTGATGGAAAGTGGTATTATTTTAATCCGGATGGGAAGATCAGGCAGAGCTGGCAGCAGGAGGGAGATGCATGGTATTATCTGAGCAGAGACAGCAACGATTGTTCCATGGTAAAAGGCTGGGAGAAGATCAATGGAAAATGGTATTACTTTGCAGACGATGGGAAACTGCAGACCGGCTGGCAGAAAATCGACGGAAACTGGTATTATTTTGACCGGAACGGATGTATGAGGCAAGGCTGGAATCAGATCAGGGGGAAGTGGTACTATTTTGATGAGAATGGCGCGATGCTGTCAAATTGCAGCAGAACAATCGATGGAGCGAAATATCGGTTTGGCGCTTCCGGCGAATGGATAAAGTAATAAAATTTAATAATAAATTCAGGAGGGAATGCATATGAAATTCAGAAAGATGAAAGCAGTATTACTCACAACCGCATTGACAGTGGGCATGGCCGCTCCGGCTTATGCCGCAGAGAATCCGGGGAATACCGGTATCACATATGGGGAGCAGATCGGTGTGGTCAATGCTTTTAACAAACCCTTTACGGAGGAAGAATGGCAGAAGATCAAAGCCGAGGTGATGGCAAAGGATCCGAATATGACGGAGCTGCTTGTGGAGTCCTTGAGAGCGGAATGGGAATTTGATTGGGACGATGCGCCTGATCCTGAGTATGAGCGCTTGGAGAAAGAAGATAATGGAAGCGGAGAAAAAATAAGATTATACAAGGGCGATACGGCTGAAAGAAATCAATGGTATGAGGTGAACGATGTTTTGTACAGCTGGGTGCATTCTGACAATGAGGGCTATCTGTATCAGAATCAGTGGCTGAATGAAAACGGAAGATGGTTTTATTTTGGGGAAGATTACTATATGAGTCAGGGATGGAAACAGATTGCCGGAGACTGGTATTTTTTTGTAGTACACCGGACAGCTCCGATTTCGGGTGACAGAGCATTTGGAGAGATGACCGCAAACCAATGGCTTGATTTTAGGTACACATATGAAAATACATGGTACTATGTGGATGCCAGTGGAAAGATGGTAACCGGCTGGGAGAAAATCAATGGAAAGTGGTACTATTTCGACGAAAATGGGCGGATAAAATCAGGCTGGCTAAAAGATGGCGATAAGTGGTATTATCTGGACGAGTATCGCGATGATTATTCCATGGTAACCGGCTGGCGGCAAATAAAGGGGACGTGGTATTATTTTGATGAGAGCGGCGCGATGCTGTCCAATTGCACCAAAAAAATCAACGGAGTGAATTATACGTTCAGTGCTTCCGGGGCATGGATCAAGTAAACCATAGCACTGTTTGATGTAAAAGAGGTAACCGAATAAAAGCCCCTTCTTTGCACATACTAAATCCGAGGTGATAAAAATGGCAAAGCAGGGAATGAAAAGACCGGATGAAACACATACACATCCCAAAAACGATGTAGCTCCCGTGCCGGAAATTCAGGGAAAGGCAAAAAACGGAAAAGCCAAAGCAAATCCGATTCTTGCAGGTACGACGGGGCCATCCCAAAAGGTGGATCATAGCAAGTTTTCCGGCAAATAAAAAAACACAACGCCATTTGGAAGCTTCCGATGGCGTTTTTGTATTGGAGGAACATTTGGCAAACGGTCTTGAATCAGCAAAAAATTTGCTTACCCTACGAGACCCAGGTGTCCCCACTTAGGCTGCGCACTCAAATAGAATCCGATCGAACATTCGTGGGATTGCGTCTGTCACGGCTCACGCTTTTCCAAAGATGGCAGAGTGCTGGATAACCCTGCAAACGGAGATTTAAGGAGCGTAAAAAATGAGTAATCGTCTGAAAAATGAATCAAGCCCCTATCTTTTGCAGCATGCCGGGAATCCGGTGGATTGGTTTCCCTGGTGCGAAGAGGCATTTGAAAAGGCAAAAAACGAGGACAAACCGATTTTTTTGAGCATCGGTTACAGTACCTGCCATTGGTGCCATGTGATGGCGCATGAAAGCTTTGAGGATGAAAAAACAGCGGAAATTTTGAATCAGAATTTTATTTCCATCAAGGTGGATCGTGAAGAACGGCCGGATATTGACAGCGTTTACATGGCAGTATGTCAGGCGCTTACAGGCAGCGGAGGCTGGCCTATGAGCATTTTTATGACATGGGACAAAAAGCCTTTTTTTGCAGGCACATATTTTCCCGCAAAGCCCCGCTATGGAATGCCTTGTTTTTCAGACCTGCTCCATGCAATCACGGACAGATGGAACGGAAATCGCGGGGAGCTTTTGCAGGCAGCCAATACGATTATTTCCCGGCTCAAAGACGGAGAACCCGCACATGAAGCTGTGGGAAGGGAGGATTTGACAGAGCGTGCGGTTTCCATGCTTGCCCACAGCTATGACCCTGTCTGGGGTGGTTTTGGCGCTGCACCGAAATTTCCCGCCCCGCATAATCTGTTGTTTTTAATGCTGTATGCAAAACAAAAAAATGATGCCAATGTGCTAAAAATGGCAGAAAAAACGCTGCTTCAAATGCGCAAGGGCGGAATCTTTGACCAGATCGGATATGGCTTTTCGCGCTATTCCACAGACCGCTGTTTCCTTGCGCCCCATTTTGAAAAAATGCTGTATGATAATGCCCTGCTGATCATGGCTTATGTGTCGGCGTACTGTGTGAACGGGGAAA
>JAFUTQ010000046.1 GCA_017484135.1 Lachnospiraceae bacterium
CAAAGATCATTTTCAATTCTTCTACGGTATAAAATTCCAGATGGTGCACCACACCGAAACGATCCCGCAGCGGGGCAGACAAAAGTCCCGCCCGGGTCGTGGCACCTACCAGTGTGAAGCGGGGCAGATCCAGCCGGATTGATCTTGCCGCAGGTCCCTTCCCGACCATAATATCAATCACATAGTCTTCCATCGCCGGATACAAAACCTCCTCCACCTGTCGGTTCAGCCGATGTATTTCATCCACAAACAAAATATCTCCCTCCGAAAGATTGCTCAGAATGGCAGCCATCTCGCCGGGCTTTCCGATCGCCGGACCGGAGGTGACCTTCATGTGAACCCCCATCTCATTGGCAATGATTCCCGCCAGCGTGGTCTTTCCCAAACCGGGCGGACCATAAAACAAGACATGATCCAGAGATTCCTGTCTCTGCTTCGCCGCCTCCATATAAACGCGGAGATTGGTTTTCGCCTTCTCCTGCCCGATATACTGATCCAGCGTCAGCGGTCGCAGGCTTTTTTCAATTTTTATGTCCTCTTCCTGTACCTGAGTGGAAATTACGCGTTTTTCCATGATACACGCTGTACTCCTCGTATTTTTTCTCTATAAAAAAGCCATCTGCTTTAGCGCAAGCTTCAGAATTTCCTCCACCGTATCGTCCCCGGTAAGCTCCACGCCATTCACAGCCTTTGCCGCCTCCGATGCCGAATAGCCCAATGCAACCAACGCCTCGATTGCCTCCTGCTTTCTGCCCATGCGCTCTTCCCTGCGGGGATTCTTTTCCACCGCCGCAAGCTTCTGCTCAAAGGCATCCTCTAAGCTCAATTTATCCTTCAGCTCGATGATGACACGCTGCGCGGTTTTCGTACCCACACCCGGAGCCTTCGCGATTGCCTTTGCATCGTCTCCCAAAACGGCAAAGCGCAGATCATCCGTAGACATCACAGAAAGAATGGCAAGCGCTCCCTTGGGACCGATTCCGCTGACCCCGATCAGAAGCCGGAATACATGTAAGTCATCTCTGGTCAAAAAACCGTAAAGCTCAATAGCATCCTCTCTGATATACTGATAAGTATAAATCTTTACCTGTTCCCCGATGTCGGGCAAAACCTCATGAATCTGCGTCGGCACATGTATATTGTAACCGATTCCTGCATTTTCCACAACAATATGATCTTCACTGATGATTTCTGTCAATTCTCCCTTGATATAAGCATACATGTCCTTCTTTACTCCCTTTGATGATTGCTTCCCTGGTCTGACATCCGTATCATTTTTTGCAGCCTTGTCCCAATCTCATGCGCCAACACCCCGATCACACAGCCGGTAAGCCCTCCGGCAATCAAAAGTACCGGCACGTAATACGCCACATAATAGGAATCGATCAGCAACGCCGCCACCGCAAGCTGTCCCATGTTGTGCATGATTCCGCCGCAGATACTGACGGTCACCACATGAAATCGGTTGAGACGGTACAGCACAAACATACAAAAAAAGCTTACCATACTTCCTGCCAGACTGTACAGGATGCCAAACGGATTGCCGAACAAAAAACCGACCAGTACCGCACGCAGAACTGAGACGATAAGCGCCTCCTTCCATCCCAAAAGATACAGCAGAAGCACCACCATCAGATTGCACAGCCCCAGCTTTACACCGGGTATGCCGAGGGGAAACGGAATCATGGCTTCCACATAGCTTAAGATCAATGCCAATGTCAGAAATATTCCCAAATATGCTACCTTTTTCATTTCGTTTACCTTGCCAGCGCATCGTACTCGCTTTCCTTCGTTCCCAACACTGTGACTACCACCCGGTTAGGCAGACAGATAATGGATTCTCCGCTCCGCCCGATCGCTGCATGGTGCACGCAAAGCTGATCCGGGCAATCCGCCTCCGTCATTTGCGCCTGCCCGTCCCGGATCTGTATCACATTCAATATGATACCGTCCGTCTCGACGGAAATCGTCTGCTCCTCCCGCAGGTCATAGGTTCCGTAAAGCTCTCCGTCTATCATTACCTGAACAAGGCTCCCGGAGGTCATACTCCGATGTACCAGAACCATCCCACCGATACAAAGCCCCGCAAGAATCACAAGCAGCAGGACATCGTTTCTGCCAAATCTGCGCTCCATCTATCCCGCGACCTCACCCAGATAATAAAAGCCCTTGCACTCTGTAAGAGACACCCGCACCAGCTTTCCGATCATAGAGGCATCGCCCGGAAAATGAACCACGGAATTATTGCTCAGTCGTCCGGACACGAGAGACGCATCCTGCGCATTGATTTCCTCTACCAAAACCTCCTGCACGGTGCGTTCGATCTCCTTTGATTTTTCCGTGCCGATCTTCTGCACTCGCTCCAGCAGACGGTCAAACCGATCCTTGATCACATCCTCCGGTATCTGGTCTTCCATGTCGGCGGCCGGCGTGCCTGTCCGTTTGGAATAGATAAAGGTAAAGGCGCTGTCATAGCGCACCTTCTCCACCACATCCATCGTCTCCAGAAAATCCTCCTCCGTCTCTCCGGGGAAGCCCACGATAATGTCTGTGGTAATTGCGATATCGGGAACCGCTGCGCGAATCCGCTCCACCAGCGAGAGGTATTGCTCCTTGTCATAATGGCGGTTCATCTTTTTTAGGATTCTGCTGCTTCCGGACTGCAGCGGCAGATGCAGATGCCTGCAGATTTTTTTGGACTTTGCCATGACGGCAATCAATTCGTCCGACAAATCCTTTGGATGGGAGGTCATGAAACGAATCCGCTCCAAGCCATCTATTTTCTCGACCTCCTCCAGAAGCCGGGCAAAGGTAACCGGCACATCCAGATTTTTTCCATAGGAGTTTACGTTCTGTCCCAGCAGCATGATTTCCACGACTCCGTCTGCCACCAGCGCCTCAATCTCCCTTAAAATATCCTGGGGCTTGCGGCTGCGCTCCCGCCCCCGCACATACGGCACGATACAATAACTGCAAAAATTGTTGCAGCCAAACATGATGTTGACCCCGGACTTGAATGCATATTTCCGGTCAATCGGCAGTTCCTCCACGATCTGATCCGTTTCCTCCCAGACATCTATCACCATCTGCTTCGATGCAAAGCATTGTGCCAGAAGCTCTGCAAATTTGAACAGATTGTGCGTCCCGAAAATCAGGTCTACATGCCGATAGCTCTGCTTGATTTTCGCAACCACTTCCGGCTCCTGCATCATACAGCCGCACAGTGCAATCATCATATCCGGATTTTTTTTCTTGATGCTCTGCAGCGTCCCCAAACGCCCATACACCTTGTTGTTGGCGTTTTCCCGCACTGTACAGGTATTGTAGATCACAAAATCCGTATCCTCCGAGTCCTGCAAGACAAAGCCGACGGTCTCTAAGATGCCCTTTAGCTTTTCCGAGTCCTTCGCGTTCATCTGACATCCCATATTGACCACACAGGCTCCCGGTAAGCGCCCTTTTTTCTGTTCAAACGCGTCTACCCACTGCCGACATTTTGCCATGAAATAATATTGTCTTGCCGGTTCTTCGGTGGGCGGTTTTTTATGTAAATCTATTTTTTCAAAATTAATTTCCTGATACATCCGTCTTGACATTCTCCTTTTTTTTTCATACAATAACACCAAGAAGCGAGTTTTTAACCGTACGGTCTTATGGCTCAAGCGGGGTACCCGTTTCTTTTTTTATGTTTATGATATCATATAAATATAATTTTTCATCTTCCGAATGCCTAATAATAATTTCAGCTTGAAATATATTATAATGCAAAACTTTTCCCATCTCATCTAAAACAGGTATTGCAAATTTTGAATCATAACGATGCCAACCAAATTTTGCATTTTTATTATGTTTTTTTGCAAAATTTTTTTGAAATCTTCTGTTCTCAGCAATTTGAACAATTTCTGGTAATCCCTGCGCAGCATTTGCCTTCGCTTTTGCAAGCGTACCCTTTAGTTTTGTTGTATAATTTGATCCCGCATATTCATCGGGTAAATCATTACCAATATAAACAATTTCTTTACTCTCTGCTATTTCTACAAAATCTCCCACATATCTCTTTAAATATTGTTCAACCTCATCCCATGCAATATGCTGCCTTCCCTTAAATCGAATATCATTCACAATAACAATCTGATTACCATTCGCATCTTTAACAACCCTTATATTTCTCTCCATAATTTATTTTACCGGATCTGCCCATTCCCATAGATGATATATTTGGTGCTGGTAAGCGCTTCAAGCCCCATCGGTCCTCTGGCATGCAGCTTCTGGGTGCTGATTCCGATCTCTGCCCCAAACCCGAATTCAAAGCCGTCTGTGAAACGGGTCGATGCATTCACATATACCGCAGCGGCATCCACCTCATCCAGAAACTTCTGTGCATTGGCATAATCCTTCGTGATGATTGCCTCCGAATGTCCCGTATTGTACCGATTGATGTGGGCAATCGCCTCATCAATCCCGGAAACGGTCTTGACCGAAATAATATAATCCAGATATTCTGTGCCCCAGTCCTCTTCCTTTGCAGCATTGATTCCGGATACTGCGTGCCTTGCAGCTTCATCCCCCCGGATCTCTACCTGCTTCTCGGCCAGACGCTCTTTTAAAAGCGGCATAAATGTGTCTATGATGTGCTCATGGACGACTAAAGACACACAGGCATTGCAGACCCCGATGCGCTGTGTCTTTGCATTAAAGATAATGTCCAATGCCATATCAAAATCCGCACTCTCGTCCACAAAGATATGGCAGTTTCCGGTTCCCGTCTCGATGACCGGAACGGTGGCATTCGCCACCACTGCGCGAATTAAACCTGCGCCCCCTCTCGGAATCAGCACATCCACATACTCATTCAATTTCATAAACGCAGTTGCCGTCTCGCGACTGGTATCCTCAATCAGCTGAATTGCAGTCTTTGGCAGCTGCTTTTCCTCCAAGGCTGCCTGAATGCTCTTTACAATGGCGATGTTGGAGCAGATTGCATCACTTCCGCCCTTCAGGATGACCGCGTTTCCGGTCTTAAAACAGAGCGCAAATGCATCGGCCGTCACATTTGGTCTGGATTCATAAATGATTCCGATCACGCCCAACGGCACTCTTTTTTTTCCGATCATCAGACCATTCGGACGCTGCTTCATAGACAAAACCTCTCCGATCGGATCCTCCAGATCTGCTACCTGGCGGATTCCCTCTGCCATCTGTTCGATGCGCTCTCTTGTCAGCAGCAGGCGATCCAAAAGTCCCTGATGCATGCCATTCTCTTTGCCCCTTGCGATATCCTTTTCATTTGCCGTAAGCAGGCTGTCGCTATCCTTGATCAGCTGCTGTGCCACTGCAAAAAGCGCTTCATTTTTCTTCGCCGTCCCTAAGTTGCGCAGAACTGTCTCGGCTTCCTTTGCCAATGCACCGATTTCATTCAAGTCCATCTCTTATCCCTCCATTACTGTCATGCTATGCTCCAAATTCCCTCCGGCGTACATACATACTGCATATCCATATCATATGCTTCGCTTGGAATCCGATCAAATATCTGATTGTCAAACGCCACCCCAGCCCGTATCAACCGGGGATATGACGCAAAATATCTGTCATAATATCCTTTTCCATGACCCATGCGGGCGCCGGAGCGATCAAACGCAAGTCCCGGTGTCAACGCAAGCCCTTCTTCCCATGTAACGATCGTGCCCCCGACAGGCTCCATGATGTGAAATGCTCCTTCCCGGAACTGCTTTAGATCCGTTACCTGTACAAACACCATGTCCGCTCCCGCCACCTTGGGAAATGCGACCTGCTTTCCCTGTCTGAGCGCTTCCTCTGCCACACGAAGCACAGACGCCTCTTTGCCCAGCGGATAATAACACAAAATATGTACGTTCTTCTGAAATAACGCCGATTCTATGATATAACCGACAATTCTTTCAGACCCCTCTGCCGCTTCCTGTGCCGTCATCTGCCGCCGTATTTGTTTCGCTTGTTCCCTGAACAGTTCCTTGTCCGACATCACTCCATGCTTTCCTCAATAAAATCCGCCAGATAAAAATCTTCATCTTTATTGGCCGCAAAAAAGGTTCCGATCTCTTCCCCTTCTATGATCTGATGAAGAACTCCCACATCCTTACCGTTTGCGATGATCATATCAGCACCGGACAGCGTGGCGATCTTGGCGGCAATCAGCTTGGTTGCCATTCCTCCGGTTCCCACATCGCTCCCGGTACTCTCCTTTGCCATATTTTCCAGACGCTCATCAATGTGATCCACATAGGTTACCAGCTTTGCATTCGGATTTTGCCTCGGATCGTCGGTAAACAGACCATCGATATCCGACAACAGGATCAGTAGATCTGCCTCTACCAGAGAGGTCACGATCGCGGACAGGGAATCATTGTCTCCGAAGCGCATCTCGTAAGTGGATACGGTATCATTTTCGTTTACGACGGGAATCACGCCCATCCGAAACAGCTCCTCCAGCGTGTTCTGCGCATTTTTCCGCGCCACGTTGTCAACCATTGTGTTTTTCGTCATGAGCACCTGTCCGGTGATCTGGTTATATTCGGAAAACATCCGCTGATAGGTCATCATCAGCCTTGCCTGTCCGACTGCCGCGCATGCCTGCTTGGTGGAGATATTGTCCGGTCGTTCCGTAAGCCCGATGGACTGTCTGCCCACCGCGATGGCTCCTGAGCTTACCAGACAGACATCCATGCCCTGATTGTGAATGTCACACAGCTCCCGCACCAGCCGTTCCATCTTGGGATAATTGGTTTTCCCGGTTTCCTCATGATGCAGGGAGGAGGAGCCGATCTTTACCACCACTCTCTTTTTTTTCTTTAAGTCTGCTCTCTTGTGGGTATTCATATTACTGCCTTCTCTTTGTATCGTTTTGATTTAGGTGAGAGGGGGAAAAGGTCATGCCGACATAGTCGGCATAGACTCTTTGTGTAAGAAATCGTCTCGGAAAGCTCGCTTTCCGATCCGATTTTCTACACAAAGTGTTCACATCGTTTCACGATGTGAACACTTTTCCCCTGATATCATCCTATACTTTACCATATTTTTTATAGAGGGTCAAAAGTTTCCCGTTGTTTCATGAATTTTTTACGAAAATTTAAGAATTCCATCATGTTTTTTTCACTCATTGATTCCCATTCTCATGCTATACTCCGGGTATCCGGCTGGTCTGCATTTACCGGAGGTTCATCCGGTTTTCCGTGTGTCAAAGGTTCCTTGATTATTTCATAAGGCTTTACACCCTGGGAGAATTATGATAGCATATAATCATCTAAGGGGTGTGATAAATATGACAGATCATGAATTATTGTTAGCGATTTCCAACATTGTTCAATCACAAATTGAGCCATTAAAAACGGACATCCATGATACAAAATTACTGCTCGAAAATAATCTGTTACCAAGATTGCAAAATATCGAATCGTGTTACACATCTACATATCGCAGATATTCCAGTGCTGTTGAACAAATTGACTCCATTCAATCCGATGTACAAATATTAAAAAAAGTCGTAGCAGAACACAGCGAAAAGCTGCAAAAATTAGCATAATGTTTATCTGATTATCAAAAGGTGTAAAGTCTTATCCCTGTGTAACCGGTAACCGCGATTTACAGGAGAATGCCATGAAGTACCGCAGACCAATTATTTTGAATCTATGTATCCTTTCCCTCCTACTGCTGCTCTGCGGCTGCAGCCGCAAAAGCGAGCCAATCCGTAAAAGCGGATTTTATTTTGACACTGTCATTACCGTTACTCTGTATGAAAAAGAGCAGGAACCCTTACTGGAGAAATGTCTTGCTCTGGCAGACCGCTATGAAAAGATGTTCAGCAATACCATCGCAGATAGTGATATCAGCAAAATCAACGCCGCGGCCGGCAATCCGGTAACGGTATCCGATGAGACCATTGAACTGCTAAAGCTTGGCATCCACTATGGGGAGCTCAGTGACGGCGCGTTTGATATTACGGTGGGACGCTTGTCCTCCCTTTGGGATTTTTCTGACAATACCGGGACGATTCCCGGAGCGGATGAGATACAGGAGGCTTTGACCTCCATAGATTATCATGCCATAGAAATTGACGACAATCAGGTAAAACTGAACAATCCGGACGCGCAGCTTGATCTTGGCGGGATCGCCAAGGGCTATATTGCAGACCGGATGAAGGATTTCCTTGTGGCGCACGGCGTGACAAACGGGATCATAAATCTGGGGGGAAATGTTTTGGTTATCGGAAGCAAGTCAGACGGTTCAGGGTATACGATCGGCATTCAGAAGCCCTTTGAAGAAACCGGAACCGCCATTGCCAGCGTCCGAATTTCCGACCGGACGGTCGTGAGCTCCGGCGTGTACGAACGCTATTCTTATTATGAGGATCAATTATATCACCATATTCTGGATACCGCAACCGGATATCCCTGTGAAAACGATCTGCTGGGCGTATCCATCATCTGCGGCAGCTCTGCGGACGGCGATGCCCTCAGCACCATTACCTTTACAAAGGGTCTGGATGCGGGCATGCGCTTTATAGAAGGTCTGCCGGATACAGAGGCAATCTTTATCACTGTAGACTATGAAGTATATACGACCTCCGGCGTCGGAAAAAATATGGATTTTATGCTACGGGATTTTTGAGTAACAGGAAAAAAGCCACCCGATCGGGTGGCTTAAAAATCCGCTATCTGACCCACTCCCCATTACGATTCAAACGATAGGCTCCGATTCTGGTGTTCGCCGCCATCACGCCGGAAGCGTAGCTGTAATACCATTTTCCGCTTACGGTGTACCATCCGGTCTGCATTGCGCCGCTCTCACTCAGATGATACCATGCGCTCCCATCCTTGAGCCATCCGGTCTGCATCGCACCGCTTTCACTCATGTAATACCATTTGCCGCCATCGCTGACCCAGCCCGTCTCCATTGCGCCGCTCTCACTCATGTAATACCAGGCGCTTCCGTCACTGACCCAGCCCGTCTCCATTGCGCCGCTCTCACTCATGTAATACCAGGCGCTTCCGTCACTGACCCAGCCCGTCTCCATCGCGCCGCTTGCGCTCATGTAATACCAGGTGCCGCCGTCACTGACCCAGCCCGTCTCCATTGCACCGCTCTCACTCATGTAGTACCATGTGCCGCCGACATTTACCCAGCCGGTCTGTATCGTTCCGTTTTCGTCCGTGTAATACCATGTACTCCCGTTTTTTACCCATCCGGTCTGCTTGGCTGCGCTCAGCTTTTTGGTGTTTTCTGTCTGAGAGCTTCCCGGCTTCTGCGTATTGTCCGTGCTTTCAGCATCCTCTGTCTCGTCTTCCTCCGCTTCCTTTTTGGGAATTCTGATGATCTTGGTAGCCTGATAGGTTGTTCCTTCCCTTTTGACACTCGCCGTATAAGTAATCAGTCCATCCGCTGCGTAGGTCGCTTCCTTTGTCGTGCTTGTGACAGTACATCTTACCACCTGCGTATCGTCCTTGTCCACACAGGTAAAGGCTGCCGTTACCGTATATCCGACATTTGTTTCCGTCCATGTAAAGGCCGGTTCGCCATAGGTATGAACATGAGGGTCTAATTTGTCAAAATCAAATCCATTGTCTTTTGCATAGGTTTCTGCCGCTGTGCCCGTATAGCCCGAAATCGTAAGCTGCTCTGATTTCGCATTGGGATTGCCATTTTCATCATCCAGAAATCCCAACCCGCAATCATCCATGTCGGTTACACTTTTGGGGATCGTAATATCGGTCAGACTGCTGCAGCCATAAAAGGTTTCCTTGCCGATTCCTTTCACACCATCCTCTATCACAATGGTTTTGATGTCGCTTCGATAAGCGTCGTACGTCTTTTCACTGATTGTACCCGTTCCACTGATTGTCAGAGTGCCGCTGTCTGAATCAAACTTCCACGTTACATCCTCTCCACAGCTGCCGGAGGTTTCCACGATTCCCTCCACGTCCACGAGGATGTCTACCGGATAATCCAACCACTCATCCAGCGAAGACTTGACCCGTATCGAATAGGTGCCATTGTCTGTCACATGGATCGTGTCTCCGGCTTCGGAATTCGAATAAAACTGATTCGATGCGATTTTGTCTACGGTTGCCTTGTCATTGACCCACGAGCAAATCGTGGAGCCGATGCTGGTGTGATAATTGATGTCTGCCGCGGTAGCGGTTTCGTTTAGCGTCACGTCTGCGGATAGGACGGAGGATGAGGGCAGCCAGTACATGTATGCGTGATGAGTGCAATTCATTGTTTCAATTTTCAAATAATAAATTCCCTTGTCCAGATAATATGTCTTTCCATTGTCTGGCCAATAATTGGGGGTAATTTCTTTCGATAATGAACTATTCGCATAAAGATCAGTATTTGCAAGACGATGCCACGACGCAGTTCCCTCATTTGTTCTATAATTTTCAAAAAACAGCCATCCTCTCTCATTGACCGTAATCGCATACACTGTTTCTGCGGTCGTCCCCGAATCATTCGTTTTCACATACACCAACCCTTCATCCGCCGCAACCAACTCCTCAATCTGCCCTGGAGCCGTAATCGTCATTGGCGTAATCGACTCTGCCGCACCTTTCGGAAGTATTTCCGCATAGATTTCTCCTGCACCTCCCGCATCCCCCGCATAAGCGGTCACATCCACCACTCCAAAGAGCATCATACAGGCCATAGCCATCGATATCATACTTTTCCAAATTGTTTTCCCGGTTACCTGCTTCATAATCTTCTCTCCTTTTCTTCGTGTAATCATTCTGCATATGCAAATGATATCATTCGTTTTGTGTATTGTCAACACATATTGTGTATATACCAAGAGTTTCATCCAATAATAATGTTATATTATGATTGAGGTGAACAAAATGGATTTCGGAAACACATTACGAATTTTAATCGAGGATCGTGACAAATCGCAAAAGGAGGTTGCAAACGACTTGAATATCGCGCCCACCACACTCGGTAACTATGTCAGAAATCTGCGTGAGCCCGACTTCGAAACGCTGGTAGCCATTGCAAATTATTTTGAAGTATCAACGGATTATCTGCTGAATCACAAAAACCGCAATGGTTTAAGCCCGCAGGAAGAACGATTATTACATTTGTTTTCAAAATTACCGGAGGAACAAAAAGAAATTTTTTTTGAAATCGGAAAAATATTGAATAAAAAGAGAAAACTCCTCATCCGCGAATAAACGGATGGGGAGTTTTTTTCGTTATTTTACAGCAAAACAAAACCGACCTTGACTCTGTTTTTTCTTGAAACATTTTATTAAAAATATCGTTTCACATCTTCCAGAGTGACGTCTGAGTAGTTCGGATTCTTCACAATCCTTGCCAGAATCTCCTCGGGAGTTGTCAGAAATTCCTTCAGTGAAGTGATCCATGCACCGAGACTTTGGTTGCGTTCTTCGGTGCGACCCTGTAGTAGTCCTTCGTTGCGCCCTTTTTCCATCGCGTCCCGCTTGGTAAGCTCTAATCTCCGTTCAAATGTAAAATCTAACGTCATAATCTTCGTCACCTCCGCTTTTCGTTTCCGGAAAAATTCTTCCAGAATATGATTCTGAATACAATATTGTATCGCCTGTTCGATTGATTGTTTCAAGGGCACGTCGTTCTTGATATATTGCCGCACCTTGTCAATGAATATCATATAGCCTTTCAGTACAGGACTTTTTTCCAACAGATTTTTGTTGTGATTTGTATTGATGTTGTAAGTGGTACACTTTAATTCCAGCTCCGGTTCATCCGTCGGCTGCATAAACGCACTGGATAAGTACATGATTTCCACATCCGGTCGTGGCTCGATCCCGTTATAAAACACCACAAAGTGCGGAGTGGGTATTTTAACCAGTGTTCTTTCGAACCAGTCCATGTCTTTGATTAAATCCCGAATCAGGTCTGAGAAATAGACCAGATTCCGCAAGGGCATGTTGGGACAGTAGCTGGATTGATGCTCATATAAATTGAAATACGAATCAATAATAAACGAAGCATCGTTTCGAATCGACAGTGAAAAACTGCTCTCGAGTTTCTTTACATAGATATCCTCGGGATTGTCATAATGAGTGTTGTTCAGCGCGTTATACACTTCCAGCGCATACTCCGGTGTCTGCATCAGCAGACTAAAGACATCGCTTTTGTACTCTCGATTTCCTGTTATTGACATATAAATCCTCCTTTGATTCTTCGCAGGAGGTTCTCTGCCAGATCAGTTGCTTGTAGGTTCTGATTTTTATCCGGAAAACTCCTGCTTATTCTGTTAATAAATGGGTTGTAAAAGCAAGAATTTTCATAATAATAAAGATATAAATAAAGGATGATTAAAAAACGTGCAAGCCCCGATGCCCACGCCTGGCAAGAAAATTTGCTTTGATATCAGTATAATTCGGAGAAATAAAATTTGCAAGGAATAATTTTGGTTTTATGATGGAATCCCAATTTTGGAACCGAAAATAAGAACTCCCCATCCGCGAATAAACGGATGGGGAGTTCCCATATTCAGATCAGTGCCAAAGCCCGATCACTATTTTACCCATGCTCCCTTACTGTTTAATCGATACCCACCGATCACGGTATCATGAGCCATCGCACCGGACTCATTCAGATAATACCATGTGCCGCCATCCTGCCAGCCGGTCTTCATCGCTCCGCTTGCAGTAAAGTAATACCAGTCTCCGTTTACCAGCTCCCATCCGGTTTCCATAGCTCCGGTCGTGTCGGTATAATACCAGTCCTGGCCATCATATACCCATCCGGTTTCCATAGCCCCATCCTCGCTGAGGTAGTACCATGTATTTCCGCTCTCATACCATCCGGTTACCATATATCCGCTGGCATCAAACGCGTACCAGGTGTCTCCGATCTGCTGCCAGCCGCTTGACGTATAGCTGCCATCGTTATTCTCATACCACCATTTTCCGTCTGCTCCCTGCTTCCACTCACCGGAAGACTCCTCCTGCTTGGGGGTTGTATTTTCCTGCCTTGTGGCTGTATTCTCCTGCTGAGGGGTTGTATTCTGTTCTGCCTGTTGTTCCGATTCTGTGGGCGCCTGATTGATGTTGTTACTTGCAAGCACCTGATCCTCCGCTACAAAATAC
Organism: Lachnospiraceae bacterium; assembly: GCA_017484135.1. Classification (GTDB taxonomy): domain Bacteria; phylum Bacillota; class Clostridia; order Lachnospirales; family Lachnospiraceae; genus Roseburia_C. The sequence continues at coordinate 13,104 of JAFUTQ010000046.1, forward strand.
GTCGAGAAGGAGTTCGTGCTGCACTTGATCCTTCCACTGAAATCTGACTCAGAGGAAACAAACAGCTTTTCAATCGTGCCATCCTCTTTGATATGGAAAAGCGCCGGTTTTTGGTATCCGGACAGTTCATTGAGATACAAATTCACGTCCTTCTCCGGCTCTACCTCCGTCTCATTGTCCTCAATCAGGCTGATATCAATTGCTGTCAGCTTGGAGTCTTTATTTGTCAGAATCGTCTGTATTTTGCTCTGAACATCCTGCTTCGCTGTCCGCACGACCGGATAAGTTGCTGCTCCGAGCGCGTCCGCAGACACATCCACGATCAGCGGATCTCCGTTCACTGCCGCAGAGGTTCCTCTTACCTGCTCATTCTCAATCGTACGCTCCGTTCTGGTACATACATTCCCTTCATAGACCACGTGATTGATATATCCCTCAAGTTCATGGAAGTCCACAAGCAGCTCTCCGTTCTCCATGATCTTTCCGGCATTGGGAATCGGCGCATAATTTTCCTCATAAGGCGGCTCATACGGGCTTTCGTGATCCTCTACGCCAACATCATCATAGCTTGCCGAGAAAACAACATCTCCATTGATCGTCACATCCCCCTGATAGCTCTTGTTCAGGCTTAAAAATCCGGTATTTCCGTTTACGGTAATCGAGGACTCTCTGCTATCAGCTGCAAACAGAATGTCTCCGTTGTCATCTCTTTTATAAATATAATCGCCCGTCTCATCATCATAGAAATACTGTGCTCCGGAGCTGCAGGAGCAATCCAGTGTCACATCTCCGTTGACCGTCACATTTAAGATGTCCCATGGACATGCCTACACAATAATCTTCTTCGGGCACTTCTGCGCACACACCCCGCATTTCGTACATTTACTCTGATCAATGTAGGCGATATTGTCCACCACATGCACCGCGTCAAACGCACAGTTTTTCTCACAGAGCCGACAGCCGATACAGCCCGCGGTGCAGGCCTTCATCACATTTTTTCCCATATCCTTTGAGCTGCACTGCACGATATGTTCTGCATCGTAGGGCAAAAGCTCAATCAGCCCCTTCGGACAGGCAGCCACGCATTTGCCGCACGCCTTGCACGCCTCTTTGTCCACCCGGGCAATTCCGTCCACGATATGAATCGCATCAAAGGGACAGGACTTCACGCAATTTCCAAAGCCGAGACAGCCGTAGCTGCAGGACTTCGCACCGCCATTCGGCACAAACGAAAGCGCAGCACAGTCCTCCACTCCCGTGTATTGATAATCCTGTTTTGCCTTTTCACAGGTGCCGCCGCATTTCACAAAGGCGGCCTGTCTGACGCCTTCCTCCGCGGCGACTCCCATGATTTCTCCGACCTTATTTCCCACAGCAGCACCGCCTACCGGGCAGCCGTTTACCGGTGCTTCTCCTTTGACAATGGCAGCAGCCAGACCGGAACAGCCCGCATAGCCGCAGCCTCCGCAGTTATTTCCCGGAAGGATCTCTAAGATGGACTCCTCCCTCGGATCCACCTCTACCTTGAATTTTTCACTGGAAAATCCCAGAAAAAAACCAATGATAATACCAACACCGCCGACAATGGCGGCCGCAATAATTACAGGCAGAATATTCATTCCAATCTCCTCCTAAATCATTCCCGAAAATCCCATAAAGGCAATCGACATCAGGCAGGCAACGATCAACACGATGGCCGTACCCTGAAACGGCTTTGGAATATCGTTGTATTCAATCTTTTCCCGAATGCCCGCCATGATGGTAATTGCCAGAAAGAACCCGCAGGCGGTTGCAAATCCGTTTATCACGCTTTCTAAAAGATTGTACTCCTTGGTCACGTTGGTAAGCGCCACCCCGAGCACCGCACAGTTTGTGGTAATCAGCGGCAGATACACCCCAAGGCTCTGATACAGGGACGGCATGGATTTTTTCAAAAACATCTCCACAAACTGTACCAGCGCAGCAATGACCAGAATAAAGACGATCGTCTTTAAGTACTGGGTATTCGTCGGTGTCAGAATAAATTTATAAATCAGCGCCGCCACAAAGGAAGAAACCGTAATAACAAAAATCACCGCGCCTCCCATGCCGGCAGCCGTTTCGGTCTTTTTTGAGACGCCCAGAAACGGACAGATGCCCAGAAACTGGCTTAAAACTACGTTATTGACAATTGCCGAGCCAATTGCAAGCAAAATCAGTGCTTTCATCTATTTTCCCTCCTTATCCGCCTGCGGATCTGCTGCAGCTACCGTCTCCTGCACGCCGGACTTTCCGGTACATAAGTCCGCCTGCCCGCATCCACTGCAGTCACCGGTCAGACACCCCGAAGGCTTTGCCAGCGGCTTTCCCTTTGCCTCCATCTTGCTGCGCACAATGTTCATAACGGCGACCAGAACCGCCAATACCAGAAACGCCCCCGGCGCCATAACAAAAATGGTAATCGGGGTAAACCAGCTTAAGGAAAGAATCTGATGCCCGAACAGCTGCCCTGCCCCCAGAATCTCCCGCACAATTCCGATGCAGGTCAGCCCCAGGGTAAAACCAAGTCCCATACCGATTCCGTCAAAGATTGACGGCAGCACCTCATTCTTTGAGGCATAGCTCTCCGCCCGCCCCAGAATGATGCAGTTTACCACAATCAGAGGAATGTACACGCCCAGCTGTTCCGCCAGATCCTGGGTATAAGCTTTCATGATAAATTCCACGATCGTTACCAGAGAAGCGACAATCACAATGTAGGCGGGCATACGCACACCGTTTGGAATGACCTTTCGAAAGGCCGAAATCAACAGGTTGGCAAGCACCAGCACAACCGTCGTGGAAAGCCCCATTCCCAGACCATTCATGGCTCCGGTGGTAACCGCCAGCGTGGGACACATCCCCAGCATCAAAACAAACGTCGGATTCTCCTTGATGATTCCGTTATACAATCGTTCCGTATATTTTTTCATGCCTGCGTCCCTCCCTTCAGAACTGTTTTATAATAGGTCAGACAGGCATTGACTCCGTTTGCCATGGCCTTTGAGGTAATCGTGGCACCGGAGATCGCTTCAATCTCCTCCTCCGCAGCCGGCTGCTGCTTGACTACGGTAAAGCTGTCTACCTGTTTCTCTTCAAACTGACTGTAAAATTCCTCGTTCTTTGCCTTGTCACCCAGACCCGGGGTCTCCGCAATGTCAGTGATGGAATACCCGTTTACCACTCCCTCCGCGGTAATGCCCACCGAAAAGGTAATATTTGCCTGACTTCCGTCCTTTGCAATGACCGTAATCACATAGCCCAAAACGTTTCCGGAGGCATCCAGCGCCTCCTCCACATCCGTAATCTCGTCCAGATAGCCCGCCTCCGACAAAAGCGCCGCCGCTTCCTCCTTGTCATATCCGTCGTACGGGCGGAAGCTGTCCGCGCTTTCAAAGACAGCCCGGTATGCCGCCTCTGTCTTTGCCTGCTCTGCCGCCTCTATGGGTTCCTTTGTAATATCGTGCACCAATCCCAGCACCAGTCCCAGAACTAAGGTAAACGCAGTGAGGATCAACGCGTCATGTACAATTTTTTTATTCATGCTTTGTAACCTCCCTGATCTCGCCAAAGGCCCTTGGTATTGTGATTTTTTCAATAATGGGAACCAGCAGATTGCTCAGGATAATTGCGAAGGACACCCCTTCCGCATTGGCTCCGAATACGCGAAACAGCCCGGTCAAAACACCCAGACAGATTCCGTAGATGATCTGTCCTCCCGGTGTGATGGGCGATGTCACATAGTCCGTTGCCATGAAAAAGGCTCCCAGCATCAATCCGCCGCCGCACAGCTCTGCCACCAGATACTGCATATCCAGTCCATGCCCTCCGAAAATCAGCATAAACAGGGAAAATGTCACGAGATACGTCCCCGGAATCCGCAGCGTAATGACTCCCAGAAGAATCAAAATAATCGCTCCCAGCAAAATGCACAGGACAGAGGTCTCACCGATGGTTCCGCCGATTCTTCCGATCAGCATATCCATCGTATTCACGCTCTCTCCTGCCCGAATCGCGGCAAGGGGCGTCGCCCCGGAATAGGAATCAATCGCAAAATTTGTCATATCCGCCGCAAAGGCAATCAGCAGAAAGCAGCGCGCCCCCAATGCCGGATTCATGAAATTCTGCCCCAGACCTCCAAACAGCATTTTTACCACAATAATGGCAAAGACTCCGCCGATCAGCGCCTCCCACCACGGCAGTGTGGCGGGCAGATTCAGTGCCAAAAGCAGTCCTGTCACCACCGCACTGAGATCCTTGATCGTATTTTTCTTGTGCGTAATCCGGTTGTACACCCACTCCGAACAGACACAGGATGCAATCGTAACCAGAATCAAAACCAATGCCCGATAGCCGAAATTCACGATTCCAAAAATTGTGGCCGGCAGCAGCGCAATCAGAACATACAGCATAATTCTGCCCGTTGTATCCTTGGAACGTACATGCGGGGACGATGATACATGGTATAACTCACTCACAGTGTTTCCACCTCTCTTTTCTCAATCTCTGTTTTTATTTCTTCTCGTTCTATTTTTTCGCTCTTTTTGCAGCGAGCACCTGCTTTTTCATCGCCCGGATATTCTGCGCCAGTGGTCTTTTCGCCGGACAGATGAAGCTGCAGCTTCCGCATTCCACACATTCCAGACCATTCCATTTTTCAAAGCTTGCCGTATCCTGTCTCGCCGCAAAGCTTGATAGTCTGGCGGGCACGATCTGCTCCGGACACGCTTCCACGCATCTGCCGCAATTGATACACGCGGTTGCCTGAAGCTCTGCTCCTGCCACCTCATCCTTGGTCAGACAAAGCAACGCCGATGTGGTCTTTGTCGTCGGCACATCCAGAGAAAACATGGCAAAGCCCATCATAGGCCCTCCGGCAATCAGCTTTTCCGGCTGTGTCTGAAACCCTCCGGCTGCATCCAAAAGCTCCTGAAAGCTTGTGCCGATGGAAAAATAAAAGTTTCGCGGATCTGCCACCGCATCCCCGGTTACCGTAAACACGCGGTTCATGACGGGTCTTCCCAGCTTAACCGCATTGTACACCGCGATGATGGTCTCCACATTGTCCACAATACAGCCTGCGTCCGCCGGAAGCATTTTGGAATTGATCGCACGCTTTGTCACCGCGTAGATCAGCTGCCGCTCTCCGCCCTGCGGGTATTTGGTCATAAGTTCTGCCACTTCCATGCGCGGCTCATCCTTCGTCAACTCCCGCAGCTTTGCGATGCACTCCGGTTTATTTGCCTCGATGCCAAACACTGCCTGCGCGTTTTCAAAGAGCTGCAGGATGATGCGCATCCCCTCCACTAATTTATCCGTATTCTCCAGCATTTCCCGGTAATCTGAGGTAAGATACGGCTCGCATTCCGCGCAGTTTGCGATGATATAGTCGATCTTTTCCGGCTGTTTCGGAGACAGCTTTACATGGGTGGGAAAACCTGCACCGCCCATTCCGACAACCCCGGCCTCTTTGATCCGGTTTATGATCTCGTCCCGGGTCAGTGCCGTAACATCCGCCACCTCTTCGTACTCCACCTCGGTAAACGCTCCGTCATTTTCTATGACAATCGACTGCACCATATCCCCGGTTGCGGTTCTTCTGGGTTCCATGCTCTTGACCTTGCCCGAAACAGAGGAATAAATCGGAGACGATACAAATCCCCCGGCTTCTGCAATTTTCTGTCCCTTTAACACCGCATCTCCCACCGAAACAACCGGAACTGCCGGTGCTCCGATATGCTGCGACAAAGGATACACCATGTCCCCCCTTGGCAGGAGCTCTGTGGTGGGCTTATCCTTGGATAAATCCTTCCCTTCCTCCGGATGGACACCACCTTTAAATGTCAAAAACGCCATCTTAATGTGCCTCGCTTCCTTCTTGTTTTTGCTGTTACACGTTTATTACCAATTATAACACAACCATTTCTTAAAGAAAGTTTTTTTCAATAAGTTTTTTTAAAATATGCTTCGCATAAGCTTGCAGTAATTCCTCGGACTGAAGAAAATCCGTGGTGAGCTCAAAGTGGCTGACTTTTTCTTTATATTCTTTCCGGAAGGACGGTGTAATCAGGTCTTCAAACTGCGGCACAAATACCCCCTCATGTCTGGTATAGCAGGTAGCAGCCTTCGCCGCAATGCGATATTCCTTGTCCACGTAAGAAGACACACTCTTGTGAATCGCCCGGTCTTCCTCAGGCAGATAATCATAATCCTTATAATTCGGGAAAAAATATTTTAATTCTCCGGTAAACAGGCGTATGGCGATACGGCACACCTTTTCATGTGCGGTGAGATAAATGCCGTTCTGGTTGTAGGAAAATCTTTGAGGAAGCAAGAACTCCGGCTCTAATTCCAAAATCAATTCCGTCTCCAGGGTATTGCGATAGGAGGTAAGCTCATTGACTGCGGGGGTAACGGAGAGAAAGCGCCCGTGGAACAGATGTACATAGGACAGGATAGGCAGCAGATCAATCATGCCCAGCACGTCCTCGAAATTGTGAAGCAGCAGTAAGTCCAGCAGATCCTCCTGTGGTTTTTGCACATAGGAGTGATATACATTGATCAGCTCACCTCCGGAGTAGGTGTCCGCTCTTTCAATTTTCAGAAAAGCTTCAATGGTCTTTTGCTTGTAATTGGGAAGGCTTAATATATGCCTGATCTGCCGGACAGATTTGAAAATATCCACATAGGTATAGTCGGAAAAATGCTCCTTTAGCTCGTAGGTGTCACATTTTGCTTTCAGATACGGGATATCAAAACCGATCCCGTTGAAGGTAATGATGGTGTCATACGGCCGGAGCAGCTCCAAAAAAGCATTCAAAATGAGTTTTTCTTCCTTCTTATGCTCTGCAAAAAACTGATCAATACAAAGATAGCTGCCTGCCCGCCTGGCACAGCCGATCAGGTACAGGCTGGTATGCGCCGGTGAAAACCCGGTGGTTTCAATATCAAAAAAAATACTGTCTTCGGTAAACAGCTCGTTTGTCAATTCATCCGCTGCAGTATAGGGAAGCTCCTTGTGAATGGTTTTCATTTGTGTGTTATCTCCTTTTGGATTCTTTGCTTTTACAAAAACAAAGACTTCTATCCACTTACCCATGGGCAAAGCAAAATAGAAGTCTTTTTTGTTTTTATTTCACACCCTTCTGGAAAAAGAAGGACTGGTTTCTCCGAAATCCCAATTCCTTGTGATGCATGATCTGCTCGGTACTGCCGATAAAGAGCGTTCCGTCTTCCACAAGAGAATCACAGAACTTTTTATAAATCTCATCCTTCGCCTCATCGGTAAAATAAATCACGACATTCCTGCAGACAATCAGATGGCAATCCTTCGGATAGGGATCCTTGAGAAGATTGTGCTGCTTAAACTCCACTCTGCGCTTGATCTGATCATCAATCTTATAAGAGGAGCCTACCCTGGAAAAATACTTTTTCTTGAAATCCTCCGGCACCGAAGCAACACTCTTTTCATCGTAAAGTCCGACCTGTGCCTTTTCCAGCACCTGTTTATCAATGTCGGTGGCAATGATCTTAATCTGATTCAGCGGCAGATGTCTGGAAAGCGCCATGACCAGAGAATACGGTTCATCTCCGGTAGAGCAGGCCGCACTCCAGATCTTTAAGTTTTTTCCGAACTGCTCAATCAGCATCGGAAATACCTTCTCGTCCAGAAATTTCCACTGATCCGGATTGCGGTAAAATTCCGACACGTTGATGGTCAAAAAGTTCACAAACTGGTCAAATTTTTCGGTGTCCGATTTCAGAAGAGCAATGTATTCATCATACGATTTTGCCCGGTTTTTCACAACCAGACTGTCAATCCTGCGCCGCATCTGCTTTTCTTTATACGCATTCAGATCAATCGTGGTCAGCTTAAAAACATCCTTCTTAAACTTCTCATACCCTTCAAACATCTCGATACAGCCTCCTGCCTTATTCGTTAGAGTCTTCTTCGGCTTCAGTAACAGCTTCCTTGGCTGTTTCTTCTGCAACTACATCCGCGGTTGTCTCCTCTTCCGGAAGCAGCGCCTTGATACTGAGGCTGATCTTCTTCTCATCCTCATTGCAGTCAACAACCTTCGCCTCAATCTGCTGTCCGACACTCAACACATCGGATGGCTTCTCGATATGCTCTCTTGCAATCTGGGATACATGCAGCAGTGCATCTACACCCGGTGCAAGCTCAATAAAGGCACCAAAATCCGTCATCCTTGCAACCGTACCGGTTACCGTGCTGCCGATCGGGAATTTCTCGGCTACTGCATTCCACGGATTCTGATCCGGGAACTTCATGCTGAGTGCAATTTTGGTTCCGTTGATATCCTTGATAAAAACTCTGGCCATATCGCCAACCTTAAATACCTTCTTGGGATTCTCCACACGTCCCCATGACATCTCGGAAATATGAAGCAGACCGTCTGCCCCGCCAAGGTCAATAAACGCACCGAAATCTGTCACATTCTTGACGATTCCTTCCATAATATCTCCAACTTGGATTCTGGAAAGCAATTCCTTCTGCATTTCTTCTCTTTCAGCAACCAAAAGCTGCTTTCTGTCGCCAATGACTCTCCGCTTTCTGGGATTGAATTCGGTAATTACGAACGAGATTTCCTGTCCTGCATACTTATTCAAATCTTTCTCATAGGTATCAGATACCAGACTGGCCGGAATGAATACTCTTGCCTCTTCCACTGCCACACTCAATCCTCCGGACAGAACCTGAACTACTTTTGCGGTAAGAACCTCTTTGTTTTCAAAAGCCTCCTCCAGCCGCTTATTTCCTCTCTCTGCTGCAAGGCGTTTGTAGGTCAGCTGAACCTGACCGTCCCCGTCATTTACCTTCAGCACCTTTGCCTCCAAGGTATCTCCGACGTTGACAAGTGTGGTCAAATCTGTATTTGCTTCATTCGTATATTCATTGCGAGTGATGATACCGTCCGCTTTATATCCGATATTCAGGATAATCTCATCCGGCTTCACATCGATAACGACGCCTTCCACTACCTCTCCGTTACTTATTGTTTTTACTGAATCCTCCAGCATTTGTTCAAAACTCATTTCTGACATAATTTTGAACCTCCTCAATGATATTATTTGGGGTAGAAGCACCTGCGGTAATACCTACGTGATCAATGGCCTCCAATTTTTGTAAATCCAAATCAGCTATCGTTTGTATATAGTAAGTATTTTCACATTCTTCCTTGCATATTTCAAATAACTTCTGTGTATTGGAACTGGTGCGTCCGCCGATCACGATCATGGCATCTGCTTCCCTTGCCAATGCCCGTGATTGTGTCTGCCGCTCCTCAGTTGCATTACAGATCGTATTCAAAACAACTATATCATACCCTTTTTTTTGAATAATTTCAACTAAATCTTGAAATTTCTTGTAGTTAAATGTCGTTTGCGACAAAACACACAGCTTTTCATCCCTGGAAACTTTCAGATTTTCAGCGTCCTCACGGCTGCTTAGCACCGTAATCTGCTCCGGGCTGCCCCATCCGCAGATCCCTTCTACCTCCGGATGGGCAGGATTTCCAATCACGACCACATGATACCCTTTTTCACAGTAATCCCGGACATATTGATGAATTTTCAAAACGAAGGGGCAGGTGGCATCCACCACATCAAAGCCTGCCTCCTCCAGCATACGATAGGTATTCCGATCTACTCCGTGGGAACGGATGATGACCGTTCCGCAGGGAAGCTCGTCGACCCGATCTGTCGATTCCATGATGCACACACCCTTTTTTTCAAAATCCGCAATTACCTGCTCATTATGTATAATCGGTCCAAAGGTGTATATGGGCTGTTTCTTTTTCTCAAGCTGCTCATTGACGGTATCTACCGCACGCTTTACTCCGAAACAAAAGCCTGCCGAATCCGCTACTGTAATCTTTTTCATTTCTGTATTTTTTCCTCATATATATTGCGGATAACGGACACCACCTCTTCAATGGTCAGATCGGAGGTGTCAACCGTCACTGCATCCTCCGCCTGTCTCAGCGGCGATACCGGACGATTCATGTCACGCGCATCCCGCTCCCGGATATCCCTTGCGATCTTGGCAAGCTCACAGCTTTGCCCTTTGGCTGTAAGCTCCTCATATCTGCGTTTCGCTCTTGTCTCTACACTGGCAGTCAGATAGATCTTGATCTGCGCATTCGGAAGGACACAGGTGCCGATATCCCTTCCGTCCATAATCACATCGGTATCCTCTGCCAGTTTCTGCTGCAGTACAACAAGTTTTTCTCTTACCTTCGGGTACACGCTGATGGCAGAAGCCATATTTCCAACCTGTTCCGTGCGAAGCTTTCCGGTAACATTCTCTCCATTTAACAGCACCTGCTGTTCTCCCTTTTCATAGACAATCGTCACCGCGACATTCCCGCAGGCACTGCTGATGGCTGCCTCATCTTCCGCCGCGATCCCTGCCTCAAAGAAATACAATGCCATGGTGCGATACATTGCACCGGTATCTACATAAATAAAGGAAAGCTCCTTTGCCAGTATTCTGGCAATGGTACTTTTTCCGGCACCTGCCGGCCCGTCGATTGCGATATTGATACTCATGTTATCAGGCTTCCTCCTATTCAGATGTTATAATGTTGTAATATTATAATGTTGTACTGTCAGAATTTGAGGGGAAAAAGGTTCACATCGTGAAACGATGTGAACACTTTGCACAAGAGCCCTTGCAGGAAAGCCAGCTTTCCTGCAAGGGTTTTGTGCAAAGAGTCTATGCCGACTACGTCGGCATGACCTTTTTCCTCTCAAATTCTGTCCCTCAAAGCATGCTATCATGAGCCTATGGCTATGATATAACGCTTCCTGCCAGATGCCCTGTAGACCAGGCGATCTGCAGATTAAAGCCGCCTGTCAACGCGTCCACGTCAAGCACCTCTCCGGCAAAATACAGTCCCTTGACCAGCTTTGATTCCATCGTGGACGGATCAATCTGCCGCACATCCACTCCACCCTTCGTGATAATCGCCTCCGCGTAGTCCCGCAGCCCGGTCAGTGTCACCGGGAACGCTTTGGTCAACGCAAGGAGCCGATGGCGTTCCTCCCTCGTCACGGTATTGACCTTTCTCTCACCGGAAATCCCGCACAGCTCAACCATGACGGGTATCATTCCCGATGGAAAAAGTTTTTTCAGACAATTGGCAAATTGCCGGTTTGCTCCCTCTTCAAAATCGCGGAGAATCCGTCGTTCCAGCTGTTCCTCCGTTAAAGCGGGTTTCAAATCGATTGTCAGAGAAAGGGGCGCTTTTCCGATTTCTTTGTTGACAATACTGCTGGCAGAAAGCATCAAGGGACCGCTGACGCCAAAATGTGTAAAAAGCAGCTCCCCGAAATCCTGAAACAAAATCTTTTTGCCATTCCGTATCGTCGCCTGTACATTTTTCAGAGCAAGCCCCTGCATTTGCTTTACGTACGGCTCCTGCGTTTCAAAGGGAACCAGCGACGGACTGCAGTCTGTGACCCGATGCCCTGTTTCTGACGCAAACCGATAGCCGTCCCCCGTAGAGCCCGTACTCGGATAGGACAGTCCTCCGGTCGCCACAATCACCGCATCCCCGTCAAGCTTTGTGCCGTCGGACAGACAGATGCCGCAGACAGCCCCATCCTCTACCAACAGCTTTTTTACCCGGGTGTGGAGTACAATTTGCACACCTGCCGCAAGAAGCGCCTCCCGCAGCGCACGAATCACATCCGATGCATGATCGGATACGGGAAACACCCGGTTTCCCCGCTCAGTTTTGACCTTTGTTCCGTGCTGCACGAAAAAATCCATCACCTGTCGATTGTCATACGCGTAGAACGCGCTGTACAGAAACTTCCGGTTTTGCACGACATTGGCAAGCAGGGTGTCGATATCACAATCGTTGGTAAGGTTGCATCTGCCTTTCCCCGTGATATAAATTTTTTTCCCCAGCTTTTCATTTTTTTCAAGCAGCCGAACCTGATGCCCCGCTTCCGCCGCCGCAATGGCTGCCATGCATCCGGCAGCGCCTCCGCCGATCACAATTACCTTACTCATCTGTATCTCCCGTGCCGGCAAAATGCATCTTGATTTTATCGTCAATCAAATCAATCTCATCATTCTCATAAACCTGATACTCGCCCCATATTTCCTCCAGCGTCTCCAACGTTGCTGCCACCTCGCTCTGTTTTTTCATACACAATGCGACAATCAGCGCATTGATTACACTCAGCGGAGCTACCAGAGAATCAACAATGGACACCATATCGCTGCGGGCAATCAGATTGCAGGAGGAATACAGGTTCATGGGAGAATGCACACTGTCCGTCAGCGTAATTACCTTGGCGCTCCGGTTGTTTGCAAACTCCATGGCTTTGAGCGTGCGCATGGAATATCTCGGGAAACTGATTCCGATGATGACATCCTCCTCGCTGATCCGAACCATCTGCTCAAACAATTCACTGGAGCTGTTGGTCTGCAGCAGGGTGACATGCTCAAATAACAGATTAAAATAAAAGGCCATAAAAGCCGCTAATGGCGCACAGCTTCTGATTCCGACGATATAAATATGCTTCGCATGGAGGATGGTTTCCACCGCCAGTTCAAAGGTCTGCTCATCCAGATGCTCACAGGTATCCTTGATCTTTTCCTGATCTGCCTGCAGCACGGATTCCAGAACCTTCGACTGACTGATTCTGCCATAGGCCACCTCCATACGCTGTATGGAATTCAGCTTGTTTCGCACCATTTCCTCCAACGCTCTCTGGAACTCCGGATATCCCTTGTATCCCAGATGCATCGCAAATCTCACAACGGTGGATTCGCTGACACCAACTACTTCCCCCAACCGGGCAGCCGTGAGGAAAACAGCTTTATCATAATTGTCTGTAATATAGGCAGCCAAAAGCTTCTGCCCCTTGCTCAGACTGCCGTATATATCATTGATCCGACTGGTTAAATCGTTGGTATTTCCACTCATGCTCCGCACTTCCTGTTTCCTTGATCTGACAATTTACTTATCGTTACCGTTCCGCTTTGCAATCTCCTTCTTCTGCTTCGCCGCAATATAGCTATTCAGCTCTACGTTTGCTCTTCTCAGCCTGCAGCCAAACACCTTCTTGCTTTCATCCACCAGTTCTTCCCGGATCACAAACCCAGACAGCTGTACGTTGATCTTGGAATCTGTATCCTCATACACCAGCTGAAATTGTCCGACTTCCTCTTTCGTCAGCGCCGGAGATGCCACAAAAGATAACCCTCCGGTGCTGATATCTTTCACGGTAACCTCACACTTTTTATTGTCTTTTTCACAAATCAGCGTGCCGCGGCAGCCGATATACTGACGGTATGCCATTCTCCGGTTCAGACGTTTGCTCTCCTTTTTGGAATAAATTGCATACAGCTTCTCGCCCTGGTACTCAAGCAGCTTGATCAGGCAATTTTCCCATATAATCGGCTTTTCTCCATTCTGGATATAGACCACATCGTTTTTCACAACCTCACTCTCATAGTTGATCACGCTCCCCTCATGGTGAATCGGGTCCACCAGAACAATCTCATTCACAACATGACGAACCTCTGTATTATATTGCATCGACATATCCTCGTTGGAAGATAATATCTGTATTGGCTCCCCTTCCGAAATTTCGTATAATCTCATAGTTTGTCCGCCTTCTGCTTTTTGTATATGGTTGAGGGGTAAAAAATCAAGCCTCTTTCAGGCTTGATTTTTATCCCCCTGTTACATCGTCCTATGGTTCACTGCATGATCGGTAACGGCAATTTGGGCATGAAAAACATCGTTCTTCCTACACCGGATAAGCTCCGTTTTTCGTATCTGCCACGGTTGCATCCACCTTCGTCTGCTGTGCCTGACGATACTTAAAGAAATCCGTCGCCACCTGCGGGAACAGCGCGTAAGTGAGAATATCCTCATCCTGCTGTTTCCACTGCTTCATCTCTGCCTCAAGCTTATCTAATTCGGGCTCAAGAAGATCTGCCGGCCGACAGGTAATTGCCTGATCCTTTTCCGCTCCCAATACTTTATCCACGATTTCCGGGTTAAACGGCTTTACGGTCTGACCATACTTGCCCAACAGAATATCCTTTGTTTCCTTTGTAGCTACCTTGTAACGCTCTCCCATCAGCACGTTAAACACTGCCTGTGTACCGACGATCTGAGAGGACGGCGTAACCAATGGCGGTTCGCCCAGATCCTTGCGGACACGCGGAACCTCTGCCAGAACCTCCTCATATTTATCTTCCTTGCCCTGCTCCTTTAACTGGGAAATCAGGTTGGAAAGCATACCGCCCGGCACCTGATACAGCAGGGTCTTAATGTTGACACCCAGCACCTTCGGGTTCATCAGGCCGCTCTCCAATGCCTCTTCCCTCAGCGGACGGAAGTAATCGGCAATCTCTGCCAGCTTATTCTGATCCAGTCCGGTATCATACTCCGTTCCCTTAAACGCTTCCACCATTACCTCGGTTGCCGGCTGGCTGGTTCCCAGCGCAAACGGAGACATTGCTGTATCAATAATATCACAGCCTGCTTCTACCGCCTTCATGTATGTCATGGAAGCAACGCCGGAAGTATAATGGGTGTGAAGTTCGATCGGAAGCGAGGTGGCATCCTTGAGTGCCCCAATCAGCTCTGTGGCTTTCGTAGGAACCAACAGACCTGCCATATCCTTGATTCAGAGGGAATGTGCCCCCAGATCCTCTACCTTCTTTGCCATCTCGGTCCAGTAATCCAGCGTATACGCATCTCCCAGTGTGTAGGACAATGCCACCTGTGCGTGTCCTTTCTCCTTATTGCAGGCAGTAACCGCTGTCTGAAGATTTCGCACATCATTTAAGCAGTCAAAAATACGAATAATGTCAATTCCATTTGCGATAGATTTCTGCACGAAGTATTCTACTACATCATCCGCATACGGACGATACCCCAGAATATTCTGTCCGCGGAAAAGCATCTGCAGCTTCGTCTTCTTAAATCCGTCCTTTAATTTACGCAGTCTTTCCCATGGATCTTCCTTCAAAAACCGCAGACATGCGTCAAAGGTTGCTCCACCCCAGCATTCCACTGCGTGAAAACCAATTTCATCCATCTTTCCGATAATCGGAAGCATCTGCTCTGTAGTCATTCTGGTTGCGATCAGGGACTGGTGCGCATCCCGCAGAACCGTCTCTGTAATTTTTAATGGTTTCTTTTCAGCCATGATTCTATCTTCCTCCTTAAATACCAAAGATTGCCATAAATACTCCGGCAGCTACTGCCGTACCGATTACTCCGGCAACATTCGGCCCCATTGCATGCATAAGTAAAAAGTTGGTCGGATCCTCCTCCGCGCCCACCTTCTGTGAGACACGGGCAGCCATCGGAACGGCCGATACACCCGCGGAACCAATCAGCGGATTGATCTTACCCTTTGTAACCGAGCAGAGTACCTTTCCAAGCAATACACCCGCGGCTGTACCGAAAGCAAAGGCAACCAGTCCCAGTGCAACAATCTTTAAAGTGCTGACATTTAAGAATGCCTCTGCACTGGTAGACGCGCCTACGGAGGTTCCCAGAAGAATAACGACAATGTACATCATCGCGTTCGATGCGGTCTCCTGCAGCTGTCTTACCACGCCGGACTCCCGGAACAGATTTCCGAGCATCAGCATACCCACCAAAGGTGCCGTAGTCGGCAGCAACAGACATACGATGATCGTCACCACGATCGGGAATAAAATCTTTTCCAGCTTTGACACCGGACGCAGATTTTCCATTTTGATGGAGCGCTCTTTCTTAGTGGTCAAAAGCTTCATGATGGGCGGCTGAATAATGGGAACCAATGACATATAGGAATATGCCGCCACCGCGATCGGTCCCATCAGACTGGTCTGCCCCAGCTTTCCTGCAAGGAAGATGGATGTCGGGCCATCCGCTCCGCCGATGATGGATACCGCTGCAGCTGCCTTATCATTAAAGCCCATCAGTATGGCCAAAAGATACGCCGCAAAAATACCAAACTGTGCAGCCGCTCCCAAGAGGAAGCTGATCGGATTCGCAATCAGCGGACCAAAGTCTGTCATCGCACCCACTCCGAGGAAAATCAGAGAGGGAAGGATCGACCACTCGTCCAATGTATAGAAATAATACAACAACCCGCCCACACCATTACTGGTCTGCTCCGGACTTGCAATGATGTCCGGATAGATGTTGACAAGCAGCATACCAAATGCAATCGGAACCAAAAGCAATGGTTCATAGCCCTTCTTGATCGCAAGAAACAAGAATATACAGGCCACCACGATCATCAGATAATTGCCCCAGGTCAACTGAAAGAATGCAGTCTGATGCAGGAGGTTTCCCAATGTTTCTGCAACATAACTTAACATAATAAACCTCCTAGCTTACTCATTCATCGTCGCAAGAACTGCACCGGCCTCAACGCTGTCTCCCACAGCCACATCAATGCTTGCCACGGTTCCATCCTTGGGTGCTACCACCGGTGTCTCCATCTTCATGATCTCAAGTACCAGCACCGGATCGCCTGCTTTTACCGCTGTGCCCGGCTCCGCTTCAATCTTGAACACCTTGCCTGCCGCTCCGGCTTCGATTTTGATACTGCCTGCCCCGCTTGCTTTCGCCTTCGGTGCCGCAGCAGGTGCCGCTGCTTTTCTGGGTGCAGCTGCCGCTGACGGTGCCGCTGTCTGTCCGTTCTCTTCCACTGTTACATCATAAACATTTCCATTCACTGTAATTGTATAGCTTTTCATTGTTAGCTCCTCCTATTTTCCCTCTTATCTTCTTTTTATAGAACGAACGACAAAACCGTCCGCTGAACTTCCTGTTGCCGCTGCAATTGCGGCGCTGATCACTGCCACCAGCTCGAGATCATCTGTAAGATTCTCCGTCGGCTGCACAGCCGCCTGTGCCGCTCCTGTCGGTACCGCGATCACATCCTGCTGTGCCTGCTTTTTCCTATTTTCCAGATACGGCACAAGACGGAAGCAATAAATCACGAGACTGATCGCGATCAGAATGATAAATACCAATCCCATTCCCATCAGCGTGTTCATACCGGCCTTCGCCATGGTATCTCCAAGTGATGTCTCCCGGTTTACCGATGCCGCTTCTATAAGCAGCCCATCGTTATCGCGCAGTTCGGCATAATCACAAACCAACGTAAAAAACAGCGTGCTGTCCGGATATATCAGCTCCAGATCCAGCGTCATCACGTCCTTTTCGATCGTGACATTCATCTCGCCAAAGCCAATCCGTTTTCCCTGTCCCTCACGCGCCTCCTGAAAGGTGGTAATCAGTTCATAATTCAACGGATCATCTTCCTGTGAAATCTGACTCAACGCGATATCAAGCTCTTCATCTGTATAAAGGTCAAGATTCGAGATGATACCTTGCATATCATCCTTCAACTTATCATAGCTGTAATAGCTGCCGTAATCATAGGTTCTCGGATCGTCCTTTGCACCGATCGAATCATTCTTGCCACAGGCTGTAAGACACAGCGCCAACAGACCGATACTTACAAGCATCCATATTTTTTTCTTCATAGGTCTCACCTTTCTATTTTGTGCCATGCTTCTTGTACGGAGTATCTACGCGCTTTGTAAACAGCATCTCAAAGGCTGCGACCAGATATTTTCTGGTTCCTTCCGGCTCAATGATGAGGTCTACATAGCCTCTCCTTGCAGAGGTGACAATATTTGACTGCAGCGCTTCATAGATTTTCGCCTTCTCGTCCAGTTCCTCCGCCGATGCCTCCGGGTACATAATTCCCGCCGCCAGTCTTGCATCCATGGTTCCGGTCTTGACATCCGGCCACGCATATACCAGATCTGCCCCGATCGATTTGGAATTCATGATCACGCCGGCACTGCCGTATGCTTTATCCACCAGCAGATTCACCTTCGGAACGGTTGCATTTGCAAATGCATAGGTCAGCCTGCTTAATGCTCTGGCCAGTCTGCGCTCACTGCATTTGGTTGCCTTATATCCGGTCACATTTGCAATAGAAAGAACCGGGATCTCAAAGGCATCGCAAAATGCCAGAAAATCCGTTGCTTTCTCACAGCCCTTTGCGGTAAGGACGGTATCAAATTGTTCCGTTTCCTTTCCGTCTTCATCATGAATCCGGGAATTATTTGCCACCACTCCGATTGTGAGACCGTTCAATTGAATAAATCCGGTAACCATGTTCTTTTCGTAATTCCGCTTTGTTTCAAAGAACACATGATTGTCCGCAATTTCACTGAGAATAAAACGAGAATCTCCTCTCATGGTGTCTAAGTTTGCGCTGACACGATTCAGATCATCCCCGCAATCCTCACCATAGTCATGCGATGTATTGTCGGCCGGAAGCAGACCTACGAGACTGCGTATGCTATCTATAATTTCCTCCTCCGTGCCGATCTGGTCAATTAAGCCGGTCTCCTCACTCTGAAAAACAGCGGAGGATGTGTCGCAGACCTCCACACGATTCCCCTCAATGGCATTGGGCGAATTGACAAACAGCTTCGCCTGATCCGCCTCCATAAATGCAAAATCGCAAAGTCCCGGAACAATGCTCAGACCACCGCCGCAATTTCCAAACACGGCGCAAATCTGCGGAATCACGCCGGATGCCGCAACCTGTTTTTCATAAATTACACCCAATGCATCCAAAGCGTCCACAGACTCCTGCAGACGAACACCGGCACAGTCTAAAAAACCAATAACCGGCGCGCCCATCTTTACCGCCTTGTCATACACTGCCGCAATTTTCTTTGCATGCATTTCGCCAATCGTTCCATTCAGCACAGATGAATCCTGACTGTACACAAATACCAGATTGCCATCAATAAGACCATGTCCTGTGATGACTCCATCGGAAGGGGTATCCGTCTGCGTCAGATCAAAATCCGTGTTTCTCGCTGTGACCAGAGAACCGATTTCCATAAAGCTGCCCTCATCCAGCAGCTTTTTCAGCCTCTGCTCTGCCAAGTTGTTGCTTCTGTCACTCATTTCTTAATCCTCCATCTATATTTGAAAAATCAGTAACTGCTCATTACAGCTGCAAGCATCTGCTGCTTGCAGCATGCGCAGGAGTACACATACAAAAATCAAAAAATTCCGCTAGTCTATATTTTATTACTTTGATGTTTTTTTTTCAATAGATGCGCCCAAATTAAATTGATGTTTTCTTATAAAACAAAACGCGCTAAAATCTGTCTAAGGCGCCACATATAATCAATTTCATCAACATCTCTGCCAATTGTCAGATAATCCGTTCGAATGCACGTCTCGCCTGCCAGATAGGTAATCGTCCCGACAATCTGTCCCTTCTTTACCGGAGCCGTCAGCTCTGTCTCTTTTTCATACAGCACGGTAATCTGCTGATCGTTCCGCAGCAAAAGTGTCTCGGGCGCATCGGGATCCTCTGTTCGAAGAAGCTCCACCGCATCCGTTCCGTATAAACTTTCCGTTCTGGCGTTTTGTACTGTGATGGGTTCCATACATTCCTGCGGAACCGGTACCTCTCCTACTTCCCATCGGTCAAAATAATCCAGACCGTACTGCATGAGCTTTTTCGTATCAGCCCACTTATAGGTCTTGTTATTTGGCCATCCGCAGCCTAAAAGTGCCACCACATAGGTTTTTCCTTCTCTGGTCAGCGCCCCTACATAACAGTATCCGGCGCTTCCCGTAAATCCGGTTTTTCCCGTGAGTGCCCCGTCCATCATTTTCAAAAACGCATTGTGATTCAGACAGCTGTAGGTTTTTGTTCCCGCAAGATTGGAAAACGAATAGGACGGTGTCTGTGTAATGGTTAAAAACAACTCTTTCTGGGGCGATGCTGTAATACAATAGCTTAGTATTTTTGCCAGATCGATGGCCGTGGTGTGATGTGTTCCCTCTGCATCCGCTTTATCCAGACCATTCGGTGTGACAAAATGTGAGTTTTCGCACCCGATCGCGCGTGCTTTTTCGTTCATGAGCCCGGCAAAGGCTTCCACATTTCCCGCCACATGCTCCGCAATGGCCACTGCTGTGTCGTTGTGGGACTCCAGCATCATGGAATAGCAGAGATCCTCCAGACGAAACTGCTCCCCGGAAGCCGCATTCAGCTGGACATCCGGCTGTTTTGCCGCATATTCGGAAAATGTGACAATCTCATCGAGGGGCGTACTCTCCAAAGTAATAATCAGGGTCAGCACTTTGGTAGTGCTGGCATTTGCCCGCTCCTCCTGTCCTTCCTTTTCGTACAAAACACGCCCGGATTCCGCATCCATCAGACATGCGGACAATGCATAGAGTCCCGCAGGCTCCTCAATTTCCTCCGCCCGGATATTTACCGGCTGCTGCAGACATAAAACCACAAAAAAAAGACCTGCCATAATTCGTTTCACACGTTTCATGCATACCTCATAAAAAGGTTACGACTCCGGCCCAATCAGCCGCAACCGATCACCATAAAAATTTCGTCTATGCATTTTATGACACGTCCTTTACAGATATGTATCTCTTTATACCCCAAGCTTTACCTGAGCTTCTTCCTCGGCCTGCTTCTTAAACTCCTCCATCTGATCGGGATCCAGCACCGGCAGTTCCTCAATCGACTGTACCCCGAAGCTTCGGAGAAAATCCTCGGTAGTGCCGAAAAGCATTGGCCGTCCCGGTGCATCCAGACGCCCAAGCTCCATAACAAGATTATACTCTACCAGCTTATTGACTGCATGATCGGAGGACACCCCGCGGATCTTCTCGATCTCCGCCTTGGTAATCGGCTGTTTGTATGCAATAATGGACAGGGTCTCCAGCAAAACATCGGTCAGCACACGTTTTTTCGGCTGCTTTGCAATGCGGATCAGATACTCATACATCTCATTTTTTGTACACATCTGATAGGCATCCTCCAGCTCAATAATCTGAATTCCCCGGTTCTCCTGCTCATATTTTTCCTGCAGCTTCCCGATCAGTTCTTTTGTCTGTTCCTTGTCCAGCTCGACTGCGTTGCTGATCTGTTCCAGATCCACCGAATCACCCATGGTAAACAGAATCGCCTCGATCACAGCCTCATAATTTATTGTATCCATCTCTTACCTCTGCCGCCCTTCAGGCTGCAATCTTTGAATCTATGCGAATATCATCAAAAATCTTATCCTGATAAATATAAATCTTTCCCACCTTCATCAGCTCCAGCACAGCCAGAAATGTAACGATGATATTCATCTTGCTGCACTGCGCTTCCAGCAGACTCCGAAAGCTGAAATGCGGGTGCTCAATTGCATACCGCTCCAGATATTCCATCTTGTCGGACAGAGACACCTCTTCCTTTTCGATTCTCCCGAATTTCGAACGGATCGGGTCGATCTTATTCTCCTGCTTGCGCATGATGGATTTGAAAATGTCGTTCAGCTTTGACAATGTCAGGTCTGCCACCAGCTCGTCCAGGTTTACCGGCTCCTCATAGGTGGAAACCTCTTCCGGAATGGTTGGCTCCTTAAACATAACGCGCATAGCATCCATCTGGCGATCCTTCAATTCATAGGAAATGCATTTGTACATTTTATACTCCAGTAACTGCTCCACCAGCTCTGCTCTCGGATCCTCCTGCTCTTCCTCGTCGCTCTCCTCTACCGGAAGCAGCATTCTGGATTTGATATCAATCAGCGTCGCAGCCATGACCAGAAATTCACTGACTACGTTCAGATCCTGGCGCTTCATCTCACGGATATACTCCAGATACTGATTCGTAATCTCAACGATCGGAATGTCATAGATATTTACTTTATTCTTATCCAGCAGGTGCAGCAGCAGATCCAGCGGTCCCTCAAACACCTGAAGCTTTACGGTCATATCCATTTTCTTTACCTCGCGTTTTGTCCTGCATGTTCTATTTTAACTGTATCTTGTGGAAAACGCAAGTGTTTTTACAAAATATTGTGTTTTTATTGAAAGGATGCCGGGAATGCCGAGACCGGGGCAGGATGGAAAGAAGCGGTCATGCCGACGTAGTCGGCATTGACTTTTTGCACAAGAAATCTCTGGAGAAAGCCAGCTTTCTCCAGAGATTTTTTGTGTAAAGTGTTCACATCGTTTCACGATGTGAACCGCTTCTTTCCATCCTGCCCCGGTCTCGACCTTCCCGGCATGCTTTCCGCCCCCCTCACATGCACCACCACCAGCTCGGCACGGTTAAAGATCCGGATATGAAAGGTATGTGTTCCCATCCCCCGGCTCACAATGATCTGTCTGCCGTCCACCGTAAACTGTCCGGCATCATATTTCGGGAACCACTCGAACTGCGGGGAAATAAGACTGCCCACGCCGGGAATGCGCACAAGACCTCCGTGATAATGCCCGCAGAGCGTCAGATCCGCCCCCCATGCCGCATAATCCTTTGCATAGTAAGGGTTATGCGCCAGCAGAATCTGAAAGCTCTCCTTTGGCACCTGCGGCATATTGTCCCGGATAAAGCCCTCGGGAAGCGGTACTGCTTTTCCTTTTTTGTAGCAGGAAATCGGAATTTCCAGACCGCTGATGCACAAGGAATCATCCCATGCCGCCATTTTCTGATTCAGAATATGGATGCCCATTTCCTCCACCTGTTTCTCATAGTCCCGAAAAAGCGCCCTGTTTTTCGGAGTGGACTGATGCATCCGGCTTTCATGGTTGCCATAGGAATAATATATCGGCGCAATCTGTCGAAGCTGCGCCAAGGAGCGAAGCGATGCGCGATGGGATTTTTCCTTTTGTCCCACAATCATATCCCCCGGAATACAGATCAAATCGGGTTTCACATCCGAAACAGCCTGTATCAGTCTCCGGTTGTTTTTTCCGTAGGTAAAGCCGTGCAGATCTGCAATCACTGCCACCGTATAGTCTTTTTTTACCTTCTCCGATGACACTGCATAATGGGTAATCGAAAATTTTTTCAGCTCCAGGTACTGCCAGATCAGATACAGCAGTAAAAAAATCAATAGTCCAAACAGGATTTGTTTCATATTTCCCCTCGTTTTCTGCATATATCTATGTTAGAACCAACCGGAGGAACACAATCTATGCAGCAAATACTCTCGCTCTTCGTGAGCAGTGCTTTATTGATGTCGTCACTTTTTGGTGCCAGACTTCCGCTCCCCGAAGCGTCTGCTCTGTCCGCGGAAGAATCGGTTTTGCAGGAAGCAGACCTTTCCCTTCAGGCACCTCACGCAATATTGATGGAAGCCTCTACAGGCACCATTCTCTACGAAAAGGATTCCCATACCTCTCTGCACCCTGCCAGTATCACCAAAATCATGACCCTGATCCTGATTTTTGACGCACTGGCAAACAACTCCATCTCTCTGGATGATGTTGTTTCCGTTTCGGAATATGCTGCCAGCATGGGGGGCTCTCAGGTATTTCTGGAAGCCGGAGAAACCCAGACCGTAGATACAATGATCAAATGTATCAGCATCGCCAGTGCAAATGATGCCTGTGTCGCCATGGCAGAATACATCTCAGGCAGTGAGGAGGCATTTGTCGGTGCCATGAATCAGCGTGCCGCGGAACTCGGTATGCAGGATACACACTTCGTCAACTGCTGCGGGCTGGACACCGACGGCCATATGACCAGCGCCTATGATGTGGCGCTGATGTCCCGGGAGCTGACCACCCGGTATCCCCAGATTCACGACTACTCCACAATCTGGATGGACACCATTACACATGTCACCAAACGGGGAAGCAGCGAATTCGGTCTTACCAACACCAATAAGCTGATCCGTCAATATGAGTATGCCACCGGACTCAAAACCGGCTCTACCAATCTTGCCAAGTACTGCCTGTCCGCCACCGCCGTAAAGGATGACATTGAGCTGATCGCTGTTGTCATGGCCGCGCCGGATTTCAAAGTGCGTTTTCAGGATGCCGCCGCTCTGCTCAACTATGGTTTTGCCCATTGCAGCCTGTATACCGACGCCAATCCGCCCACGCTGCCTGAACTGGCAGTAACCGGAGGCACCAGAGATGCCGTTTCCCTGCACAGCGAAGGCACCTTTTCCTATCTGGATACGGCCGGACGAAATCTCGCTGAAATCCAGACCACCGTACAGCTCCCGGAATTTATTTCCGCGCCGGTCACAAAGGATCAGCAGGTTGGCCAGATTCTCTATCAATATAACGGAGAAACCCTGGGGGAAGTGCCGATCCTGTGCGATGAAGACATCGCAAAGGCAACCTATTCCGACTATCTGCTGAAGGTTGTGCTGAAATTTCTGTAACGATTTGCGCTGGTTTACAACAGCGGGGCAAACAAACGCAGTACCGATTGCAGCAAGCGTACCGGAAGCTTTCTGTGCCTGCAGAATTCCAGATCCACCTCCCGGGATTCCCGGATTACCTGCAGTGCATCCTGTTTACAAGCCTTTACCGCAGCGCTGTCATACAGAAAAACTCCGCATTCAAAATGAAGATACAGACTTCGGAAATCCAGATTTACGCTTCCTACTGTGGCAATCTTATCATCACACACGAAATTTTTTGCATGCATAAAGCCTTTGGAATAGTGATAGATTTTCACACCGCTTTCAATTAATACCGCATAATCAGCCTGTGTCATCAGGTACACCAGCTTTTTGTCCGGGATTCCCGGTGTGACAATCCGCACATCCACCCCACTCTTTGCCGCATTGCACAGAGCTACCAGCAGCTCATTTCCGGTAATCAGATACGGCGTAAAGATATAGACATACTTTTCCGCTTTCTGAATGATATTCAGATACACATTTTCGGCAATTCTTTCGCGATCCAGCGGGGAATCGCTATAGGGCTGCACGAAGCCGTCCGAAGGGAGCTCCTGCAGCGGCAAGGCGCTGCGGTACTGTTCGCAGTTTTCACTGCTCCTTTTGATATAATTCCACATTTCCAGAAACATACAGGTAAAGCTCCATACCGCTTCCCCTTCCAGACGGATTCCGCTGTCCTTCCAATAACCGAACCGACTGATCCGGTTGATATATTCATCTGCAAGGTTGACACCTCCGGTATATGCGATCCTGCCGTCTACCACCAGTATCTTCCGGTGATCCCGGTTGTTCATGATGACGGAAATCATCGGCCGCAGCCGATTAAACACCGCGCAGTCAATCCCCTTCTTCTGCAGAGCTTTGTCAAAATGGGACGGCAAAGTGCTGACACAGCCCATGTCGTCATAGATCAGACGCACCTTTACGCCTTCCTGCACCTTTTTTTCCAGTGCATCAATTATGGTCTGCAGCATATATCCTTCATCCAGAATAAAATACTCCATAAAAATATAGGATTTCGCTTCCTGTATATCCTTTAAGAGGCTTTCAAACATCTCCTCTCCACTGCCATAATAGCGGGTCTGGGTATGTCTGTATAACGGCGCCCCTGCCCATTTCGCAATATATTCCGACTGAAGATACGCATCCGTATCCGTCTGCTTTAATTCCTGTTCATACTCCGGATTCCGGCTTAAATGCGGGAGAATTTCCTGATTCACCTGCTCCAGACGTTTTCTGGTCCGTTTGGTCAGCTCCGAGCGCCCCAGCAAAATATACAACAGTACACCAAGCAGGGGAAAGCCCAGTATAATAACACACCAGGCCAGCTTTCCGTAGGGATTCATCCGCCGATTGATCACATGCAGCATCAGCACCAATGCCACAACGCTCAGCACAATATTGAGCGATGTAAATACCCGGCTCAGTCGTAAAAACACATAAAGAAACCAGAAAAGCTGCATCAGGATTGCCAGCGCGATGATAAACAGGCGGCTGAAAAAAAGCTTTGCAATTCTCTTCATGTCTGTACCTCCAGACTATGATTTTAACTCATTTTCTCCCTTTGTGCAATAAATTCACCAGATCCAGTCTCCCCCAGCCCTGTCTGTCCCCGTCGGTCTGAACCGAGCTTTCATACAGCCGGAGCTTTGCCTGTGCCGGAGACAAGCCGGGCTCTTTTTGCAGCAGCAGTGCCAATGCCCCTGACACCACCGGTGTCGCCATAGAAGTGCCGCTTTTGATCGTGTACCGATCCCGCTTGGTATCGCAGCTTACAATGGATGTCCCCGGCGCAACCACCTCCGGTTTTACCACACAGGCCGGCGTCGGTCCTCTCCCGCTGTAGCCCCGGTGCAGCTCTGCTCCATAGGCAGCCGTGCCGTCGTCACTGCTTCCCACCGTAATGACAGCCTTGCTGAGTCCCGGCACCGTAATGCTGCTTTCCCTAGGGCCATTGTTTCCCGCAGCGGCCACTACGATAATGCCTGCATTCCAGACCTCCTCCACCTTTTGCAGCAGCTCATACTGCTCCTGTTCTCTTGCGGAGGGAAGCATCCCCACAGAGATATTCAAAATCCGTATCCGGTAGCGTACCCGGTTTGCAAGCACCCAGTCCAGCGCCTTGACAAAAAGCTTCGCATTGCCGTTTCCCCGTTGATCCAGCACCTTAATCATGAGCAGATTGCAGCCGGGCGCAATCCCTCTGTATTTTCCTCTTCCGGCAAAACCGCTTCCTCCGATAATCCCCGAAATATGTGTGCCATGTCCGTTGTCATCGTACGTCTTTTTTCTTCCGCTGATACAGTCCAGAAAGCCGATGATCCGATGATCAAAATCTATATGAGAGGCAATTCCGGTGTCCATCGCAGCCACCGTAATTCCTGTTCCGATATATCCTTCTCTGTGAACCTCATCTGCCCGTACAATCTGCCGAACCCGTTCCATACGTCTCGCACTATCTATTCACGTCCCATCCGTCCGCAAACAGGAACCTTTCCATCGTTTACTGTTATAGTATGATGTCTGCCCGAAAGGGTGCGTGCGCAAAAAAACACTCAGAAAAGTCTGAGACCTTCCTGAGTGAACGATATCATGCCGTAAAATTGGTAACTTTTTAGCGATCTGCCGGCACATCCTTGATGGAAAAGCTGATTCTTCCCATTCTGTCCTTGCCCATGCAGACGCAGGTTACGGTATCTCCCAGCGTAAGGACATCCTCTACATGTTCGATGCGGCGTTTTGCAATCTTTGAGATGTGCACCATGCCTTCTTTTCCGGGTGCAAATTCGATGAACGCCCCGAATTCCTTGATGCTGACTACCTTACCGGTAAAAATCTGTCCCTGTTCAAAATCTGTGGTAATAATGCGGATCATCTCTGCCGCCTTGTCAATCATTTCCTGATCAGTACCGCAGATATTGACTGCTCCGTCATCCGTAATGTCGATTTTTACCCCTGTGCGATCAATAATCTCATTGATGGTCTTTCCTCTCTGTCCGACCACATCTCCGATCTTGGCAGGATCAATGCTCATCTGACTGATCTTCGGAGCATATTCACCTATCTCTTTTCTCGGCTCTGCAATGGCCTTGGACATTACCTCGTCCATGATGTAAAGACGCGCCTCTCTGGTTCTTCGGATCGCTTCCTCCACGATCGGCCTGGTCAGACCATGGATCTTGATATCCATCTGGATTGCGGTGATTCCGTCATGGGTACCGGTCACCTTAAAGTCCATATCTCCGAAGAAATCTTCCAATCCCTGAATATCGGTCAAAACCAGATAATCATCATCGGTCTCACCTGTTACCAGACCGCAGGAAATTCCTGCCACCATCTTCTTGATGGGCACACCGGCTGCCATCAGCGCCATACAGGATGCGCAGGTGGATGCCATGGAGGTGGAACCATTGGACTCAAAGGTCTCGGATACCGCCCGGATTGCATAGGGAAACTCCTCCTCTGACGGAAGAACTGCCACAAGCGCCCGCTCTGCCAGGGCACCATGTCCGATTTCCCGGCGTCCCGGTCCTCTGGACGGCTTTGTCTCGCCTACCGAATAAGACGGGAAATTGTAGTGATGCATATATCTCTTTGCTGTCACATTCGGATCCAGACCGTCAATTTTTTGTACCTCCGATAAAGGTGCCAGCGTGACAACATCACAGATCTGCGTCTGACCTCTCGTAAACATCGCGGAACCATGCACTCTCGGAATCAGATCTACCTCTGCCGCCAACGGACGGATTTCATTGATGGCACGTCCATCCGGACGCTTGTGATCCTTTAAGATCATCTTGCGTACCGTCTTCTTCTGATACTGATAAACCGCTTCTCCCAACATCTCCAGCCATTCTTCGTTGTCCGCGAATGCCTGCTCCAGTTTTTCCGTTACCTTGCGGATATTCTCCTCGCGTACCTGCTTCTCATCCGAGAAAACCGCTTCCTCCATCTCGGCCGGAGTAACAATCTCGCGTATTGCAGCAAACATTTCCTCCGGAATCGCACAACTGGTATACGCATGCTTTGGCTTGCCGACCTCTGCCACGATCTGATTGATAAATGCATTGATCGTCTGGTTGATATCATGCGCCTTGTAGATCGCCTCAATCATCTTTTCCTCCGGGATCTCGTTGGCTCCGGCTTCAATCATGATGACCTTTTCCATGGTAGAAGCCACCGTCAGCTGAAGATCGCCGTTGTTCCAGATTTCCTGCGAGGGATTAAAGATAAACTCTCCATCCACCATTCCTACCTGTGTCATGGCACAGGGACCGTCGAACGGAATATCTGAAATGCAGGTCGAAATCGCTGCTCCAAGCATTGCCACAAGCTCGGGACGACACTCCGGATCCACGCTCATAACCATATTATTTAAGGTTACATCATTGCGATAATCCTTTGGAAACAGCGGACGCATGGGACGATCAATGACACGCGAGGTAAGAATTGCATTTTCGGATGCTTTCCCCTCCCGTTTGTTAAATCCCCCCGGAATTTTCCCGACTGCATAGGATTTTTCTTCATATTCTACACTGAGCGGGAAAAAATCAATCCCTTCTCTCGGCTTCTCCGATGCAGTTGCCGTAGACAATACCGTCGTATCGCCGTAATGCATAAATGCACAGCCATTCGCCTGCTTTCCTACCCGGTTGATATCAACGGTCAGTGTTCTGCCTGCCAGTTCCAATGAAAAACTCTGATACATACTCTCCTTCTCCTTTTCCTCTCAAAAAATAGAGCGGAGATACTCCGCTCTATGTTCTGATGCCCAAAACTTATTTTCTCAAGCCAAGACGCTCGATCAGGGTACGATATCTCTCAATATCAATCTGCTTCAAATAAGCTAACAGTCTGCGTCTTTGACCTACCATCTTCAAAAGACCTCTTCTGGAATGATGATCCTTCTGATTCACCTTCAGATGCTCGGTCAGCTCGTTGATTCTCGCAGTCAAAAGAGCAATCTGTACCTCCGGCGAACCGGTGTCTCCCTCTGCTCTCCCATATTCGGCGATAATCGCCTGCTTTCTTTCCTTTGTCAGCATGTCTCTTCTCCTCCTTATTTCTTTACCGCCTAATACTCAGTAAAAGGTCGGAGTTTCCGTCTACCGAATATTGGCTAAACAACACTCAATTACTATAACACATCCATTTTTGTTTGTAAACTGTTTTTAATTATTAAGAACTCGCGTCGCACAAACCGGTGCCCGGTAAAAGGCATTGGATATCTTAATTCCTGTGGACGGTGAGCTGGCGTGAACAATCTGTCCGTTGCCGATATAAATTGCCACATGACCGATTCCGCTGCCGTTGCTGTAGAAAAGCAGATCTCCCGGCTGTACCTCGGACACGCTGATTCTCGTTCCGCAGTTTGCCTGTGCTTTGGATGAGTGCGGCAGGTAAACTCCATATTTTGCCATGATTGTCATGACAAAGCCGGAGCAATCTGCACCCTTGGTAAGGCTTGTCCCGCCCCATACATACGGATTTCCGACAAACTGGGTTGCATACGATACCAGATCCACTCTCACATCGGATACGCCTTCTCCGTATCTGATTTCCGTCATGGTCATAGCCTTTGGCAGCTGCTCGGAAATTTCTACATACTCTGCGCTGACATACCCGGTCTCTCCATCCAGATCAATGGCAATCCAATCGCCGTAATCTTCCAGCACGATCAGATCTTCGCCCTCCGGCATCAGTGCAAGCTTCGTACACTCTGTATTCATCTCGGCACGCACGTTCAAGGTCTGCGTGGTAACCGTTGCCACCGTGGTCTTGACTTCCTCAGCTTTTGCAACGGCTTCCTCGCCGACCACGATATACTCTCCGCTGACATATCCTTCTACTTTCCCGGATTTGATATGATACCAGCCGTCTTCCTCTCCCAGGATTTCACAGCCTGCATTTTTCGGCATTCTTCCAACCAGCTTGGCCTGAACCCCCGGCTCCTCTCTCACATTCAGATTTCCATCCGATACATTTGCAATGCCAAGATTGGTATAGCCGTAAATCGTGCCGTCCGCTGCCTGCTCGACCTTTGTCTCTGTCACATTCGAAGCTTCCACATGAGAAGTTTCTGTTGCAGAAACTGTCTCTGTCACCTCCGGCTGTGTCATGTATGTTCCCAGAGCGGCAAATACGCCGGCATTCAGATTTGCCGCGTCCGCTGAAATTCTTCCTGTCAATACTGTAAAACCACAAGTCAAAATAAAAGTAAAGGCTTTTCCGATTCCTTTTCTCATGTCAACCCTCCTGAATTACATATCTCATATTGTTTTGCGATACGAACCGTTTGTCATTCATATCGCTTCCACATTTTTACTGACAAGAGAGATTATAGCAACCAAATATTACATTGTCAATATATTTTCGTAATATTTCTGTAACAAATCGCGCCGGCTGCTGTTTACTGGCAAAACGCAAAAGCGTAACCATTATGATTCATCACAGCTGAAAATACGCTCTTCCGCAGGCGATATCCTGTTCCAGCTGATCTTTTAATGCTTCCAGCGAGTCGAATTTCTCCTCTCCCCTCGTGCACTCTTTCAGATAAATCCGTATTTCCTGTCCATACAGATCTTCTTCAAAATCAAAAATATGTGCCTCTACGGCAACAGGATTGTCTCCGTTCACCGTAGGCTTGTTCCCAAGATCCGCAATTCCCGGGTAAAGTCTTCCGTCCACCTCGATTTCACACACATAGACGCCAAAGGGCGGCAAAAGCTTTTCTTCCGGAGGCAGCACATTGACGGTCGGAATCCCAAACACAGTCTTTCCCATGTGCCTTCCGTGCCGGACAATCCCCTGAATAAAATAATCATAGCCCAGCAATGTGTGCGCCGTCTTCATATTCCCCTTCAAAACCTCTTCCCGGATATAGGTGCTGCTGATTTCCCGGTTTTTGTAGCAGATTTTGTCCACCACTGTCGCCTCATAACCGTACCGACTCTGATACTCTCTCAGCATGTGATAATCTCCCCTGCGCTGGTAGCCGAAGTGAAAATCTTTTCCTGCCACGATAGCCTTTACCTGCAGCCGCTCCGAAAGCATCGCAAGAAACTCCTCTGCTTCCATGCAGCGTATCTCATCGACAAACGGACATTCCAAAAGATAATCAATCCCAAGCCTTTCACAGATCCCCTGTTTTTCCCGGTTTGTTGTCAGAACCTTATTTGACGTGCGTCCCGGATTCGGCGGAACATCAAAGGTAAACAGCACGGTTTTTAAACCCTGCGCACGCTTTTTCCACATCTGCTCCAGCAGCTGCTCATGTCCGCGATGTATCCCGTCAAATTTTCCGAGAGATACCACGGTATCCTGTTCAATTTGAAACTTCGTAGTCTCCCTTATGTATTTCATCGTCGGCATAGATCCTCAAATCATAAAAATATTTTTACCGGCTTCAACAGAGCCGTTTCTTCCTGATATTCATAAATTCCCACAAAAATACCATTGGAATCGTATACCCGAAGCTGCTCCTGCGGCTGCAAGCTTTCCGGGTCAAGAAGCATTTCCATGGAAAGTTTGTTTCCGTTGTGCAAAAGCTTTTGATATCCGGGTGCAACACTTACGCTTTGTTTCTGCAAAAATACCTTGTCCACCGGAAGGATGTATTTTGCGATGCTGCCATCCGTCGCTGCCTGCTCCAACTCTGCCAATGTATGTGCATTCTCAATGAAAAAATCAGCCACTCTCGTCCGTACAAGCTGCTCCATGCAGGCCCCGCAGCCCAACCTGTTTCCGATGTCCTCGCAAAGGGTTCTGATATAGGTGCCCTTTGAGCAGTGTACGCGCATGGTAACCCTTGGCAAAGCAATGGCAAGGATTTCTATTTCATAAATGGTTACCGTCCTTTTTTTCCGCTCGACCTCAATGCCCCTTCGCGCCAGATCACACAGCTTCTGCCCGTTTACCTTCAAGGCCGAATACATCGGCGGCAGCTGGTCATAAGCTCCCGCAAACGACGCAATGACCGACCGGAGTTCCTCCACGGTCACGTTCACCTCATGTTCGGACAGCACGCGACCTGTGATATCCTGGGTATCCGTTGTTTTTCCCAGAAGCATCACCGTCTCATAAACCTTGTCCTTGTCCGTCAAAAGGTCACAGACTCTGGTTGCCTTTCCCAGACATACAGGAAGTACGCCTGTCGCATCCGGATCAAGCGTACCTGTATGACCGATTTTTTTCATTTTTAAGATTCCACGCAGTCTGGCGACTACATCAAAGGAGGTGTAGCCTCTCTCCTTTTTTACATTGATAATTCCGTTCATCCCCGCAGCTGCTCCTCTACGTCCGCAACCAGCATGGGAATCAATTCCTCCGGCTGCTGCCTCATCGTGGCTCCGGCAGCCCTCACATGTCCGCCTCCGCCGTATTTCATCAGCAGAGCCGCCACATCGACCAGCTTCCCGGAACGCATGCTGACCTTGTAGGAGCCATCCCGGTTTTCATAGAGAAAAATTGACACCTCTACTCCCTTTGTGATGCGAAGCTGCTGCACAATCCCATCCAGATGCTTGGGCTGTACCTGATATTCCTCCATATCACGCTGGGTGACCACCCCCACAATACATCTGCCATCCAGATATCGTTTGCTCTCTACCAGTGTCTTTCCCAGAATCCGGTTCTGCTCGTAGGTTTTTTCATAATAGGTTTTGTCTACGATTTCGCTGAACGCAATCCCCTTATCCATGAGATGTCCTGCAATATTCATGGTTTTCGAGGTGGTAGAGGCATATTGAAAGACACCTGTATCATGCACGATTCCCACATACAGGCACTCTGCAATGTCCTTTGTGATTTTTTTCTCGTCCATCAGCTCATAAACCAGCTCACTGGCAGAGCTCACGTCCGGAAAAATATAATTTGCATCCGCAAAACTGGCATTGCTGACATGATGATCAATACAGAGCGTGCGCTTTGCCGACTCAAAATAAGCCGCTCCCTTGCCCAGACGACCGGTATCTCCGCAATCCAGCGCAATAAAAAGATCATACGGTCCGGGCTTGTCATAGCGGCTGTTAATTTCCCCGGAACGCTTCAAAAAGCGAAAGACATTGGGAATCTCCTCCAGGAAAAGATCCGCCTGTATCCCGGGATAATACTCTTTGATATAATTATACACCGCAAGGGTTGAGCCCACGCAGTCTCCATCGGGTCTGACATGTCCGGAAACCGCAACGCTCTTTGCCCCCTCCAACTGTTCCTCTAACGTCATGCTCTCACCTGCTTTCCGCATCCTGTCTTGTCACCTCATCAATCCGGTGAGACATCTGAACACCATACTCAATGGACTGATCAATAATAAACTGTATCTGGGGCGTGTTTCTTAAATTTACACTCTTTGCCAGTGCATGCCGGATATACCCTTCAGCACTTTTCAGTCCCTTTAAGGTGTCCTTTCGGGACTGTTCATCCCCATACACGCTGATGTATGCCTTACATGTTTTCAGATCCGGCGCAACCTCCACTCTGACCACACTGGTCATGGGATTGATCCGGGGATCCTTCACTTCCGAGCGGATAATCGTGGACAGCTCCCGCAGAACCTCCTCATTGATCCGCATATTTTTTGTACTGTTTTTTTGCATAACCTCACATCTTTCCGGAGTCTGCCGGGGTTACGATTCACTCCGTGACCAGTAACCTACCGGGCAACCTCCACCATCTTGTACGCTTCGATCTGATCCAGCTCTGCCAGATCATTAAAGTCCTCAAAAACAAGTCCGCATTCATATCCGGCCTTGACTTCCTTGACATCGTCCTTGAAGCGCTTTAAGGATGCCAGATTTCCTTCGAAAATCTGAGTTCCTTCCCTGCTGATCCGAACCTTGCAGCCCCGCTCAAGCATACCGTCCAAGACATAGGAGCCCGCAATATTTCCCACTCCGGAGGCCTTGAAAATCTGGCGCACCTCTGCGTGACCGATTACCTTTTCCTCGAAGACGGGATCTAACATTCCCTTCATGGCAGCCTCCACATCTTCGATGGCATTGTAGATGACCTTGTACAGGCGCACATCTACATTTTCATTTTCTGCGGTGGCCTTTGCAGTCGGATCGGGCCGCACGTTAAATCCGATAATAATCGCATTGGATGCCGAGGCAAGAATTACGTCCGATTCGTTGATCGCGCCTACGCCGCCATGGATAATCTTTACCACTACCTGTTCGTTCGAAAGCTTGACAAGGCTTTGTTTTACGGCTTCCACGGAGCCCTGGACATCTGCCTTTACAATAATATTGAGTTCCTTTACATCGCCGGACTGAATCTGGGAAAACAGATCATCCAAAGACATTCTGGAACGTGTTTCCTCCAATAGTTTTGCCTTTCCTTCGGAAATATATGTCTCGGCAAAGTTTCTCGCCTCTTTTTCGTTTTCGCAGACCACAAAGGTCTCTCCGGCATCCGGCACATTAGACAAACCGAGAATCTCTACCGGTGTAGACGGTCCGGCAGCCTTGACCCGTCTGCCCTTATCGTCAATCATCGCACGCACCTTACCGTAGGCGCTTCCGCACGCAATCGGCTGACCGACCTCAAGCGTTCCCTTCTGAACCAGTGCGGTGGCAACCGTACCACGTCCTTTATCCAGCTGCGCCTCGATGATCACACCTCTCGCTTTGCGCTTCGGATTCGCTTTCAGTTCTAACACCTCTGCGGTGAGCAGGATCATTTCCAAAAGCAGGTCAATTCCCTCATGGGTGTGGGCAGAAACCGGAACAAAGATGGTGCTTCCGCCCCAATCCTCCGGAATCAGCTCGTATTCTGACAGTTCCTGCTTTACCCGGTCAATATTGGCGTTGGGTTTATCAATCTTATTGATTGCAACAATAATCTCAATTCCCGCTGCCTTGGCATGGTTGATGGCTTCAATGGTCTGGGGCATCACTCCGTCATCAGCTGCTACAACCAGAATCGCGATATCGGTGGACTTTGCACCGCGCATACGCATTGCGGTAAATGCCTCGTGTCCCGGGGTGTCCAGAAATGTGATCTTTTTGCCGTTGCTCTTTACCACATACGCACCGATATGCTGGGTAATTCCACCAGCCTCCCGATCTGTCACGCGGGTATCCCGGATCGCATCCAGAAGCGAGGTTTTTCCATGGTCTACATGCCCCATGACGCAGACCACCGGCGGACGTGCCACAAGCTTGCTCTCGTCCTCTTCTTCCTCCTTCAACAGTTCTGCAATCACATCAATTTTTTCTTCCGGTTCGGCAATGCAGTTAAACTCCAGTGCAAGCTCCTCCGCACTTTCATAATCAATTTCCTGATTGACCGTAACCATCTGTCCCTTTAAGAATAATTTCTTGATGATCTCGGAAGCCTGCACCTTCATCTTGTCAGCAAGCTCCTTAATCGTCATGCGCTCAGGAAGCGAGATACTGCGGATAGTGTCCGTTTCCTTTGGCTTCGGAGCCGACTGCGTATGTTTCTTTCTGCCGCCGTTCTTTTCCAAATTGACATAACGTTCCTGCTTTTTGCCAAGCTTGTCGTAATCCTGCCCGCGGTTATTTTTACGTCCGCCATCGTAGGAGCGATTGTCCCGGCTTTCCTTCCTGAGTTCATCCGGTGCCGACTGTGCCGTATTCCGGTTAAATCGATTGATCTCCTGATCCAGTCTTCCGCCGGGGCGTCCGCCTCCGCCGTTTCTGCCACGGTCGTTGCCGAAATTCCGGTTTCCATAGTTTCCGCCGTTCGCTCCGCGATCCCGCTCGCCCTGCGGACGATTCCCCTGCCATCCGCCGCCATTTCTGCCGCGGTCACCCTGCGGACGGTTGCCGGAGTTTCTCTTATCAGCAGGTTTGTCAAAGGATACTCTTCCTAAAACCTTCCCCAACTGTCTCTCTGCAGGCTTTGCGATCTCCTGCTCTGCTTTCTTTTCTACGGGTTTTTCCATCGGCTTCTGAGCCTCCGGCACAGCTGCCGGTTTCTCAGCCGGATGTTCTGCCGACTTTGCAGGTGCCGGTTTTCTGGCTGTTTCCTGCCGGGCTCTGACCAGTGTTTTGGCATCTGTATGGTAGGACTGTCTGCGATTTCCCGGAAAACTCTTGCTGTTTTGCGGATTAAAAACCGCCGAAATACTGGCTTTTTTCTTCGGACGTTTTTTTTCTCCTTTTTCCGATTCGACTGCCGACTGCTCCTTTTTCGGTTTGACCTGCTCCTGTTTTTCAGCGTCAGGCTTTCTTTCCGGAGCTGACTTTTGCTCCGCAGCCTCCTGCTTCGGCGCGGCCTTTGGCTGCTCCTCAACCGACTGTGCTTTCTCAGCTTGTTCCTCCTTCGCCGGAGTAAAGTCCGCACCCAGCCTTTCACGCACAAAATTCTGTACCTCATCGGTAATACTGTTGGATGAGGTTTTTACCTCATACTCCGTACCCTTTAGGATATCCAGAATCTGCTGGGATTTTATATTTAATTCCTTTGCGAGTTCATGCACTCTGAGTTTTGCCATCTGCCACTACCTCCATGATTCAGTTGCCACGCTGTCAAGCTGCTTTCGCACCGATTTTGCCAGCCCTTCATTGGTTACAGCCAGCGATGCCCGAAATTCCTTTCCGATACTGTGTCCCAGCGACTCCTTATCCGCATAACAGACACACGGAACCTGATAATACCGACACATATCCGAAAAGTTTTTCTTTGTATTGTCCGAGGAATCCCCGGCAACCACAACCAGACACGCTTTTCCTTCCTTGATCGCTTTTTCTGTAGAAAACTCCCCGCTCATTACACTGCCTGCCTTTGCGGCGATTCCAAGCAGTGATAATACTTTATCCGGTCTCAATCCTTTGCATCTCCTTTTTCAACTGCTCGTAAATCGAAGCGGGTATGTTTGTTTTCAGAGAACGTTCGATTCCTTTTGTTTTTTCTGCACGTTCCAGACACTCCTGTCCGGGACAAATGTACGCGCCCCTGCCGTTTTTCTTTCCGGTGTGATCGAGCACCAGTGTGTCCTCCGGTGTGTGAATGATCCGGATCAACGATTTTTTTTCTTTCATTTCCCCGCAGCCAACGCATTTCCGCATCGGAACCTTTTTATTCATTGTCATCTAAAAACTCACCATCTTCTACATATTCTTCGTCGTAATCTTCCTCGTATCCTTCCTCATAATCTTCCTCATACTCATAATCGTCCTCATAATCATTCTCATAATCCATAAATTCTCCGGACTCCCTTGCCTGTGTTTCACTCTTGATATCTATCTTAAAGCCCGTCAGCCTGGCTGCAAGCCTTGCGTTCTGCCCTTCCCTTCCGATGGCAAGCGACAACTGATAATCCGGCACAACCACCTTGGCGGTCTTTTCCTCGCCGTCTGCAATCACGGAAATCACTTTTGCAGGACTTAATGCATTTTCAATCAGCATTGCAGGATTTTCATTCCATGTCACAATGTCAATCTTTTCACCGCGAAGCTCATTGACAATCGCGTTGACTCTGGCCCCGTTCATTCCGACGCAGGCCCCTACCGGGTCTACATACGGATCACTCGACCAGACTGCAATTTTGGTTCTGCTGCCCGCCTCTCTTGCAATGCTTTTGATTTCTACAATTCCCTCCCGGACCTCAGCCACCTCGGCTTCAAAGAGACGCTTTACCAGCTCGGGGTGTGTTCTGGAAACCAGTATTTTCGGTCCTCTCGGTGTAGCCTTTACTTCCAGAATATATACCTTGATCCGCTCGGTAGGCTGGAATACCTCTCCCTTTACCTGTTCATTTTCCGCAAGAATGGCATCTGCCTTTCCCAGATTTACGGAAATATTTCTTCCGATATAGCGCTGTACGATTCCGGTCATCACATCCTTTTCCATCTCATAGTACTGGCTGTAAATGACCTTCCGCTCTTCCTCCCGGATCTTTTGCAGAATTACATTTTTTGCATTCTGTGTTGCAATACGCCCGAACTCCTTGGATTTCACCTCTATATTTACCGTATCGCCCAACTCGTAGGAGGAATCCAGCATTCTTGCTTCTGCCAGGCTGATTTCCAGGACATCATCCTCCACCTGCTCCACGACAGTTTTTTCTGCCCACACATGATATTCACAGGTTTCGGGATCCATGTTTACTTTTATATTGTCCGCCCTGCCAAAATGATTCTTACATGCTGTCACAAGAGAATTTTCAATGGCCTCCAGCAGGGTATCCTTGCTGATGTTTTTTTCCCTTTCCAGTATTGTTAATGCTTCTAACAACTCGTTATTCATTTTTTATCCTCCTGATAATCCTAAAAGTCATAGGCGAGACGAATCAATGCGAGAGCTTTCTTTTCAAAGGTCAGCTCCTCATTCTCCTCCGTGAGGATCGTCACCGTATCGTCGTCATATGCTTCCAATATGCCGTAAAATTCCTTTTGGTGCTCAATTGCCTGATAAGTGTGAAGCTCCAATCCCTTCCCCAGAGCCCGCACATAATCTTTTTCTTTTTTCAAAGGTCTTCCAAGTCCGGGGGAACTGACCTCAAAGATATAGGACTGATCGATATAATCTTCCCGGTCCAGAATTTCATTCATCTCCCGGGCAACCAGCTCACAATCGTTGACCGTAATCCCACCTTCCTTGTCTATATAGGCTCTCAGATACCAGTTGGTTCCTTCTTTTACATATTCCACGTCAACCAGTTCAAACTGATTTCTCTCCAGAATCGGGAGAATCAACTGTTCCGTGCGCTGTTCATACTGTTCCCTTTTCGTCATACAGCCACCTTCCCGGTTTTTGGCGTTTTATGCTATGTCCTGCACAGTCCTGTGCATAAAACGTGAATTGAGAGTGGAACGAACGTCCACTCTCAATCTCATCATCAACCTGTTGTCTCAAATATTATAACACATTTTTTTGAAATTGCAAGTATTTTTTAACAGTTCATAGGGGAATCGAACCCCTGTTTCCGCCGTGAGAGGGCGGCGTCTTAACCGCTTGACCAATGAACCGTACCAACAAAAAACACTATAGCATACCAAAAAACATAATGCAAGCTTTTTTTATTTTTTTACAATATTTTTTTCATATCCGTTAGGGTTGTTTTTCTGCCAGTTCCAAGAATCCGCACACATCTCGCGGATTCCGTACTGTGCCTTCCAGCCCAATTCCCGCTCCGCCTTGGAAGGATCACAATAACAGGTTGCAATGTCTCCTGCCCGCCTGGGCTTGATCACATACGGAATCGAAATCCCGTTGACTTCCTCAAAATTTTTTATGATATCCAACACGCTGTATCCATGTCCGGTTCCCAGATTATAAATACATAATCCGGCCTTCTCTTCTATTTTCTTCAAAGCCTTTCCGTGTCCCTTCGCCAGATCTACAACATGAATATAATCCCTCACGCCGGTTCCATCCGGCGTGTCATAATCATTTCCGAATACTCCGAGCTCCTTTCGTCTGCCCGCGGCAACCTGCGTGATATACGGCATCAGATTGTTGGGAATTCCGTTCGGATTTTCTCCCATGGTACCGCTGGGATGCGCTCCGATGGGATTAAAATAGCGCAAAAGTACCACATTCCACTCCGGATCCGCCTTTTGGATATCCATCAGCATCTGCTCCAGCATGGATTTCGTCCAGCCATATGGATTCGTACACTGTCCCTTCGGGCATTCCTCTGTGATGGGAATCTGCGCCGGTTCTCCGTATACCGTTGCCGAGGAGGAAAAGATGATATTTTTGCATCCGTGCTGGC
Source organism: Lachnospiraceae bacterium (assembly GCA_017484135.1). Classification (GTDB taxonomy): domain Bacteria; phylum Bacillota; class Clostridia; order Lachnospirales; family Lachnospiraceae; genus Roseburia_C. Next base: position 53,075 of record JAFUTQ010000046.1, read on the forward strand.
GCAGTGCATCCACCAGAGTCAGCGTTCCGGTAATATTGTTGTCATAATATTCCCACGGCTTCTGCACGGATTCCCCCACCGCTTTGAGCCCTGCAAAATGAATGCAGCAGTCCATATATTTTTTTTCTAAGATCAGATCCAGAACATGCCGATCCCGGATATCACCCTGATAGAACGTGATTTTTTTTCCGGTCAGTGCCTCTACCCGCTCCAGAGATTTTTCGCTGGAATTTGACAGGTTGTCCAAAACCACAACCTCATGCCCTGCCTCCAGCAATTCCACGCAGGTATGGCTGCCGATATATCCCGTTCCCCCTGTAACTAAAATTGTCATATGAGCTTCTCCTTCCATGCCTTAAGTAATATTCAGCTTTTTATCACAGAGATACAGACCTGCCACATACAATGCGACGGACATAATCAGCATCAGAACAAACGATATCGTCATCATGGGCCCGTAAATGCCGGTCATGATCACCTCTCCGTCATAGCTTCCCATCGCACGCACGGTAAGCACCGTAACCGTAACCGTGGAGATTACCTGTTCCAGCAGATACAAAACGACATAGGTTCCGACGGCCCCAAGAATCTTGTGCTTTTCAAAGAGCTGACCGATTGCCATACTGGTAAAGATCATCAAATAGCCCGAAAAGCATCCCACCAGAAGCACCAGCATACTCCAGAAAAACAGCTGCGGGATACGGATATCCGTCAGTTGTTCAACAGTAACCGCTGCCGGATCAATCACCTCCTCCAAACGGATCTCGCCTATCAGCGCGCGGCCCAAGAAAAAGCCTATACCAAAGACAGACCCGAAAAACAGTATCTCTGCGATGAAATTCCAAATCGCCGCGGTAAGCAGCTTTCCGTTAAAGACCACCTTGTTGGACACCGGAAGCGCATGCGTCAGGTAGCTCTCTGAGCCAAACATGCTCTTATAAAAACGGACAGACAGATACACCATCTCTGTGATCATAATCGCAAAGCAGGACAATCCATACAAAAGAAACACTGCAATCAGAATCAACGCATCCGTGACCTCCCGGTAATCCAGCAGGCTGCAGACCAGCATTCCAAGTCCCCCGCAGCCCAAAAGCGCCAGGTTCATCGGCCAGAGCAATCTGCCGGTATCGATAAATTCGTGTTTCATCACCTTTCCTAGCATCGGAACACCTCCCGAAATAACGTATCTACGGATTTCCCTTCCCGCTGCCGAATCTCATCCACTGTGGCATGGAGCCGGATCTGTCCGTGTTGTAAAAAAATAACCTCGTCTAAAATATTTTCAATATCCGTAATCAAATGCGTGGAGATCAAAATGGTTGCCTGCTCATTATATCCCGTCAGAATTGTATTCAAAATATAATCCCTCGCTGCCGGGTCAACCCCGGCAATGGGCTCGTCCAAAACATAAAGCTCCGCACGCCGGCTCATCGCAAGAATCAGGTGCACCTTTTCCTTGGTTCCTTTCGACAGGGTGCGCAATTTTGCTTCCGAATCAATGCCAAGCCTGCCCAGCATCTCATAGGCCTTTGCCGAATCGAAATCCTCAAAGAAATCGGAAAAATAAGACAGAATATATTTGATTTTCCGATTGTCATTGAGAAACATATGATCCGGCAAATAAGAAACGACCCGTTTGCTCTCAACGCCTATTTCATGGCCCTTGACACGGACGCTTCCCTCTGTCGGGTACAAAAGCCCGTTGATGAGCTTGATCAGCGTGGTTTTTCCGCTTCCGTTCGGTCCCAAAAGTCCGACAATGTGGCCGGCAGTCAGATCCAGATTGATATCGCTGAGTGCCGTCTTGTTCTCATAACGTTTCGTTAGATTCCTGCATTCCAGTAAACTGGTCATTGAGTTTCCTCCCTTTCCGTAATCATCGGGACGATTTCGTCCGGCTGATAGTTTAACCGCTTCATGCTTTCCAGAAATTCGGTCACCTTTTCCCTTGCCAGCTTTTCCCTCAGCCCCGCAATCATCGCCTCATCCTCTGTAATATATCTGCCACTGGTTCTCTGTGTATACACCAGTCCGGTACGCTCCAGCTCACTCAACGCCTTTTGCATCGTATTAGGATTTACCGCCGCCTCTGCAGCAAGCTCCCGCACAGACGGCAGTTTCTCTCCTGCATTGTATTTCCCAGACACAATATCCATCTGAATGCGCTCGATAATTTGTATAAAGATCGGTCGATCCGAGCTCAGATCCCATGCCATGCAATCGCCTCCCTCAGCTCAGTTACTGCTCGTTTCCTGATCAGCAACATTTTGTACTATATAAGTAATACAATAAGGCGAATCACGGCAAATGTCAAGTCCTTTTTAGATAATAATGCAGACCAGTCCTCCATTGCTGTCGTTTACGATTTTCTGCATCGTATCCTGCAGCTTCATCTGACTCTCATCATCCATCATGGTAAGCTTATTCCGGATTCCATCCTCCATCAATTCACCGATGGACTTCCCGAAAATATTGGTATTCCAGACACCGTTTTCGGTATCCTGCCCGTCTTTGATATAGTTGATCAGGTCATTTGCCTGCTCTTCGCTTCCCACAATCGGTGCGATCTCCGTCTCGATATTGGCGCGGATTAGATGAATCGAGGGTGCTGTAGCCTTCATTTTTACCCCGTATTTGTTTCCGTGCTTGATCAGCGTCGGATCCTCCATTTGAATGTCAGACAGCTTGGGGCATACCACTCCATAGCCCTTGGCATCCACGGAGTTGAGGGCATCTGCCACCTTCTCGTACTCTCTCCGCATATCTGCAAGTTCCTTTACCAGATGAATCAGCTGGTATTCTCCGTTTACCTCCACGCCCGCAAGCTCGCTGATATTCGCATAATAGTAAGAATCCGCCACATCCATCTGGATATCTGCCGTTCCGTTTTCCAGCGAAAGATTTTTCAGCCGTATGGCCTCAACACACGAATCCTCCGTCTGAAACTCATGCCCGATCAGATCCTTGGTATAGGTAATTTCATTCAGAATATTTTTCGCCTGTGCAATCAGATCCTGCTTGATCTGATTTTCATCCGGAAGCATCTCCGTCCATTTCGGAACATAAAAGTTGAGGGTGGTAATCGGAAATTCATACAGGATTCCCTCCAGAATTTTATGTACATCCTCCTTGCGCAGCTGTTCGCAGTTTACCGGAAAGACACTGACTCCGTACGTTTCTTCCAATTCCTCTGCCAGCCGAAGGGTTTCCTCGCTATAGGGCTTCACCGTATTCAGCACCATGACGAACGGCTTTCCGATCTTTCGCAGCTCCTTTACCGTCTCCTCCTCTCCTGCCGCATAGCTCTCTCTGGGAATATCCGTAAAGCTCCCGTCTGCGGTAACCACGATACCGATGGTGGCATGGTCATTGATTACTTTTTTCGTCCCCACCTCTGCGGCCTTGGTAAAGGGAATTTCGTAGTCGTACCACGGTGTTTTTACCATGCGCTCTGCACCGTTTTCCATATGGCCGGAAGCCCCTTCCACCATGTATCCCACACAGTCAATCAGACGTACTTTAACCCTCACGTCGTCATCCACCAGAATTTCCGCCGCATCCTTTGGGATAAATTTGGGCTCGGTGGTCATAACCGTATTTCCCTGAGCCGCCTGGGGCATCTCATCTACCGCCCGCTGGCGATTGTTTTCGTCCGTCATATACGGCAGCACCATAAGCTCCATAAACCGTTTGATAAACGACGATTTTCCTGTGCGCACCGCACCGATGACTCCTATGTAGATCTCTCCGTTGGTTCTTGCACTGATATCCTTATACATATCATAAGTGCCTGTATTAAAATTCTCCATCAAAAAATCCTCCTGCATATACTGTTATAATATATGCAGGAGGAGTATGTTTTTATTCCACTGTTTCTTCTTCCTCATTCTTCGTTCTGAGGTTGTCTGCCATACAGCTTCATGTATTTTGCCAGAGTGTTGGCAAGCTTTGCGGTAGTCTGTCCCGGAAGCGTGCGCCACTTCCAGTTGGTACCCAGCGTGGACGGAACATTCATTCTGCCCTCACTGCCAATTCCCAGAATATCCTGAATCGGAATGATACATGTCTCGCCTACGCTCGACCATGCGGTTCTTAAAGCACCCCAGTTGTAGCCTTCTTCCTTCGTCAGATGCATGTACTCCTTTGCGAACCTGACACTCTCCTTCGGCGCGGTTTTTAACCAGCCGAGCACGGTATCATTGTCATGCGTTCCGGTATACACAACGCAGTTTTTCGGATAGTTATACGGAAGATAATCACTGCTGTCATCTCCGTCAAATGCAAACTGTATCAGCTTCATGCCCGGGAATCCCGTGTCTTTTAACAGCTTTCTTACCGAATCCGTCAGATAGCCAAGATCCTCTGCAATAATATCCAGCTTTCCAAGCTTTTTCTCCAGGGTGCGGAACAGGTCAATACCGGGACCGACACGCCATTCGCCGTTTCTTGCGGTCTTATCCTTACCCGGAATCGCATAGTAGGAATCAAAGCCCCGGAAATGATCGATACGAACCACATCGTAAAGATGCGACATAAAGTCAATGCGCTTTGTCCACCATGTATATCCGTCTGCCTTCATCGCATCCCACCGGAACAGCGGATTGCCCCAGAGCTGTCCATCCTCGGTAAAGGCATCCGGCGGACACCCTGCCACATCGATGGGCTCCAACTCATTATTTAAGTAAAACTGCCCCGGATTAGCCCATACATCGGCACTGTCATATGCGACATAAATCGGCACATCTCCGATAATCTTAATCCCCTTCTCATTGGCATAGCCCTTCAGCTCATTCCACTGCCGGAAGAACAGATACTGCAGCATTTTCCAAAATTCAATTTTCTCTGCGTATTCTTCCTTTGCCCTCTCCAGAGCAGCCGGCTCACGCTTTTTCAATTCCGGTTCCCATTCCGCCCATGCGTTTCCGTCATGCGCATCTTTAAGAGCCATAAACAACGCATAATCCTCAAGCCAGCTCTCCTGTTCCTTGCAGAATGCCGCGAAATCTTCCGGCTCATTTTCCTTAAATCTCGCATATGCCTTTTTCAACAGAGGAAATCTGTTCTCATAGAGGATTCCGTATTCAATAAACTCAGGATTATCCCCCCACTCCAGACTGTCGCACTCCCTTTTTGTCAACAGCTTATCCTTGATCAGATACTCCAAATCGATGAAATAAGGATTTCCCGCAAAGCTCGAAAATGACTGGTAGGGCGAATCGCCATAGCTGGTCGGGCAAACCGGCAAAATCTGCCAGTACGTCTGTTTTGCTTTCTCAAGGAAATCTACAAATTTTATCGCTTCTTTTCCCATCGTACCGATTCCATATTTGGACGGTAGCGAGGATATGTGCATCAATATGCCGCCTGTTCTCATATATTCTGTCCTCCTGCATGATTCAATATCCGACATTGCTCCAATCAGCCCTTTACAGCTCCTGCAACAACACCCTCAATGATGTATTTCTGGCATACAATATAAAATACAACGATCGGAATGATAGCCAATACCAGCATTGCCATCATCATACCCCAGTCAACGGCTCCATATCCGCCCTTCAGGTACTGAATCACAATCGGAATGGTCTTATATTTGTTGATGTCCAGAACCAGATACGGCAGCAGATAGTCGTTCCAGATCCACATCGTCTCAAGAATTGCAACCGTAATGGCCGTAGGCTTCATAATCGGAAATACTACCTGAAAATACGTCTGAATCGGGGTACATCCGTCAATCATTGCCGCTTCCTCAATTTCCAACGGAATACTCTTTACAAATCCGCAGAACATAAAGACCGCCAGTCCCGCTCCAAAGCCGAGGTAAACCACGATGATACCCACCGGATTGTTCAGCTTTAAGATATTCGCAATCTTTGAAAGCGTAAACATTACCATCTGGAACGGTACAACCATGGAAAACAGACACAGCATATAGATCCCCGTCGTGAATTTATTTTTCACTCTGGTAATATACCATGCACACATGGAGGTACACAGAATGATCACGCCCACGGAAAACAGCGTAATAAATGCGGAATATCCTGCAGCCTGAAAAATCTTTGTCTTCTGCGCGCCCTTGATAAAATTCTGCAGTCCGAAAAAGGATCGGGAATTCGGCAACGCAAAGGCATTTTCCGTAATAAAGCCTTTTTTCTTAAATGCGTTGATCGTAACCATAAAAATCGGGTACAGATAAAATACGGTAAGAATTGTAAAGCAAAGCGTAATAATCCAGCCATGCTTTGCGCGGCGAACGGCACTTACCTGCTCGTCAGCCCCTTTTGCTTTTCCTTCTTTTGCCATTACTGCTGCACCTCCTTCTCTCTGGTCAGCGTATTCTGCGTAACCGCAATAATCGCTACTAAAATAAAGAATATCACTGCCTTCGCCTGTCCGACGCCCTCCCAGCCGTTACGTCCGTAGAAGGTATCAAAAATGTTTAACGCCAGCATCTGCGAAGAATTCGAAGGCTCACCACCGGTCAATGCCATGTTCTGGTCAAACAGCTTGAACGAGTTGGTCAGTGTAAGGAAGGTACAGATGGTAATGGACGGCATAACCATCGGAAGCGTCACATTGGCCAAAAGCTGCGGTCCATTCGCGCCGTCGATTTTTGCTGCTTCAATCAATTCACCCGGGATATTCTGAATACCCGCGATATAAATTACCATCATGTAACCGACCTGTTGCCAGTTCATCAGAATGATCAATCCCCAAAACCCATAAGAAGAGGAAAACGTCAGTGTTTTTCCGAAATTAGCGAGAATCCCGTTCAAGAGAATCTGCCATATGTATCCCAATACAATACCGCCAATCAGATTCGGCATAAAAAATACGGTACGGAAAAAATTTGTCCCCTTAATTCCCTTTGTTAAAAGCATCGCTATGATAAACGCAAATACGTTGATCGTAATCACCGACACTATGGTAAACAGTGCCGTATACCATAATGCATGTATAAATGTGGGATCTGTAAATACTCTGGTATAATTTTTGATTCCTACAAAAGTTGCATCTGTTACTGTAGTAAATTCACAAAATGATAAATAGATACCCATAAGAAAAGGAACTATAAAACCTAATGTAAACGCCAGTAAAGTTGGGAGTGCAAAAATAGGAAAATATCTCTTTATGGCTTTCTCCATTTCTTCTAACCTCTCCTGATCTTTCTTTCTAAATTACGAAATACCCGTTCGCTTGCCGCATCCGGCAGGCTGAATTTCTATATGCAGTCCTGCGCAAAAAATGGAGATAGGCAGTAACGCCTACCTCCACATTCTTTGTGTATGCAATTTCAATCTGCCCACAGATTATTAATTTGCTGCAGCGTACTCTGTTGCCCATCCGTCAACGAATGCAGATACAACGCCGTCCCAGTCGCCTGTTCCCTGAGCGTACTCAAGAAGTGCAGAACCTACACCGTCTTTCCAATTCTCAGAAGGCATTGTGGTAAAGCACCAGGTTACCGGTGTCTTTCCTGCTGCTGTGTAAGACTGGTCAGCCTTAATCAGGCAGTTGTCAGCTACATATCCGTCTGCAAAAGAATCAAACGGTGTTGTGAATCCCATTACATTTGCAAGAGAGTCACGACCTGTGTCAGAGGTGATTACCCAGTTCAGGAAATCAAGTGTTGCCTGCTGATCATCCTCAGAAGCCTGAGAGTTTACACACCAGTAGTTCTCAGAACCTGTACAAAGTCCCTGATTCTCCTCGCCGTCAACACCGATGTAGATCGGCATCATGCTGAAGTCATCTGCTGTTACCTCGTAACCGTTCTCGTCGTTGGTCAGATTGCCATACTCCCATGTACCATTCTGATAGAATACGGCTTGCTGCATACCGAACTCAGACTCAGCTTCATCACCTGTCTTGCTGGAAAGAAGCCCCGGCTCACAGGTAGCGTCTGTAATGTACAGATCCCAAACCTTCTTGTAGTTGTCCAGATAGGTTCCCTTGATCGCATCGGTAGAGCCGATTCCGTCTGCCTTGTACTCATAGTAGATCGGAAGGTTTGCCAGGTGAGTCTTGAATCTCCAGTCAGAAGAAGAATCCATACCTGCGGAAGTAAATGCACCCTTCAGATTGTAGCCAAACTGATCGTTGATCTCACTTAATCTTGACTGAATGTCATCTGCTACTGCCTTTAAGGTGTCAAAGTTGTTGATCTCATCAATAGAAGAAACCACTGCATTGTCCATTGAGATGTAATCATTCAGAATGGTCTTGTTGTAAATGATACCATAGGTCTCAATAACATATGCAACGCCCAATACAGAGCTGCCGTCCTTCAATGCATAATCCTCGCTGGTCAGATGAGAATAAACATCACTGCCGGACAGATCTGCACAGTAATCCTTCCATGTAGCAAGACCTACCGGTCCGTTTACCTGGAATAAGGTCGGCTTCACATCCTTTGCCATCTCAGACTTCAATGTGGACTCATACGTACCGTCTGCTGCTGTCAGCACAGTAACCTCTACACCGGTCTCATCGGTGTAAGCCTTTGCAAGATCCTGCCATGCCTCATCCTGCTCCGGCTTGAAGTTCAGATAATAAACCTTTCCGGAACCATCATCGGAATCGCCGGATTCTGAGCTGTCGTTGCTGTTTGAGCCGGAATCGCTATTGCTTCCGCAGCCTGCTACCACGCCGGCTGTCATTGCAGCAACCAACATCAATGATACTAGTTTTCTTTTCATCGTACATCCTCCTAAAAACTATAAAATAAGTGCATCCCTTCTGAAAACACTCCCTAATGGAAACGTATTCAACGGATAAAGATAATATAACTCTAACTATGCAAAATAGCAATAGGTGGTTTTGTATTTTGTATATTTTTTTACTTTTCTTCTCTTTTTTTTATGCATTTTTACTATTTTCGCATGTTTTTTTATTGCACATGCCCAAATCTAATGATACGATTTGATAATCGGATATTTTTCGTTTCATAATGACCGGAACGAAGAAGAACAGGAGAATGGATTTCATGAAAACAAATTTTTTTTCTGACGACCGCGGTGCGACCCGGCATACAAATTCAATCAATCCCGAGCTTTTGATGCACAAGCTGAAGCATAATCTGCATCGACTGCTCACAACAATAAAATGGGTGATTTTTTCCCTGCTGTCGGGGCTTGTGGTGGGTATGGTCGGGATCGCCTTTTCCGTCAGCCTGACCTATGTTACCGGTCTGCGTCTTGCACACCCCCGGATTATCGCTTTTCTGCCGGTCGGTGGTGTCGTCATTGTGGCTTTATACCGGATTTTGCACGACGAAAAGGACACCGGCACAAATCTGGTCTTATCCGCCATTCACTCCGGAAACGAAATTCCTGTGCGTATGGCTCCGTTAATCTTTATCTCCACATTAATTACCCATCTGTGCGGCGGCTCCGCCGGACGTGAGGGCGCCGCCCTGCAGCTGGGCGGCAGCATCGGAAATGCGCTGGGAAGACTGTTCCGCTTCGACCAGAAGGATCAGCATATCATGATCATGTGCGGGATGAGCGCTGCCTTTTCCGCACTGTTTGGCACGCCCATGGCTGCCGCCATATTCTCCATGGAGGTAGTGAGCGTGGGAATCATGCACTACTCTGCGCTGGTTCCCTGTGTCATCGCCTCTCTGACCGCTCACCAGCTGGCATTACATTTCGGGCTTCAGCCGCCCGTTTATGTCATTGAAGAGTTACCCGTTTTCGGTGCGAAATCCGCCGTCGTGATTTCCCTGCTTTCCATCCTGTGCGCACTGGTAAGCATCTTGTTTTGTGTCTGTCTGCATTACTCCGAATACCTGTACAAAAAATGGTTCCAAAATCCGTTTGTACGAGCCATTGTGGGTGGCAGCATCATCGTTCTTCTGACGTTTCTGGTCGGAAATCAGGACTATAACGGCACCGGTGTGGACGTGATTCATCACTGCTTCGACGGCACGGTAGCCTCTTATGCCTTTCTGCTGAAAATTCTTTTTACCGCGCTCACGCTTGCAGCCGGATTTAAGGGCGGCGAGATTGTTCCTTCCTTCTTTATCGGCGCGAGCTTCGGCTGTCTGTTCGGATCACTGATCGGCTTTTCGCCGTCCCTGTGTGCTGCGTCGGGTATGATTTCCGTATTTTGCGGTGTCACAAACAGCCCCATCACCGCCCTGCTGATCGGTTTTGAACTGTTTGGCTTTGACGGAATGCCTTATTTCCTGCTGTCGATCGCATTCAGCTATATGCTGTCCGGCTACTTCGGGCTATACAAAAGTCAAAAAATTGTCTATTCCAAATTTAAGACAAACTACATCAATAAGCAGACGCACTGATCACTGCGTGATCAGTGCTGCGATTCGGACATGAAAATCTGCTCCGCAGATGGTCCGAATCGCCGAAACGCATATGTATTGGCTCGTAACCGCGCAGCAAGTGCGCGGTTCGAGGGCAAAGATCGGTTTACTGCGTGATCAGTGCTGCGATTCGGACATGAAAATCTGCTCCGCAGATGGTCCGAATCGCCGAAACGCATATGTATTGGCTCGTAACCGCGCAGCAAGTGCGCG
>JAFUTQ010000047.1 GCA_017484135.1 Lachnospiraceae bacterium
GAGGTATATTTCAAGGGAAGTCTGGTCAAGGTACAGATTGCACTGGCAAAGGGAAAGAAGCTCTACGACAAGCGCGATGACATTGCCAAAAAGGATCAGCGGCGTGAGGCAGAGCGGGAATTCAAGGTCAGAAATCTTTGATGGAAACCTTGAAAAAACACATGAAAAAGGGTATACTAAAGGTGAATAAGGGCTAGTAAAGGTTTCGACGGGGATTATGAAGCTGGAGAAGCGAGCCGCACGGGATGCGTCAAATTCCACAATTAAATTTAAACGCTAACGATACAAAATTAGCTTACGCTGCCTAGGCGGCGTTGTCTGCTCTGATGCCCCTGCACATCAGAATCCAGGCATCGACTATGCAGGAAACGACACAGGCAAAGCTTTGAGCCTGTGGGCGTATCATGAAGCTACTAAAGCAGTTACGGTGTTCATGCCGGAGCTGTAGAGGGAATGTAAAAGCATGAACTACGCTCGTAGAAGGACAGGGGATTGGTTTTCGGACACGGGTTCGATTCCCGTCTAGTCCACTTTTTGCAAATGAAGTCGAACCCCGCCGAAGGCGGGAAGATTTTTTGTGACCTATGTTATGATAAAGTTTATAAATATTTAAGATTGGGAATACTTGCAAATGCGAAAGGCATATGCTATACTATGCCTAGGCAAGAAAGACGAAAGTGTCCAAGTGGCACGCGAAAAACCCCGGTGTTCCAGCACCGGGGCTTTTCTATTCCGTTGTGGCAGGGAGGCTTAATCCCCAGGCTGACTACCGCCTATTGGTCTCCGTCCAGCCATTTGCAGATATAGTAGGCAACTATACTTGCCAAAACGGAGAGTAAGAAAGACGAAAATATATCCAAATGACACACCCCCTTCCTCTACCTGTCTAGGGGTGGTAGCCAGTCAATTATAGCATGGCAGTTCAAAGGTCACAAGAATTCCAACCCCATAAAAAGTATGAAAAAAGTATGAAAATATCTTTTTTCAGTAGACAGACCGTACCAAAGTGTGAGAAAATACTTTATATGCTTAAATGGAAGTACAATGCAACTATGCAAAAGTGAAAATCGGGGAAGAGGAGAAACAACATGAACAAAAAGAAGCTCTTATCAATGCTGCTTATTTTGTCTGTGATGACTGCATTGCCGCAAAACGTGATCCGGGCATTTGCCACATCGGCGCAGGAGAAGCGGGATCAGGCGCAGCAGGGGCTGGACAGTGTGCAGCAGCAGATTGATCAGATCTCCGGACAGCAGCAGCAGGTAGAAAACAGCCTGTCCAGCGCAGAGGTACAGCTGGCATCGCTGCTTGCGGCACAGGAAGCCCTGCAAGTGGAAATCGACAACACCAACGCTGCGATAGAACAGACACGGATCGAATTGGCGGCGGCAAAACAGCAGGAGCAAGAGGAATACGAATCCATGAAGCTGCGGATTCAGTATATGTACGAAAACAGCTCCAATGACAGCATCTGGTCGGTGATTCTGGAGGCGGACGGCTTCGTGGATATGTTGAATCGTGTGGAGTATGCGGCAGAGGTATACCGCTATGACCGGACGATGCTGGAGCAGTACAAACAGACGGTACAGCTTGTCAAGGAGCGGGAGCAGCAGCTTGATGAGGAAATGAATGAGCTGTTGGGACAGCAGGAGAGCTATCTGGGACAGCAGGCAGAAATCGAGGAGCTGATCGCCAGTCTGGAGGGGGCGCAGGCGCGGTATGCGGCACAGCTTGCGGAGGCGCAGAAAAAGGTAGATGAGTACACCAGAGTAATCAATGAACAGGATGAGATCATCCGAAAGCAGCAGGAAGAGGAAGAACGGCGAAGACAGGAGGAAGAGCAGAGGAAAAAGGAGGAAGAGGAAAAGCAGCGGCAACAGGCGCAGCAGCAACAGACACAACAGCAGGAACAAACACAGGAGCAGACCACACAGGAATCGGACACCCCTGCTACAGACAATACGACCACAACCTCCGGCAACGGAGCCTCAGTTGTCAGCTACGCTAACCAGTTTGTTGGAAATCCTTATGTATGGGGAGGAAACAGCCTGACTACCGGGTGCGATTGTTCGGGATTTGTCAATCTGGTCTATGCACATTACGGCTACAGTCTGCCGCGGTACTCATTAAGCTTTCTGAATGTAGGAACCCCGGTTTCGATTGAAAATATTCAGCCGGGAGATATTGTGGTATATGATAAGGTAAACGGGGTCGGACATGTGGCTATTTATGCGGGAAACGGAAAAATTGTGGAGGCACAGTCCAGCAGTGCCGGGATTACAAATACCCGTTCCGTGAATTGCAGAACGATTCTGGGGATACGCAGAGTTATAAATTAGCGGCTGGTAAAAGGTTTTGAACCGCTGCACTGTGATACAAAGAAGGACATGAGGAGTATACCGGAAAGATGAGAAGGATTCACCAAACAGGAATCTTAATTGCACTTGGAGCGATTCTGGTGCTGTCTGCGGGATGGCAGACAGAGAAAAAAATTTCGGCCGCACAGAGGTCGGAGGTGGTGCCGCAGGATGTGCAGAGCTCGGGGGGATTAGCTGTCTCCCGGGAGGTGCAGACATCAGAGGAGGTATCTGTCTCGCAGATAAACATGGAGCAGTTTGGCGGGCTCTGCGATGAGATCTTGGATTCCTGTTCCAAGGAATTTATTGGAAATTACGCGATTGATGAAAGCTTTCTTAGCTGGATTGATCAAAGCTACGGGCGGGAAACGCTGACTGCGCTTGCCCGGGAAGCACAGCAGGAGCAGCCGGATGTGGAACTGTGGTATGAGCTTACCGGAGCATCCATACATGTGCTGTGGCTTGATTATTGCGATTATATTGCGGTAAAGCCCGATGCTTCCGATCATGTGTACTGGAAGGAATGTGCCAGTGAGGACGAAATTGTGCTGGATTTTACCGGAGATATTAACTTCTCCGAGGGTTGGGGCACGACGGTACATATGGATGCACAGCCAAACGGGATCTATGACTGTTTTTCCGCAGAGCTGCTGCAGGAAATGAATGCTGCGGATATTATGATGATCAACAACGAATTTCCTTATAGCACCAGAGGGACTGCGCTGGAGGGAAAAGCGTTTACCTTCCGCGCAGATCCTTCCAGAGTACAGCTTTTGGAAGTGTTTGGCACGGACGTGGTCGGGGTTGCAAACAACCATATGTATGATTATGGCCCGGACGCATTGGTAGACACCGTCGAAACACTGGCGGCGGCAGGAGTGCCGTACACCGGTGCGGGGCACAATATCCGGGAGGCGCAGCAGCCTGTCTTTTTTGTGGCAAACGGCAGGAAAATCGCAATTATTGCAGCCACTCAGATCGAGCGATCCTATAATTACACAAAGGAGGCAACGGAGACGGAGCCGGGCGTGCTAAAGACCCTGAATGCTGCGCGTTATGCTGCGGCGATCAGTCGAGCAAAAAAGAACAGTGATTATGTGATCGCATTTGTCCACTGGGGGACAGAAGGAGACAATCAGTACGGCACGGATCAGGTGCAGCTTGCCGGGCGGTTTGTGGAAGCCGGTGCGGATGTCATCATCGGCGGACACACGCATTGTCTGCAGGGCATTCAGTATATGGATGGAGTGCCCATTATATATAGTCTGGGTAACTTCTGGTTTTCGGAGGAGACACTGGATACCGGACTGGCACAGGTGCGGATTCAGCGGGACGGAAGTATCCGGTTCCGGTTCATTCCCTGTATACAGGAAAATTATCAGACCACAATGGTGACGGATGACGCAGAGAAACAGCGGATTCTGGACTTTATGAGCAGGATTTCCACAAAGGTATCCTATGATGCGGACGGATATGTCACGGAACTGAGCAACATGCAGCAGTAAAAGAAAATTGATGATAGAAATAGAGAGGAAGAAAAGAAATGAGTAAAAAGACAACCGTATTGATGATTCTGGATGGATTCGGACTGAATGACCGGACAGAGGGAAACGCCGTAGCACAGGCAAAGAAACCCAACATTGACACACTGATGACACAGTATCCCTGTGTGAAGGGAAATGCCAGCGGGCTTGCCGTAGGTCTCCCGGACGGACAGATGGGTAATTCCGAGGTGGGCCATATGAATATGGGAGCCGGACGAATCGTGTATCAGGAGCTGACAAGAATTACCAAAGAGATTCAGGACGGAAATTTTTTCCGCAATGAAGCACTTCTGCTTGGCATGAACCGGGTAAAAGAAAATCAGTCGGCCCTGCATGTATACGGCTTGTTGTCGGACGGCGGGGTACACAGCCATAATACGCATCTGTACGGACTGCTCGAGATGGCAAAAAGAGAGGGCATTGAGAAGGTATATGTACATTGCTTCCTGGATGGACGTGATACGCCGCCTGCCTCGGGCAAGGGCTTTATTCAGGAATTAGAGGATAAAATGAAGGAAATCGGAGTGGGAGAAATTGCCACCATCAACGGACGGTATTACGCCATGGATCGCGATAACCGCTGGGAGCGTGTGGAGAAGGCTTACCGGGCAATTGCTTTCGGTGAGGGAGAGAAGGCGGACAGCGCAATTGCTGCCATTGATGCTTCTTACGCCGCAGACGTGACGGATGAGTTTGTCGTTCCGACGGTCATTCAAAAAGGCGGAGCGCCGGTTGCGACCGTCAATGATAAGGATACGATCATCTTCTTTAATTTCCGTCCCGATCGCGCGAGAGAGATTACCAGAGTATTCTGCGCGGATGATTTTGACGGATTTGACCGGGGCGCCAGAAAGAATGTGACCTACATCTGTTTTACGGAGTATGACGTGACGATTCCGAACAAGGAAATTGCCTTCAAAAAGGTGAGTCTGACGAACACCTTCGGCGAGTATCTGGCAGCCCACGGCAAGACACAGGCAAGAATAGCAGAGACGGAAAAATATGCCCATGTCACATTTTTCTTTAACGGCGGCGTGGAGGAGCCGAATGAGGGAGAGGATCGAATTTTGGTAAACTCCCCGAAGGTTGCAACCTATGATCTTCAGCCTGAGATGAGTGCCTATGAGGTATGCGACAAGCTGGTGGACGCAATCCGTTCCGGAAAATATGATGTGATCGTCATCAACTTTGCAAACCCGGATATGGTCGGACACACCGGAATTTTGTCGGCAGCCATTCAGGCAGTGGAGGCGGTAGATGAGTGTGTGGGAAAAGCAATGCAGGCATTGAAGGACGTAGATGGTCAGATGTTCCTCTGCGCGGATCACGGAAACGCAGAGATGATGATTGATTATGAGACCGGAAAACCGTTTACGGCACATACCACCAATCCGGTTCCGTTTGTGCTGTTCAATTACGATCCGGCCTATACCCTGAAGGAGGGCGGCTGTCTGGCGGATATTGTTCCGACCCTGATTGAAATGATGGGAATGGAGCAGCCGACAGAGATGACGGGGAAATCCCTGCTGATCAAAAAATAAAAAGTCTATATTATAGTATATATCGATAGATGGCATCCGAAACGCCGTCTTCATCGTTGGAGGGTGCGATATAATCCGCTGCAGCCTTCACGATGGGGGCGGCGTTTTTCATAGCGACACCGATTCCGGCGGCAGAGATGATATCAAGATCATTTTCGCTGTCCCCGCAGGCCATAGTGGCATCGCCGGGGATATTCAGATAGTCACACAGCAGATGCAGTCCGGCGGATTTGGAAATTCCGGCTTTGGTCAGCTCCAGATTGTGGTAGCCGCCGCACACATAGGTGATTTCGGGATGAGCTTTCAGCAGCTGTTCTGTCCGGGCTCGATCTGTGTAGCCGCCGTTCCCGTCCGGCATAAAGTTCAGCGTCATCTTTCCGATGGTCAGATTCTTTTCCCTGATATAGGCACCCAGATCCTCTACGACCGTTCGCGTGTTCAGAATATAGTACTTGATGGAGGCGGGCATATCCAGCCTTTCCGCCACCTCCCGGGTGGAAGCCTGTGTATAGGCATCGCCTTGAATGAATGCATCCAGATGAATCCGGTTTTGATATAATTCCTGCAGAAGCCGGCAGCCGGTGACAGCATCAATTCCGTCCAGATAGATCGGCTCCTTCTCCGGCACACGGAAGATTTCGGAGCCGTTGGCAGTGATCGCATATCGGATGCCGATGTCTGCCATATCGTCTAAGGGGAGCCCGACATAGGGGCGCCCCGTGGAAATTACTACGGTGACACCCTCTGCAATTGCTTTTTTCAGTGCTGTCCGGTTGGCATCGGAAATTTTGCTTTCTGTATTGAATAAAGTTCCGTCTAAATCCAGTGCCAGCAGCAGTATTTTTTTCTTCATGTGATATCCTCGTTTCCGTTGAATTGATCTGAGTATAACACAGGTTGGGAGTCGGCACAACCAAACCGGGAACTGTGGCTTGCAGGAAAAAAGTGTTTCATATATAATTTAACAATAACCGTTTGTCCCTGACAGCAGGGGAGCGAATGATCAGAGGAATCGATTATGAACTTACAGGAGTATTTACAGGAAAACAGGCTCATCACAGACGGGGCCATGGGAACCTATTATGAAGAAAAATACGGAGAAGACGGTCTGCTCACGGAACTGGCGAACCTGAAATATCCGGAGCGGATCGCAGCCATTCACAGAGAGTACCTGGAGGCAGGGGCGCGGCTGATCCGAACCAATACCTTTGCCGCGAATACCATGTTTGTGGACAAGATGGAAACGGTGCTTGACACCGTAAAGGCGGGATATCGCATAGCTCGTCAGGAGGCTGACCGCTTCATGAAGTCTCATCCCGGGCAGCAGGTCTATGTGGCGGCGGATCTGGGACCGATTTATGACATGGAATATGCCGGGTACGAGCAGGTGGTGGAGGAATACCGCAGGATCTGTGATGCATTTCTGGACTGTGGAGCAGATCTGTTTGTGTTTGAGACACAGAATGATTTTACGTATCTGAAATCGGTGACAGATTATATCAGGCAGCATACGGATGCGTTTATTCTCGTGCAGTTTGCGGTGGACAAGAGCGGATATACGAGAGCCGGACTTTCCATGAAGCGCGTGATTGAGCAGGCTGCCATGACAGAGGCAATTGATGCCTATGGATTCAACTGCGGGATGGACAGCACCCATCTTTATCAGATGCTGAGGGCTGTGACATTTCCGAATGAGAAGTTCATTTCTGCGCTGCCCAACGCAGGATATCCCTGCGTTCTGCGCGGCAGGACGATCTATGCCAACAATGCGGACTATTTTGTGGAGAAAATGAACCTGGTGGCGGGGCTTGGTGTGGATATTGTCGGCGGCTGCTGCGGAACCACACCGACATATATCCGGGCGCTTGCAGAGAGCCTGCGGGAAAAGAAAAAAAATCCAAAACGGGTCGGCGTAGTCGAGAGAGAACAGCAGAAAAAAAGTCGGTCCCCGCTGGAAGAAAAGCTAAAATCCGGAGAAAAAGCATATATCGTGGAGCTGGATCCTCCGTTTCAGCTGGATACTCACAAGGTGGAGGAAAATGCAAGATTGTTAAAGACGGCCGATGTGGATTTGATTACGTTGTCGGATTCTCCTATGGCGCGTACCCGCATGGATGCGGGACAGCTTGCGGTACGTCTGCGGCAGGAATGTCAGGTGGAGGTCATGCCGCACATTGCCTGTCGGGATCGGAATGTGATCGCCATGCGGGGAAATCTGCTGGGGATGCATCGAAACGGAATCCGGCATTTTCTGGTGGTGACCGGAGATCCGGTGTCGAGAGCGGACCGGGAACGGGTCAAGAGTGTCTTCGATTTTAATTCCGTCAAATTCATGGAATACATACAGGAGATGAACCGGGATGTGTTTGCCGAAGAATCGGTTTTCTATGGCGGGGCGTTGAACTATCAGGGAATCAATGTGGATGCCATTGTCAAACGTATGGAGTTGAAAATGGAGGCAGGGTGCAGCTTCTTTCTGACCCAGCCGGTCTATACCACGGAGGATGCAGAGCGGCTGCGGCTGTTAAAGGAGCGGACGGGAGCCAGACTCCTCTGCGGCATTATGCCGCTGGTCAGCTACAAAAATGCCTGTTTTGTACAGAGTGTGATGCCGGGCATCCGGGTCACGGATGAGATAGTGGCCAGATACCGGGAGGACATGAGCCGGGAGGAGGCGGAGGAAGTGGCAGTGGCGCTTTCGCTTGAGATGGCAGATCAAATGTATGAGTTTGCGGATGGTTTTTATCTGATGACTCCCTTTAACCGGGCGGGGCTGATCAAAAGAATCATAGAGGAAATACGAAGCAGGCATAACAGGGCATAAGAGGATTGACGATGACAAGAGAAGATTTCAAAAAATTAGTGGAAAACGGGCCGGTTTTATTAGACGGAGCTACCGGAACAAATCTGCAGAAGGCGGGAATGCCGGTGGGTGTATGTCCGGAGCAGTGGATCATTGAGCACGCGCAGGTTATGATCGATCTGCAGAGAGCCTATGTGGAGGCGGGAACGCAGATTCTGCTGGCACCGACCTTTACGGCCAACCGGATCAAGCTGGAGGAGTATGGCCTGCAGGATAAGCTGGAGGAGATGAACCGTCGGCTGGTGGCAATCTCAAAGGAAGCGGCAGGCGGCAAGGCGCTGGTGGCCGGAGATCTGACGATGACCGGACAGCAGCTTTATCCGATGGGAGAGCTGATGTTTGAAGAGTTGGTGGAGGTATACAAGGAGCAGATTGCCATTGTGGCGGATGCAGGTGTGGATCTGCTCATCGTGGAGACGATGATGAGCCTTCAGGAGGCGCGGGCAGCGGTCATTGCGGCAAAGGAGACCTGCGAGCTGCCGATCCTGGTCAGCATGACATACAATGAGGATGGCAGAACGCTGTACGGAACCGATCCGGTGACATCCGTTGTGGTATTGCAGAGTCTGGGAGCCGATGCAGTGGGAATGAACTGTTCTACAGGCCCGAAGGAGATGCTGGATCCCATCCGAAAAACTGCGGAATATGCCAATGTGCCGGTGCTGGCAAAGCCGAATGCGGGGCTGCCGGAGCTGGAAAATGAGGTGACGGTGTACAAGACAACGCCGGAGGAATTCGCAGAGGTCGGAGCGAAGCTGGTGGAGGCCGGGGCTTCTATTGTGGGAGGCTGCTGCGGCACGACACCGGCTCACATCAAGGCACTTGCAGACAAGGTGCGGGATATGCAGATACAGCGTCCCAAGGAAGAGAGACGCCGCCTGCTGACCTCGGAACGGAAGACGGTGGAGATCGATCTGAACGGTTCCTTCATGGTGATCGGGGAACGGATCAATCCCACGGGAAAGAAAAAGCTGCAGGCGGAGCTGAGAGAGGGAAGCCTGAATCTGGTGCGGGATATGGCGCGGGCACAGGAGGAAAACGGAGCCGCCATTTTGGATATCAACATGGGCTTGAACGGGATTGACGAGAAACAGATGATGTTAAATACCATCTATGAGGTGACCTACACGGTGGATTGTCCCCTATGTATCGATTCCTCCCATATTGACATCATCGAGGCGGCCCTGCGGATTTATCCCGGACGAGCCCTGATCAACTCCATTTCTTTGGAGAAGGAAAAGTTTGAGCGGCTGCTGCCCATTGCAAAGAAGTATGGCGCGATGTTTATTCTGCTGCCCTTGTCGGACGAGGGGCTGCCAAAGGATCTGGAGGAAAAACGTCAGATTGTCCGTACCATAATGGATGCGGCAACCCGGCTTGGCATGGCAAAAGAAGATATTGTGGTAGATGGATTGGTGGCAACGGTGGGCGCGAACCCCAATGCGGCGTTGGAGTGCTTTGACACGATTCACTACTGTAAGGAGGAATTGGGACTGGCTACGGTGTGCGGGCTTTCTAATATCTCATTTGGACTGCCCAACCGACAGTTTGCCAATACTGCCTTTCTGACCATGGCGATTGCGCAGGGACTTACGATGGCAATTGCAAATCCGTCTCAGGAGCTTTTGATGAATGCCGCCTTCGCGTCGGATTTATTATTGAATAAAAATGAGGCGGATATCCGCTATATTGACCGGATGAATCTGCTGGCACAGAAGCAGGAAGGGTCAGCGGAGGCTGCATCCGAAGAAAAAAAGCCTGCGGCACAGGGAGGACACCCGGTGTTTGCATGTGTGTTAAACGGAAACAAGGGGAATATTCTGGCGGAGGTTGACCGTGCGCTGGCAGCAGGGGAACAGCCCGAGGAGATCATCAACGGACATTTGATACCCGCAATCAATGAAGTGGGCGTATTGTTTGACAAACAGAAATACTTCCTTCCCCAGCTGATTGCCAGTGCGCACACGATGCAGATGGCGATTGAGTATTTGGAGCCGATGATTCAAAAGGATGAAGATTCCAAGCCCATGGCAACCATTGTGATTGCAACGGTGGAGGGCGATATTCATGACATCGGGAAGAATCTTGTGGCGCTGATGCTGCGCAATTACGGTTACCGCGTGCTGGATCTGGGAAAGGATGTGGCGGCAGACATTATCGTAAATACTGCAATCAAGGAGGATGCACAGATTATCGCGTTGTCGGCCCTTATGACCACTACCATGATGCGGATGCGGGATGTGGTAGAGCTCAGAAATGAGCGGGGCTGCAGGAGTAAGGTCATCGTGGGCGGCGCCGCCATCACACCGAGCTTTTCGGATGAAATCGGGGCAGACGGGTACTCTGCGGATGCAGCGGAAGCGGTGAAACTGGTAGAAAAACTGTTGGAGGACTGATATCATTCAGTGCTTTTCCGGTAAACAGCTGCCAGCACGATAGAGTACGCTCTCGGGGCACTTAAAAAACGCCGGTCCTTGGCTTGCGTATTGTGCAAGCCTAGTACCGTTGCGTTTTTTTCGTAGCGAGAGCGTGCCCCGAAGTGTACTCTATCGTGCTGGCAGCGTCCGTTGGGCAATCACTGAAACTGTCAGAAGCTTCCGGCGCTGCAAAAATTTCATTGCGTATTTTCGAAAAACGGGATATAATCTTATTGTATTTTGTCGAAAAAATAAAATTTTACTTATGGAGGACAAAGGATGTTAAAAACAATTCGGGGACGGCTGACTTCTGCGGCGATTTTGATTCTGGTGGCTGCTATGCTCATTTCGACGATTACGATTGTCAGTATTTCCAGCAACAAGCTGACATCGGAGATCTCGGGAGAGCTGCAGCTGCGTGCAGATAAGTATGCTTCTTCCATCAACACGTGGATTGAAAGTGAAAAATTTTTGAACAAAGGAACTGCAGCAGGAATCGAGGCGCTTGGGACGAAAAACTGGTCTCCGGAATTGCTTCAGGACATCATTACCACACAGTCTCAGGGCAGAGATGAACTTTTGAACCTGTACTTCGGGACTGCGGAAAAGGAATTTTATCAGACGGATCCGAACACCAGTACACCGGATGGCTACGATCCGACGCAGCGCGGCTGGTATCAGGCCGCAGAGGCAGCGGGCGAGACCATTGTGACGGATCCGTATATGGACGTGATCATCGGTGGAATGTGTATCACAGTGGCAACGCCGGTTTATGTGGACGGACAGTTAAAGGGTGTTGTCGGTGCGGATTTTACTCTGGATACCATTACCGGTATCGTAAACAGTATCCCTTATGAAAACGGTGAATATGCATTTTTGGTGGATGCAAGCGGCAATTATGTCATTCATAAAAATGAGGCCTATCTGCCGGGAGAGGATTTTGCGGTTGAGGTTTCCTCTGTCATGCCGGGGATCGTCAAGATTGTGGAGAATCCGGGCAGCGCTGTCATTAAGAAAACCGATTATAATGGGAAACAAAGATATTTTGCCACCTCATCCATTGACGGATGCGAATGGGCATTAGGAATTGTCATGCCGGTTCAGAATATGGTCGGGATCATAAACGAGATGATCCTGATCGCCATTGTGATTGCAGTTGCCGCAGTTGCATTGGGTATTTTTGTCATGTTGAAGCTGGTGGGACAGCAGCTTCAGCCGCTGGAGGCAATGAAGGATTTTATCCGGCAGAAGATTGTAGGCAATCAGGTTGGGCGTGCGGCCAAAACTGAAGTGGATGAAATCGGAGAGCTGATTGGCGAGCTGGAGAATCAGTTTATCAACACGATTTACCGGACAAGGGATGAGTCGGCGCTGATTCGAAACAAGATGCTGGATACCAACAATGAGGTGGGCGGCATCAATGGAAATATCTCTGAGATTACCGCGGCGATGAAGGATACCGGAGACAGTATTGAGTCGCAGACGGACAGCATCCGGGATATTGATGAGACATGTGCGGCTGCGGCACAGGCGGCAGATGCCCTTTCCGCAGAGACGCAGAGCATGAGCGAAAGAGCCCAGTCGATCATCAGCCGTGTAAAAAATTCGGTACCGGAAATCTTAAACAACAAGGAGCATGCGGTAGCTGTAACGCATGAGTCGAGGAAAAAGCTTCAGGATGCAATCGAGGGCGTGAAGGTCATCGAGCAGATCGTTGATGTATCCCAGGCAATCAGTGACATTGCAAGCGAGACCAATCTGTTGGCGTTAAACGCCAGCATTGAAGCTGCGCGGGCAGGAGAGGCCGGACGGGGCTTTGCCGTCGTGGCAGGCGAGATTAATAATCTGAGCAGCACTACCGGTGAGGAGATTGAAAAGGTAAATTCTTTGACGGATGAAGTGTTGAAAAGTGTGCGGGTGCTTTCCGATGAGAGCAACAGTATCCTGACATTTTTGAATGATGTGGTTTTGAAGGATTACGATTATCTGGAAAATCTGGCACGACACTATATGGACGATGCCGGATACTATGCAGAGATCAGCAGCAAGCTTGGTGAAAATGCGGGCGAGGTGAGCGCATCCATGTCTGAGGTAAATCAGGTGCTGGATTCCATCAACCGCACGCAGGAGGATTTGAACAGCGCCGTACATGCAGTCAATGACAATCTGCAGAGCATTACCACTACCAGCGCCAATGTATCTACTAAGACACAGGAGGTTTTAGACAGCCTGGGAACCCTGCAGGATACCATCGGAAAGTTTAATGTATAAAAAACTTGCGTTTCAAACTATGCTATGCTATAATGAATAGGCTGTTTATTCGGAAACTAAACAGTGAAATGAGAGGTGAAGGAAATGAGAGAAGGAATCCATCCGGATTATTATCAGGCAACTGTGACTTGTAACTGTGGAAACACGTTTGTGACCGGTTCAACGAAGGAGTCCATCCATGTTGAAATCTGTTCAAAATGTCATCCGTTCTATACGGGTCAGCAAAAGGCAAGCCAGGCACGCGGACGTATTGAGAAGTTCAACAAGAAATACGGCGTGAAATAATTCCTGTCTGGGAATGCAGAGCGGTTACAACTGCACATGGTGACTGAAGGATAAGGTTGAGGTTTCTGATCTCAACCTTTTTTTGGAGAAAAGGCATTGGAGGAATCGTATGAAGTATTCGGGGATTGGCGGGCAGGCAGTTCTGGAAGGCGTCATGATGAAAAACAAAAACCGGTATGCGGTGGCGGTTCGCAAGGAAAACGGGGAGATCGCATTGACGGTAAAAACACTCGGTGGTGCTTCTGAGAACAGTTTTTTTCGTAAATGCCCCATCCTTCGGGGGATTGTCAGCTTTGTGGAATCGCTGTCTCTCGGGTTAAATTCACTTTCCGAATCGATTGCTCTGGACGAGGAGCAAAAGGACGAGACGGATGAGGAGAAGGAAGCGAGAAAGAAGCGGGAAAAGAAAGAAAACGGCTGGATCATGGTGCTGTCGGTAGTTCTTGCTGTCGGTATTTTTATGATTCTTCCGTATTATGCTTCCCTGCTGTTTTCGAAGCTGTTTCATTCACATGCCGCTCTGGCTTTGGTGGAGGGCGTCATTCGTCTGCTTATATTTTTGGGTTATCTGGCGCTGATTTCCGGTATGAAGGATATTCAGCGGGTCTTTATGTATCATGGTGCGGAGCACAAATGTATCAACTGTATTGAGCATGGAATGGAACTGACCGTAGAGAACGTCCGGAACAGTTCCAGACAGCATAAGCGCTGCGGTACCAGTATGCTTTTGTTTGTCATGGTGGTCAGTATTTTGTTCTTTGCATTTATTGATGTGAAAAGCAGGGTGTTGCGTGTTGCGTTGCGCCTGCTGCTGATTCCGGTCATCGCAGGGGTGTCCTATGAGTTTATCCGTCTTGCAGGCAGAACAGACAATCCGATCATAAATCTTCTGAGTAAACCGGGCTTGTGGCTTCAGAAGCTTACGACAAGAGAACCGGATGACTCTATGATCGAGGTAGGAATTGCTTCGGTGGAAGCAGTTTTTGACTGGAGGAAGTTTGAGGAGGAAGCCCAATGAGCGAAGCGAATTTTCGGATGGCTTCCGACGACATGGCAGGTGACGCGAAGCGGCGCATGCAGGTTCAATAATGGCAGGAGGATGGATCATATGACTTATCGGGAGGCAGTTGAGGCCGGAACGAAGCTTTTGGAATCGGCGGGGGTGGCGGATTCCGGTCTGGATGCATGGTATCTTCTTCAGATGGTGTGCAGAATTGAGCGCAGTTATTATTATGTACATGGAGATGAGGAGATATCTGAGGATGAGATGAGAGAATATGAGATTGCAATTCGGAAAAGGGCGGAGCGCATTCCGCTGCAGTACATTGTGGGGGAACAGGAATTCATGGGTCTGAAATTCAAGGTCAATCCAAATGTGCTGATTCCCCGTCAGGATACAGAGACATTAGTGGAGGAAGCGCTTAAGGTGTTGCAGCCGGATATGGAGGTACTGGATCTGTGCACCGGCTCGGGCTGTATTCTCATCAGTCTGATGAAAAATGTACCGAATCTGAAGGGAACCGGATGCGATGTGTCAAAGGCAGCGCTGCTGGTGGCCAAGGAGAATGCAAAAATGCATGAGCTTGCAGCGGAATGGGTGCGCAGTGATCTCTATGACAATCTTACGGAACGCTATGACATGATTGTTTCCAATCCGCCCTACATCTGTACGGAGGAGCTTCCAAGGCTTATGCCCGAGATACGCGATTTTGAGCCGGTGGAGGCATTAGACGGTCATGAGGATGGTCTGTTCTTTTATCGCAGAATCATCGGGCAGGCGCAGGAGCACCTAAAGCCTCACGGATATCTGTATCTGGAAATCGGATATGACCAGGGAAGAGCGGTATCTGCCATGATGCGGGAGGCTGGCTTTACAGAGGTTGAGATAATAAAAGATTTGGCAAAAAATGATCGTGTGGTAAAAGGAAAGGGAAAATACGATGTTTGATAAATTGGAGGATCTGCTGATTCGGTATGAGGAGCTGATGAGCGAACTGAGTGAGCCGGATGTGGCAAACAATCCGGAGCGTTTTCGTCGGCTGATGAAGGAGCAGAGTGATCTGACACCGATTGTGGAGGCATATAAGGAATATCGGCAGTGTAAGCAGAATATTGAAGATTCTCTGGCAATGCTGGAGGAGGAATCCGACGAGGAGCTGCGGGAGCTTGCCAAGGAGGAGTTAAATGAGTCGAAAGCAAGAGTGGAGGAATTGGAAAATGAGCTGAAGATTCTCTTGCTGCCAAAGGATCCAAATGATGATAAGAATGTAATCGTGGAGATCCGCGCAGGAGCCGGGGGAGAAGAAGCTGCACTGTTTGCGGCGGAAATCTATCGGATGTATGTGCATTATGCAGAGGGACGGCGCTGGAAGGTGGAGCTGCTGGAAGCGGATGAGACCGGAATCGGCGGAATGAAATCCGTCAATTTCATGGTAACCGGAACGGGGGCATATTCGGTACTGAAATATGAATCCGGCGTGCATCGCGTACAGCGTGTGCCGGAGACCGAATCCCAGGGGCGCATCCAGACTTCTACCTGCTCGGTGGCAGTGATGCCGGAGGCAGAGGAGGTCGATGTGCAAATTGATGAGAAGGACATCCGGATCGACGTCATGCGGGCATCCGGAAACGGCGGTCAGTGTGTCAATACCACGGATTCTGCGGTGCGTCTGACCCATTATCCCACTGGAATTGTGATTTACAGCCAGACGGAAAAATCCCAGCTGCAAAACAAGGAGAAGGCATTTGCCCTGCTGCGTGCCAAGCTGTATGATCTGGAGCAGCAGAAGAAGCAGGATGCGGAATCGGAGATGCGCCGGAGTCAGATCGGAACGGGTGACCGTGCCGAAAAAATCCGTACCTATAATTTTCCCCAGGGGCGCGTGACGGATCACCGGATCAACCTTACCCTGTATAAATTGGACAAGATCATGAACGGGGATATTCAGGAGATTATTGATGCACTCATTGCAGCCGATCAAAGTGCAAAGCTTGCCAAGATGCAGGATGATTAGGTTTTTATGCTGCCTTACATGATGGAGGGAAAATCACAGATATGAGTACATTTCAGGTAGAATTAAAAAGAGTGGTAGATGACAGCTATACCATTGAAATCGGTTATCGGCTGGAGGAAAAGCTGGTGGAGGATATCCGGCGTGGATTGGTGGGAGGAATCAAAAAGTTTGCTGTGGTGACGGACACGACCGTAAAGCCCCTGTATGCAGATAAAATTCATGAACTGCTGCTTCAGGCGGGCTATCAGGCGGATTTGTTTGTATTTGAGGCGGGAGAAAAGTCAAAGACGCGCAAAACCAAGGAAGAGGTAGAGGATGCCATGCTGGCCAAAAGCTATCGCAGAGATTGCTGTATCATTGCTGTGGGCGGCGGCGTAGTCACAGATCTGGCAGGCTTTGTGGCAGGCACCTACGGGAGAGGGGTGCCCTTTATCAACTATGCGACCACGCTTCTGGCAGCGGCGGATGCATCGGTAGGAGGAAAAACAGCGGTGGATACGCCGCTTGCTACAAATCTGATCGGAATTTTCAATCAGCCTGAAAAGGTGTATATCGATATTGCGGCATGGAAGACACTGCCGGAGCGTCAGATATACAGCGGTCTGGCTGAGACGATCAAACATGCCTGCATAGCCAGCCGGGAGCTGTTTAGCTTTCTCGATTCCAATATGAATGGGATTCTGGAAGGGCAGCAGGCTGCATGCGAGTATATCGCAAAGCAGAACTGCCGGATCAAGTATGAGGTAGTGATGAAGGATGAGCGGGAAAGCGGTCTTCGCGAGATCCTGAACCTGGGTCATACGGTGGGACGTGCCATAGAGACGGTCAGCGATTACAGACTTCTGCACGGGGAGGCAGTCTCCATAGGACTGGTGGCAGAGGTAAAGCTTGCACATAAGCTGGGCTATGTGACAGACTTTGAGCGGGATGCAGTGATTGCTCTGTTGAGAAAAGCACAGCTTCCGGTAGAAATTCCCGAGTACATAGACAGAGAAGCTCTGGTCAAAAAGCTTTATACCGACAAAAAGGTACGCGACGGAAAACTGCGTTTCGTGCTCCAGAAGGGAATTGGAAATGTTGTTGAATTTGAACCGGGTGTGTTTGCGACACCGATCGCAGAGGAAGTGGCAAGGGAAATTATTATGGAACTGTAGCTGGCAGCTGCGATTTTGCTCGCGGACTGTTGGGGAAGAAGGTTCACATCGTGAAACGATGTGAACTTTTGCGCAAGAAATGTCAGGGGAATGCTAGCATTTCCCTGACATTTTTGTGCAAAAAGTCAATGCCGGCTTCGCCGGCATGACCTTCTTCCCCAACAGTCCGCGAGCAAAATCGCAGCTGATTAACAGTTTCTAGAAGAACTTCACAATCGCCTCAACATCCTTCCGCTTCGGCTTTTCCGGCTCGTTGTCGCGATAGCCCAGCGCGATTACAGCAACGACCTCCTCCGTATCGGGAATGTCAAACTCAGCTCTTAAAGCCTCGCCGTCGCGGATTCCCATGATCAGGGTATCCAGACCCAGCTCCGTTGCCTTCAGCGTCAACAACTCATTCTGCAGTCCCAGATCGTAAGCGCCCCATTCATTGCCTAATTCATTGTCCGCATTGCCCTCGCGGTCAAAGCCTGCTCTGTTTTTGACAAAGGTGGTAACGATCAGCACTGGTGCATCTGCGCAACTTTTCTGATTGAACTCCGGAAGACTTTTTTCCTTGACAGCGGCAACCTTTTCCGGGCTGATTGCCACATAATAGCGACCTGTCTGGGAATTTTTCCAGGAGGGCGCTTCCTGTGCAAAACGTATGATTTCCTCAATGGTGGATTGCTCTACCGTGGTGTCTTTCTTGTAAGCGCGGACACTTCTTCTGGATGTGACTACTTCTGTTAATTCCATGATATTTCCTCCTTAAATCATAAATAATCTCTCGGAATCTCTAAGCCAGTAAATATAAGGCTTTCAGATTCCATTTTTTATAAAATCCCCCACTTTTTTATCCAAAAACACTTGACATTTTCCTCAAAAAATGCGGCGCTTCGCGCCTGTTTAATCAAGAAAC
>JAFUTQ010000048.1 GCA_017484135.1 Lachnospiraceae bacterium
AGAAGTCCCTGAATGTAAGGAGACAATGCACTTTCAAAACTTTTCTCTTTCACATGCGGCCTCCTTTCACTGGTATTTCCAGGTATGCAAGTGAAAGAGGGCATTTCGACATATTCCTCACATCAAGGGACAGGTATGGCCGGAGGTTGTCTGTCCCGCTATGGCCCAGTGCATCTGCGATGCCGGCAGGTGATATCCCGTTGCGGAGGCGGTTAGTGGAAAATGACTTTCTCGTCACGTGGAATCCGGATCCGGGAACATCCCTCTCCGGGAGTACGCGGCGGAGTGTGCCGTAACAGACACTCCGCGTGATCCCCCCGTGCGGGGTACGCGTGCTGACGAAAACGCTGTCACTTTTTGTGTCCCTGGGGCGGGCCTCCTTCAGGTAGCGGTAGATAGCGTTTCCGACTCCTGTTGGCATGGCAAGCCAGGTGTCAGCCCCTGTTTTGCTCTGTCTGAACCTTATACACTGGTTTTTCCAGTCTATATCCGCAAGGCTCAGAGATACTATGTCAGCCCCCCTCATGCCCATGTCCGTCCCAAGAAGCATGATTGCGCAGTCCCTGATCTCGAGCGGAGACGATGCTTTTTTCATGTATCCCCTGATCGTATCCACTTCGTCCGGCCCCAGAGTCCGGACGATCGTTTCGACAGGAGACGCTGCAGACCCAAGTGCCAGATGCAGGTTGTCTTTGGTAATGATACCGTCTCTGTAAAGGTACCTGAGAAATCTCCTGATCCTGGCATTACAGCTGTTTTTTCCTTCGGGAGACACATGAGTATCCGCGAGATTGAAGTCCATGATCATCTGTCCATCTATTTCCCCATATGACGAAAGCCCTCTCTCCAGCAGATACCGGCAAAAGCGCAGGATGGAATAAATATCGTTCTTGACAGTGCTGTCATCCAGTTTCTGTCTGGAGCGGTGCAGGGCAAAACGCTCCAAAGGCACGCGGCACCATTCCGGAAGTTCCCGAAGCCCGCTTATGCCTTTGCGGTATACCTTGCACAGATTTACGCCTCCATCAGCGGAGAAGTCACAAAAGACATTCAGGAACCGCCTGGCCATTTCAAGGGAGCTCCCATGCAGCATACTCCGTGCCGCAGTGGATCCAACCCATATGTCAGCGATTTCGGCATGGAATCCAAGTCCATTGAGGTCAAGAAAAAGGTACAGATACAGTACAGTCCTCTCAAACGCCTTCATGTACGCGGGAGAGTACCCTTCTTCCAGATGGATCTGGATCAGGTCGGATCCCGCCGCAATGAATTCGTCTGCAGGGAAGGCGAGGCTATCCTGACGGATCTCTTCAATCCGTTTTCTTTCTGCCTCTGGCAGAGTATCGATTTCCGCATTCCCGCCTTTTTCAAGAACATACATATATAGATACTTTCCGATTCCTGCCTCCCCTTTTTCATACAAGTATTTCAGGAACTGGTGCAGAGTGGACTCTTCTATCACCCTGGATATATGCTTCAGGTGGAAAAGTTCGTTATGGTAGTTCCTGATATCATCATATGTGATCTCTGTCAGGGACTGCCTGTCCCAGGACTGCATGCATTTCAGGAACAGCCTGCACCGCCGCGCCGCATTTCCAATCTGTGATTCTGAAAAGCCTAAGATATCCTTGCAGTATTCCAGAAATCCAGAAACAAATATCTCAAAGGCAGCGCAGAGCCGTATGGAGGAATAAGGTTTCCTTGGGGAAACCACAGCATTCTTCAGAGTACCGTTTAGCCAGACGTCGTTAAGTTTTGCTAATGCGGCAGCACGTACAAAATCCCCTTTAATTCCGAAGCATTCGTTGCAGCCTTCCTCTAACATGGCTTTTCCGAGATCTGGGGAGTACGCTGCCTCTATTGACTCGAGATACCTGCTCATGGTTTCATAAATTTTGGCGTGATTGTTAACAGATCGATCAGAATACCCCCTTTCTCTCATTTCCGCAATGATGGATGATGTGACTATCTTGTACTTATTCATGATGTATATACCTCCTTAAAAAGAGGTTACAGCATCATGGTTTTTTATCCGAATATTTTTGGGAAAATAACACCTGCGATGCAGTTAATGAAAGGCTGTTTTCAAAATATATGCGGATAACAAAATGCTACGGATAAACCTTCTTATCCGAATATTCGGATAAGAGTATGACGGTTTTGTACTCATTTATAAACGTCTTTCCTTTGACGGCCGCTTCCAGTGGCCAAGGGATTCCGATGAAGCACGTGACATAACGCCGGACCAGTACCGTCTTCTGATGAACGGATTTACATTGGAAGGAACAGTCAG
>JAFUTQ010000049.1 GCA_017484135.1 Lachnospiraceae bacterium
GGATTCGAATGATTTCGGGCCTGCTCTTTTTGGTGATGAACCATTTCCGGAGGGATGGATATGAAAGAAAAAAGAGGGAAAAATAGGCTCCGCCGCTGGGGCCGGGTTCTGATCGTCTTAGCAATCCTCGCCCTCGTCATCTGCATCGTAAAAGCAAAGGCCGGCGGAACAGACGCGGACCAGGTGCTGACTATCGCGGATCAGGGCTTTGAGGGCCACTATTATTGGTAAGGGGCATATACGGACATACGGTACAAAGGAGGATCGAAATGGCAGCAAAGAGAATAAAACCAAATCAGAGCTTCTCGATGGAGCAGGACGGCTTCTTTGGAGAGTATTATAAAGCGAAAGACAACACTTTCCCGGGCAAGTGCATCATCGCCTTCGGCGGGTCAGTTGGCAAGTTCCTGCTGTCCCAGATGATGGCATGGGAATTTGCCGCAGCCGGGATGGATGTGCTGATTCTGGCCTATCACGGTGAGCCGGGGCTGCCAAAGCTTCTGAAGGACCAGCCGGTGGATGTGATTGAAAAGGCCGCATTGTGGCTGAAAGCGCAGGGGTATGAGAAAATCGGCCTTTGGGGTGTTTCCATGGGTGGGTGCCTGGCCCTGTTGGCCGGGAGCTTGCTGCCGGAGCTGATCTCCTGCGTGGTGGCTTCTGCGCCGATGGAGATGGTGCCCCAGGCGGAGGATAACAAGTGCCCGATTCCCGGCAGCGCGTTCAGCTTTCACGGCAAGTCCCTGCCGTACGTCCGCTATATTCCGTATGGTAAGGCCTGGAAGCAGGCTTTTGTGCGGGAAACCCTGCGGCACAAGGAGCCCTGTACCATAGATCTGCTGCGGACGGCCTACGCCGAAAACGACGAGCCAGAGGCGGTGATCAAGATCTGGAACATCAACGGACCGATCCTGGTGCTTGGCTCGGAGCTTGACAGCATGTGCCCGGACGTAGAAACGATTGAGCGGTACCGCGATCAGCTGAAAGAGCACGCTTTTCTTCATCGATTCGAAAGTCACATATATCCGCATCTGGGTCATTTTATCCTGCCTGTAAGACCATACTCCTCCGCGCTGTTTATCTCAGAACGGAAGTATAAAAAAGAGTGTGTGAAGGAGCGGAAGCAAAGCTGGGAGGACACCCTTGCATTTCTGCGAGCCTGGTGAAAGGAGGAATGATGAGCACTGCATTGCTTTTGGGCCTGATCTGGTCCGGACTATGGATGGCATATTTATATGATATTAACCTGAAGAAACTATAAATCCATCAAAGAATATCTGAAAAAGTACAACAAAATAAAACCGATGCGATATCGGGTTAAGATCATCAACAGGGTCAGAAAGAAGAAACGCTTTTGCTTCGTCTTCTTTTCTTACATTGGCCGAAGGCAGATATTTTATAGGCCGTCCAAGCTCAGATGCGCTGTTTTCGATGTTTTTAATCAGCATATCGGTAACGTTCATGAAATAAGACTTGAAATCCTTATTAAGAACGTTCAGCTGATATAGAGCACCACTGCGCATCTTCTCAGATAAGAACGGACGAAAGTATCCATTGATAATCATACGGTCAAAAAATGAAAAAGACCCCTTGATTTTATCGGCATACTGGTTTAACATTTTGCACATAGAGCCAAATCCTCCTGTTGATTTTTTCCCTATGTGCAGTTTAGCACAATTGACAGAGTTTTGGCTCTATTTTATTTTGTGATACCGTTCGTTATAGTTTAATACAGAAAACTGCTAGAAATTGATTATAGTCTTATACGTGCAACCAAGTTCTATACAGAAAAGATCAAACAGTATGCCATTTGCCTTTTGCGGGTGGCTCAATTATCGATCTATGTTAAAAGGTATGAAACCATAATGAACCAGACAAAGATTTTATCGATCTATAATGCACAATAAAAAACGCTGGAATTATCATACCTTTCACGTAGTTTGAAAGCAGAATAGCAGACTATCAAGCAGTTTTTATGAGACCATTAAACGATTTTTACGGTTTTGTATGAAAGTATAATTCACCGTATCATTTTGGTTGCGGCCGGAGGTCTGCGCTATGTGATAAGAATTGACAAAATTCGCAGGCAAGTATATTGTAAAAATGAGTGAATATTTTTTTCTAAAACTGTTTTACAAGCATTTTACGAGGATAAAATGGAATGATGGAAGGATATGTAAGTATCAGAGAGATGGCGGAAAAATGGAATCTTACACCTCGAAGAGTTCAGGTACTGTGCGTTACAGGAAGAATAGAAGGTGCTGGTAAAATAGGAAATATATGGGCAATCCCTGCAAATGCTAAACGCCCAGATGACAAGCGCGTTACCACGGGCGAATACAGAAATTGGCGTAAAAGAGGCAATAATCAATTAGAAGAGACGGACATGTGTTTATAGATTGCTATTTGACCGATGCAATCATTTGGTTTAAAGAATCAGCAGTAATGTTTTTTAAATAGCGCTTAAGAGCTTCGGCTATGCGGATAAAAACTGGGGAAGAGATTTTACATCGCCCTGGGTATGGCTCTCTTCCAATGGCCAACAACATGCTGGAGGCCTACGCCTTCTTCGCTTTCTACGATTCGGTAGACCGGTCTTTTGGCAAAGAGGATCTGCAGATCATGATCGACGCCGCTATGGGGAAAAGTATCCGTATGCTCTCCCATTTCAATATGAACAGGCTTTTGAAGCATCGATGGATTGTGAGACTGTTCTATCGGTATTTGGAGAGCTATCAGAAAAAATCGGAGCGCTTTCGCGGCAACGCCTGGGGAAAC
>JAFUTQ010000050.1 GCA_017484135.1 Lachnospiraceae bacterium
CACCAACATATCCGAAGTCTGAAGCCTTTGATCGCATAGGGACTTACCACACAACACAGAATCCTATAGATACCTTGTATCAGTGCGCCCATTTTCCCTCCGGTTCTAATCCAAGCAGAACACAGCCTGTATTCTCATCCAGGAAATCCTGTATGACAGGATTTCCACCTTATTGGAATCAGAATTGCGAACTTGTTTCGCAATTACCTATCCACAGTTACAAATATGTTCAACAGGAACAATGCACCTACGCTGCCGACCTTAGAGGCAGTATGCAAGGCGTTTGGTATAACACTGGCGCAGTTTTTCACTGAGGACGAAGAATCTCCGATAACCGAAGAACAGCAGAAACTCTTTTCAACATGGAGTACCTTGACTGACGAGCAGAAACGGCTCCTGCTCGATCTGATGAATACGATGTAAAAAGCACGTTGATGCCACAGAAGGAACAACGTGCTTTTGCCTTTTAACAATGCTATCAACTCAACATACCATTTATCCATCCTGTCTCCACAACATACCCCATATCCATTCTGTCAACTCAACTATCCGCCATTTTTTACGATTGACCAGTTCCCACAGTCCTCTCAAACGCAAAAAATCCGAGAGCCGGAACCGTTATCCAAACAGCCCCAACTCCCGGAAACCCTTTGTTTTCTACACTTTTTCAGTTCGTTATTTTTCAACCCTTGACATCAATACCACGCACTCAACATGATGCGTTCCCGGAAACATATCAACGCAACACGCCCGCTCTACCACGTAGCCGTATTCCTGCAG
Organism: Lachnospiraceae bacterium; assembly: GCA_017484135.1. Lineage (GTDB taxonomy): Bacteria > Bacillota > Clostridia > Lachnospirales > Lachnospiraceae > Roseburia_C. The sequence continues at coordinate 781 of JAFUTQ010000050.1, forward strand.
CTTTTCCAGATCCCGCACCAGACTCGTAGGCTTGCACGAGATATACACCATCCGCTCCACGCCATAGTCAATGATCTTGGCGAGCGCCTTCGGATGTATCCCGTCCCGGGGCGGATCCAACACGATAAAATCCGGCCGGTCCGCAATCTCATCCAGCACCTTCAGCACATCTCCCGCGATAAACTCACAGTTTGTCAACCCGTTTCGCTTCGCGTTCTCTCTTGCGGCCAAAACCGCCTCCTCCACAATCTCCACCCCCACTACACGCTTTGCCACCGGCGAGAGCATCTGCGCAATCGTTCCCGTTCCGCTGTACAGATCGAACACGACCTTGTCCGCCTTTTGATCCAGTGTATCCCCGATATAATCCCGGGCAGTTTCATACAAAAGTTCCGCCCCAAGCGAATTAGTCTGAAAAAAAGAAAAAGGCGAGATCTGAAATTTCAACCCCAGTAATTCCTCGTAAAAAAAATCGGTTCCGTATAAAATTTCCGTCCCTTCATCCTTGATCACATCCGCCACGCTGTCATTTTTCGTGTGAAGGATTCCCGCAAAAGTTCCCAAAAGCTCCAGCGCACGCAGTCTGCCCGTCAGCCCATCCAGCAATTCCTTCTCCAACCGGACTGCTTCACTGTGCTGCTCCTCACTGACCTGCGGCAAGACTTCTCCTCCAAAATCAGCCAGTAACAATGCCTCCGGCGATGTAGTGACCAAATCCAAAAGAATCTCCTCCGTCCTGACCGCCTTCCTTACCAGAAGATGCCGCAAATACCCCGTATGACGCATCCGATGATAAAAGGAAATGTGCTTTTCCTCAAAATAATCCCGCACACAGCGCAGGATTTTCCGGTAATCCTCGTCCACGATCCGACAGTTTTCCACTGTGACAATATCATAAAAGCTGCCCCGTTTATGCATACCCAGAGCCAGGGGACCGTCCTTGAAGCTGTCGCCGAAGGTAAACTCCATCTTATTGCGGTAGGCAAACTGTCTGGGACTTGGCTTTACCCCTTCAAAGAGATACTCTCCCTCCGGCAGAACCCCGTCCAGCAGCCGGCGTACCTGTCGTCCTTTCAGTTCCAGTTGTGTTTCATACGCAAGGTTCTGGTACGCGCATCCACCACATTCCCCAAAATGGGGGCACTGCGCCGTTTCCAATTCCTCGGGTGCCGGTTCCAATACCTCCAGCAGTCTTCCCTCACACCTGCCCTTCCGTTTTTTCTGAACCACAACGCGCACCTTCTGGGATGGAAGTACATTCTTTACCGTTACTATGCCTTCCTCCGTCTCCACAATTCCCTTGTTGGGAAAGAACACTTCGTTCACAACACCATCTATGATCTGCCCTTTTTTCATCCGCAATCCTCTCATTCCCATAAAAAAGATAATAACCACAAAAATCGATGTTTTTATCCAACCCGCAGGTTTTCTGATAAAAACACCGATTCCGTTTTTCCCTGACTATAACTGCCCGGAATAGTTTATACTTTACTCTGTTTCCGTAAAGGTTACCGGCTCTGACTTCTTCACATCCGAGGTTGTGGAAGCAGCTGGCTGGCTGGCAGTCTCCGTCTCCTCCTCATCGTCAAAAAAATCATCATCGAAGTCGTCCTCAAAATCGTCTTCGAAGTCCTCCAGATAATCCGGTGACAGGAACCGATACAATCCGTATGCTGCTGCCGCAACGACTGCAACTATTCCGATAATCGCAAAAATAATTCCTGCAACTGATTTTTTGTTGTTTTCCTTCATCTCCTCTTTCTCCTTTTTATTTAATAATTCTGTTACTTTGTTTACATTTGTAGACAACAATTCGTGCAATTCATCTACTTTCGTGCCGAGATCAAATTTCTCTTTGTTAAATAAATACCCGAATTTATTCATTGCTTTACCCCATTTCTTTATAATTTTGGCTCGCTTGCTCATTATAGCATAAATTTTCCCAATCTACTATAAAAAAATGTAAATTTTATATAAATTTTACAATTTTTTCAGTTTTGCAAAGGATGCAAACATCTTTTTGACGCCTGCACCTTCAAAATCCACCGTCACCTCATAGTCCCGACCCCCTTCTACAATCTGAAGCACCACACCATTGCCGAATTTCACATGGGATACCGCATCCCCCACCTGATATGCCAATGCTTCCTTGGTATCTGTACTGCCGAAGTTTCGCGCCTCCGGCACGCCGACCCGCTTCAATGCCATCGGTTTCGCATAAAAATTGTTCTTAGCATAGGCATCCGGGATCGGAAGTTCGGCCTTCTTTTCCTTATCGGGCTGTCCGGAAAGCAATTCCTTTGGAATCTCCTTTACAAAACGCGACACCTTATTATACTGCGTTTCGCCCCGGATCATTCTGGTTCTGGCGCAGGTCACAGCCAGACGCTGTCTGGCGCGGGTAATCCCCACATAAGCCAGACGCCGCTCCTCCTCAAGCTCCGCCGTTGCGTTGTCGGAACAAATGGACATATAACTGGGAAACAGCCCGTCCTCCATGCCCGCCAGATAGACCTGTGGAAACTCCAACCCCTTTGCACTATGTAAGGTCATCAGCAGCACATAATCCTTCTCATCCTCCACCGAATCAATGTCCGCCACCAGAGCCACTTCCTCCAAAAAACCGCTCAGGGTTGGATTTTCCACACTCTGCTCATAAGAAACAGTCTTCGTGATCAGTTCGTCAATGTTTTCGATTCTGCTCAGCGCCTCATCTGTATTTTCTGCTTCCAAATCCTTCACATATCCAGTCTCCTGAATAATTTCCTGCAAAAGCTCAGAAATCGACAATATGGCAGCCTTGCTGCGCATTACCTGTATTAAATTGACAAAGGGCTTGATTTTGGTGCCGCCGCGCCCTAAGGTGTGAATTTCATCTGCCATCTGTAATGCCCTGTAAAAGCTGATCTCCTGCTCAATAGCAAAATCCTGCACCCGCTGCAGCGTCGTCGCTCCGATTCCCCTTTTGGGAACATTGATGATGCGTCTCACCGCCAGATCATCCGTCGCATTGTCAATGGTTTTGAGATAGGCAAGCAAATCCTTGATTTCCTTTCTGGCATAAAAGTTTACGCCGCCTACGATCTTATAAGGAATATTTCCTGTCACCAGACGTTCCTCAAACAAGCGGGACTGTGCATTGGTGCGGTACAGTACCGCACAGTCTTTGTATCGGCAGATGCCCTCTTTGACCTTTTCCGCGATATCATGTGCCACAAAGTTGGCCTCGTCAAAGCCTGTGTCCAGCTGCCGGAACAAAATCTTTTCTCCCTCCTCATTCTCCGTCCAGAGCGTTTTTCCTTTTCTTCCCACATTATTTGCGATGACATGATTCGCCGCCTCTAAAATTCTCTTGGTCGAGCGGTAGTTCTGCTCCAGCCGGATGGTCACCGCATCCGGATATTCCTTTTCAAAATTTAATATGTTGTAGATATTGGCACCGCGAAATTTATAAATCGACTGATCATCGTCTCCCACCACGCAGAGATTTTTGTACTTGCCTGCCAAAAGCCGGATCAGTTCAAACTGTGCGGTGTTGGTATCCTGATACTCGTCCACCATAATATAGCGGAAACGCTCCTGGTAATTGTCCAGTACCTCCGGATTGCTCCGAAACAGCTCCACTGTTTTCATGATCAGATCATCAAAATCCAGCGCATTATTTTTTCGCAGCTCTGACTGATATTCCTGATACACCTTGGCCTGCAGGGTCTCAGCGTAATCCCCCTGTGCACGAAGCAGAAAGGCTTCCGGGCTGTGAAGCTCGTTCTTTTCCGATGAGATGACGTTAAGAAACGTCCGCTCCTTGTGCTGCTTGGTGTCAATCTGCAGCCGCTTGCAGATTTCCTTGATCACCGTCTTCTGATCTTCCGTGTCATAAATGGTAAAATTCGTACCAAATCCAATGCGGTCGATAAAACGCCGCAGGATACGGACGCATGCAGAATGAAAGGTGGATACCCAGATGCTCTCGGAGCCAAACCCCACCATGTCATCGATACGCTGCCGCATCTCCTCCGCCGCTTTATTGGTAAAGGTAATCGCGAGAATATGATAGGGATTTACCCCCAGCTCCTCAATCAGATATGCTGCACGATGCGTCAGCACTCTTGTCTTGCCGCTCCCTGCTCCCGCCAGTAAAAGAACCGGTCCCTCTGTGGTAAAAACCCCCTGTTTCTGTTGTTCATTTAGCGAATCGTAAATACTCATAGCTCTCTCTCATTTCTTTTTACTGCTCCCATTTTATCATACAAAACAAGGGAATACTATAAATTTCAAAAAGATATTTACTTTCACGCTTTAGTATGCTAATATGATAATCTAAGTATCAGATCACTATGATTTTAGGGGCAAAAGGTGCACATCGTAAAACGATGTGCACACTTTACACAGGAATCGCTTTGGAAAGCGTGCTTTCCAAAACGATTCTTGTGTAAAAAAGTCTATGCCGACTACGTCGGCATGACCTTTTGCCCCTAAAATCATCATAAATAAAGGAATCCCATTATGAACAAAGATATAAAATCAGAAGCTATGGATCATTTATTTGAAGGAATTTTAAGCCTGAAAAATATCGATGAATGCTATAAGTTTTTTGAGGACGTATGTACGGTAAATGAACTGCTGGCAATCTCCCAGCGCTACGAGGTCGCCAAAATGCTGCGGGACAATCACACATATCTGGACATCTCCCAAAAAACCGGCGCATCCACCGCTACCATCAGCAGAGTCAGCCGCTCCCTGAACTATGGCGAGGGTGGATACGATCTGGTTTTTGAGCGTACAAAGATGTGAATATTATCTAGGGAAACGCTGATTAATTCATGCGCTTCTCAGTGATTTTTGGTATAATATAGGTATCAACTTGAAAGGTCGTATACCCATGAATCAATTAACATTTTCCGATATCGAATACTCCAATCGCAGGAAGAAAACCAAGCGC
>JAFUTQ010000003.1 GCA_017484135.1 Lachnospiraceae bacterium
AAGAGATAATTGACCCCTTGCTGCAGCTCGTCATAAGTACGGCACAGATAGCTCAAAGAACGCTCCGGCCAGTTATCGAGATCGGTGACCTGCATTTCGAGATTCAAATTTGCATTGTTGTTCAGATTTACCCGGATGTCGAGGATGAACGTCTTGTTGTCGATGGATTTTCCCAGCTCGATGGGATTCATGATTTCCAGAGATGATATCTCATCCATCGGTAGATGCAGAACTGCGCTGACCAGCCCCTTGAGTGCGGTCAGATCCGTCTGCAGGACAGCGCGGAACATGTAGTCATTGAGATAATTGTAATCAATTGTCCCTGTGGCCTCTTTTAGGGTTTGCCGGAAATCGGTGTGAATGTTTTTTTTCGACATAGATTGTCCTCCTTGTGGTTTGATAAAAGATAAAAAAGTTTTGACATACTTGGAAAATGCGGCGAATTGCCAATGAATTTAGACCAAGATGAAACTAAAACCAGTGTAGCACAGGAGGATGAGCATTGACAAATTAAATGCTGTTAATCTTTCTTAAATTTTGTTCATACTTTAGATTTGGTATCCGTTTTTCCCTCACAAAATATTTGACCACAGTTCATTTTATGCTATACTTAGATACATGACGGTTACGATATTGTGTGTCGGAAAGATAAAAGAGAAATTTTATGCGCAGGCGGTTGAAGAGTACAGGAAGCGGCTTGGTCGTTATTGTAAGCTGAACGTGATCGAGGTGGCGGATGAGAAAACACCGGATCATGCACCGTCGGCGGTGGAGGCGCAGATTAAGGAAAAGGAAGGGAAACGCCTTTTGAAATACCTGACAGAGACTTCCGGGTACAAGGTTGTGCTGGCGATTGACGGTGTGATGATGGATTCGCCGGAGCTGGCAGGGCATATGCAAAAGCAGATGGTGCAGGGCTGCAATGAATTTGTGTTCGTAATCGGCGGCTCGCTGGGGCTGTCTGAGGAGGTGTGCCGTTGCGCGGATCTTACCCTCAGCTTTTCGAAGCTGACCTTTCCCCATCCGTTGATGCGTGTGATTTTATTGGAACAGATATACCGATCGTACCGGATTATGTATCAGGAACCATATCATAAATAATTTAGGAGGAAGAACGAATGAAGAAATTCATAAAGGAGTTCAAAACATTTATCAGCCGCGGCAGTGTCATGGACATGGCAGTCGGAATCATCATCGGAGGCGCATTTACCGCCATAGTATCGTCGCTGGTGGACGATATTATCAACCCCCTGCTGGGACTGGTTGGCGGAATGAACTTTGATCAGTACAGTGTGACCCTGATGGGAGATGCCACGTTAAATTACGGAAAGTTTATCACAGCGGTCATCAATTTTCTGATTATGGCACTTGTCATTTTTCTGATTGTCAAGGCGATGAATAAGGCCACAGAAAAATTCGGGCCGAAAAAGGAAGCGGAAGTGGTGACCACGCAGGAGTGTCCGTTCTGCAAAACCACCATACATATCAAGGCAACCAGATGTCCAAACTGCACATCGATGCTGGAGACAAAAGAAGAATCCTAAGCATGAGAAAACCCGGTACCATCTTTCCGACGGCCGGGTTTTTGTGAATCATAAAAACAGGAGGGAAAGGCCATGCGCATGTATGATCTGATACAGGAAAAAAAAGAGGGAAGGGTTCTGTCGAAGGAAGAAATTTCATACATGATACAAAATTACACCAATGGGACGATCCCGGATTATCAGATGGCGGCGATGCTGATGGCAATCTGTTTTCAGGGAATGACACAGGAAGAGACATTGGATCTGACGCTGGCAATGCGGGACAGCGGGGACACGCTGGATTTGTCAGAAATTCCCGGGATCAAAGTCGATAAGCACAGTACCGGAGGTGTGGGGGACAAAACCTCTCTGGTGCTGTCGCCTATTCTCGCAGAACTGGGAGTTCCGGTCGCAAAGATGTCCGGCAGGGGACTGGGACATACCGGAGGCACCATTGACAAGCTGGAATGCTTTCCGGGACTGTCTACGTCCCTTGGGGAAAAACAGTTTCTGGAAAATGTGCGCACAGTGGGGATGGCAATTGCCGGACAGACGGCGAATCTTGCTCCGGCAGATAAGAAGCTGTATGCACTGCGGGATGTCACTGCAACTGTAGCACAGCCCTCTCTGATTGCAGCCAGTATCATGAGCAAAAAGCTGGCCAGTGGTTCCGATGCCATTGTGCTGGATGTCAAGACAGGAAACGGTGCTTTTATGCAGAAATATGAGGATGCCGTACAATTGGCGCAAACCATGGTAAGCATCGGGCGCGGTGCAGGTAAAACCACTTACGCCGCTATTACGAATATGTCTCAGCCCTTGGGGAGAGCGGTGGGAAATACGCTTGAGGTGCTGGAGGCGATTCAGGCGTTGCAGGGCGACGGGCCGGAGGATTTGCTGGAGGTAGTATATACCCTGGGCAGTCTGATGCTGCGGGCCGCCGGAAAGACCTGTGATGCGAAGGAAGCAAGAGCGATGATGGAGCAGGTCATTGCTTCCGGAAGGGCAGTGGATCGCTTTGCAAAATTCGTGGAGGCGCAGGGCGGTGACGGCAGACAGGTGCTGCACCCGGAAACGCTTGCAGTGGCAGAGATCAAAAAACCGGTTTACGCGAAAACGGGATGTATGGGATATGTAAAGGAGATTCAGGCGCTGGACATCGGAACCGCCTGTATGAAGCTGGGCGGAGGACGGTTGACAAAGGAAGCGGCCATTGATCTTTCGGTGGGAATCGTTCTGGAAAAGAAGGTTGGAGACCAAATCTGTGCGCAGGATGAGCCGATCGCCTATGTATATGCCAACGATAGGGAGCGCTGCGATGAGGCATGTCTGGCTGTGCAAAATGCGTTTACGGTAACGGATCAACCGGTAGAAAAGCCACGCTGTGTATATGGCTGTATTGTGGATTGAGAATGTGGTGTAGTTGCTTGGTTATATGATTTGAGGGGGAACGGTCATGCCGGGGCAGGAGGCGGAGGGAAGGGGCAGGTCGACGTAACATTCAGGGTCAAAAGGTCATGCCGACATAGTCGGCATAGACTTTTTTGCACAAAAATCGTTTTGGAAAGCTAGCTTTCCAAAGCGATTCTTGCGCAAAGTGTGCACATCGTGAAACGATGTGCACCTTTTGACCCGTTTTCACAGAATATGCCCCTTCCCTCCGCCTCCTGCCCCGGCATGACCGTTCCCCCTCAAATCATGAGAATAGAATCTCCAAAAAAAACATATAGTTACATATGAAGAAAATGAAACATCATCCAATCATGAAAGAGCATATGGTAGAAGCGCTGGAGCTTCCCAAGGATCTGGTGTATCATGCGGCGATTGTGACTGTTTTGGGAAACCGGGAGCTGACGCTGGAAAACTATCGGGGGATGATTGAATATCATACCGATCACGTCTGTGTACAGACGAAAAACTGCCGCGTGACTGTGACCGGACAAAATCTGACAATTCCATATTATACGAATGACGAAATGAAAATCACAGGACTGATCAAAACGATTATGTATGAATAGGAGTGGTGCTGTGATGCTTTCGCTGTTTCGATATCTGAGCGGTTATCTGGAGGTGATGTTGAGCGGACGTGGAGCCGAGCGTTTCTTAAATCTGTGCAGCAGACACGAGATTCTGATCTGGGATCTTCGGAAGGAACAGGAGGTCTGTTTCTTTAAGCTCAGCGTCCGATCCTTTCGCAGAATCCGGCCCTATGTCAGAAAGACCGGAATTACCATAAGAATTCAGAACAGATACGGTCTTCCGTTCTGGCTGTACCGATACAAAAAACGAAAATTATTTTTTGCAGGCATACTGCTTGCGGCTTCCCTGCTCATTTATCTGTCACAATTTGTCTGGAATATAGAAATTACGGGCAATTCCCGGGTAACGGAGGATACCCTGCTGCATTTTCTGGAGGAAAACAGCTGGGGGTACGGCAGCAGCAAGAAAAGTCTGGACTGCGAGGCGATGGAAGCGGCACTGCGGGAAAGCTTTCCGGACATTATCTGGACCTCGATTGAACTATCCGGCACCAAAATGACGGTGGCAGTCAAGGAAAGTCTGCTCAGCAGGACGGAAAGTGAACCGGATTCCGGTGAGCCAACGGATTTGATTGCGGGAAATGACGGAATCGTGACATCGATTGTCACCCGAAGCGGAACGCCCTGTGTCAAGGCGGGGGATGTCGTTGCACAGGGAGATGTGCTTGTCTATGGGAGAATTGACATCTATGATGATGACGGAAATGTTGTGGATTGTCATTACTGCACTGCGGATGCAGATGTATATCTTCAGGAGGAGGAACTTTATACGGATGAGATTTCGGCGCATTATCTGCAGAAGGAAAAGACCGGAAACCGGAAAATATGTTATACCCTGGAGCTGTTTGGAAAATGTGTCCCGCTTTTCGCCAAGGCGTGTGGTTATGAACAGTATGAGCTGACTTCGGAATACCGTCAGTGGCGACTGTATCAGAACTACTATTTTCCGGTGATTCTACGCATTGACACCTACGAGGAGTACGATGAAACACAGGCAGTTTATACCAGAGAACGCATGAAGGAACAGGCAAAGGAGCATTTTGCGATCTATTTAGACGAGTTAGCGAAAAAAAACATTCAAATTTTGGAAAAAAATGTTATGATAAATACGGGGAAGGAAGGTCTGACTGTTTCCGGGACATTAACGGTAGTCAAAAAAGCCGGACAGAGACAGAGCACAGATCGCCTCGAAAGCGAAGAAAACATAGAAAATTCAGAAACTACACAGACGAATGAAAGGTTAGCCGCAGATGAAATGGAATGAAACGGTGGTCAGCATTCCCGCCGAATATATCGCAGAGATTTTCGGGCAGTTTGATCACAATATAAAATTGATAGAGCGCACGCTTGGGATTACAGTGGTTCCGAGAAATGAAGGAATCAAGATTATCGGGGAGCCGGAGCAGGTAAAGAGTGCCTGCAATGTGTTGGAGCAGCTGGTAAAGCTTGCCGGACAGGGAACCCGGATCGATGAGCAGCGTGTGTCATATCTGCTGGCGTTGTCAGAAGAACACAAGGAAACGAAGATGGAAGAACTTGCGCAGGACTGTATCTGCCATACGATCAGCGGGAAACCGGTAAAACCAAAAACCCTCGGGCAAAAGCAGTATGTGGATGAAATACGGGAAAAAATGATTGTCTTCGGTATCGGGCCTGCCGGAACGGGGAAGACATATCTGGCGATGGCGATGGCGATTACGGCCTTCAAAAACGAGGAGGTCAGCCGGATTATTTTGACCAGACCAGCGATTGAGGCGGGAGAAAAGCTTGGGTTTCTGCCGGGAGATCTGCAGAGCAAGGTGGATCCGTATCTGAGACCGCTCTATGACGCGCTCTATCAGATTATGGGGGCGGAGAGCTTTCAGCGCAATATGGAAAAGGGACTGATTGAGGTGGCGCCCCTTGCTTATATGAGGGGCAGAACTCTGGACAATGCGTTTATTATTCTGGATGAAGCGCAAAACACGACGCCTGCGCAGATGAAGATGTTTCTGACCCGTATCGGGTTCGGCGCCAAGGCAGTGATTACGGGCGATGCCACGCAGAAGGATCTGGCACCGGGAATCAAATCCGGTCTGGATGTGGCACTTCGTGTCCTGAAAAATGTGGAGGGTATCGGAATCTGCCGTCTTCAGGCAGCCGATGTTGTGAGACATCCGCTGGTACAGCGCATTGTAAAGGCCTATGAGACCTATGAGGCAAAAAATCAGACATCCGCAAAGCGAGGCAAAAAAAATGACAGCAGAAGATAAATTTTCACCGCAGCGATTACTTTATATGTGTGGACTGACGGCACTGTTGCTTGCGGACAGTATTTTTTCAGCATGGTATCATCGGCTGCATACCGAGCAGCTTGTAGTTCTTGCCGGAATTGTTCTTTTATTTTTTCCGGTTTTTTTTGCGGCACTGTCGGTGGAACGGATCAGCGGACGGCTGAACGGAGATGTCCGAACGGATCTCAAAGCGTTTACGGGGCATTTTACAATCTGTATTCTGATTTACCTGCTTTTTACGTTTGTGCCGGATTTCTATGCGCCGGTATTGATTCCGGCAATGTGGCTGTGCTGCGCCGGGGGCAGTTATCTGGGCATGATCGCAAGTGTGTTTCTGAACCTGGTTCTTTGCATCGGGAACGGGGCCGGGGGAGCTGTGTATATGGCATACACCCTGCTGGCATTGTATGGCTGCATCATGGTGCACCTTGTGACAGAACTGGGACAGGGATTCAAAAAATATATTTTTGTCTGCCTGTTTGTAGTCAGCATATTGATTCCGGTGCTTTGCTATTATCTGCAAAATAAAAGCATTTCCCTGCTGATGATTGGAGTGATTGCTGCGGAAGGAGTGGCGGAGGTTTTGTTTTTGCGGTTTGCATATGAACCGCTGACCAGACAGCGGCAGGATGCGCTGCCCATCAGCCTGCAGGAGATCATTGAACCGGATTATCCGCTGGTAAAGGATGTCCGACAATATTCTCAAAGGGACTATGAGCATGCAATGAAGGTGTCTGTGATTGCCGAGGCCTGTGCCCGCCAGGTACAGGCGGATGCAGATGTGACTGCCGCCGCGGGTTTTTATTACCGCCTTGGCAAGCTGGTGGGAGAGCCGTTTGTGGAAAATGGCGTGAATCTTGCAAAGGCAAACTGTTTTCCGCTTCCGGTCGTTAAAATTTTGAGTGAATACAACGGTGAACAGGCGGCCATCAGCTCACTGGAATCGGCCATCGTTCATATCGTGGACTGTGTTGTGACGAAATTTGAATTGCTGGATTACGACACCTTTCAGAACTCCTGGAATCATGATATGGTCATCTATCAGACGATGAACGAAAAGTCGGAGGAGGGGCTTTATGATAGGTCCGGCATGAATATGAATCAGTTTTTAAAAATCAGAAATTTTATTACGAAAGAGGTGGAGCTTTCTTGACCATTCACATAGAAGAGGATACGGAAATAAATTTTGATTTTGACCATAAAGGGCTTGCAAAAGATGTGATATTGTTTACAATGAAACATGAAAACTTTCCGTTTGAGGCGGAACTCAATCTCAATCTTGTAGATAATGACAGTATCTGTGCCATGAACCGGGCATATCGTCAGATCGATCGTCCGACCGATGTGCTGTCCTTTCCCATGCTTTCCTATGAGCAGCCGGGGGATTTTTCAACAATCGACGGACAGGCCGCAGAAAATGTAAATCCCGATACGGGGGAGATTTTGTTGGGGGATATCGTGCTTTCTGTTCCGAAGGTGCTCCAACAGGCACAGGAGTATGGGCACAGCGTCAGGAGGGAATATGCATTTTTGATCGTACATAGCATGCTGCATTTGTTTGGTTATGATCATATGACCGAAGCAGATGCCGCATATATGGAAAATAAACAAACGGAGATTCTGCAAGGCCTGCAGATTCTGAGATAATTGGAGGGTATTCATATGAAAAAACTATTGGCTGTACTTTGCACATTCACACTGCTTACAACTGCGCTTGCAGGCTGTGGAGCTAAGAAAGAACCGACAGAGGAGCCGTCCACCGAAATTGCGGAGGAATCCGTTGCGGACACAGAGGAACAGACAAACAAGGACGGTCAGATGCGAAGCTTTCTTACCGGTGAATGGGTGGATGCAGAGGAGGCAAAGCAAAGACCCATTGCTGTTATGATCGGAAACACCAACGATGCCATGCCGCAGTATGGTGTGGGTCAGGCGGATATTTTGTATGAAGTTCCGGTAGAGGGTGGCATTACCAGATTGATGGCGATTTACGGGGATTATTCCGGCTTGGACAAGATCGGCTCGGTTCGCAGCTGTCGGCATTATTTCGCATATTACGCAATAGAATTTGATGCGATTTATGTGCATTATGGACAAGCGATTTACGCTACGGAGCTATTGGACAGTGACCGGATTGACAATTTGAACGGAATAGACGGAACCATCGATTCACTGGTATTTTATCGCGATTCCGCCCGCAAGCAGCCCCACAATGCATTTACATCCACACAGGGAATCCGTGCAGGGATTGAGCACAAGCAGTATGATACCGAATATGCGGAGGATTATGCGGGACATTATAAATTTAATGAGGATGACGAAAACGAGATTCAGCTTTCCGCCGGGGAAGGGGCTGCCGTGGTGCAGCCGGGATATTTCATCAGCAACACATGGTTTGAATATCATGAAGATGAGGGTGTGTATTACCGATTTGAGTACAAAAAGCCCCATACCGATGAAAATACCGGGGAACAGCTGAAATTTAAGAATCTGATCATTCAGTATACGACCTCGAAGGTGTTGGATACGAACCGGGGTTATCTGGATCTGACTACCATAGGCTCCGGTACCGGCAAATATATTACCAACGGGAAAGCCATCGACATCACATGGAAGCATGATAAGGAAACAGAAGCGACTAAATATTATGATGCCGACGGAAATGAAATTGTATTAAATCAGGGAAAGACCAATGTATGTGTGCTTCTCGACAGCATGAAGGATCGTTTGAATATTTATGCGGATGCTGCAGACTTTGAGGCACCGTAAGAGGTAGTAATTTTATGTCAAACCAAAAGAAGGGCAAATCCGATTTCCTGGTACAGGGATCTATCCTCGCGGCAGCATCGCTGATCAGCCGGATCATCGGGCTGATCTATCGGATTCCTATGACCAATACGATTGGAAATGCGGGAAACAGCTATTACAGCTCAGCGTATGAGATATACAACATTCTGCTGCTCATCTCCGCGTACAGCCTGCCCACTGCAGTATCCAAGCTGGTATCCGTGCGTATTGCCCGGGGACAGCGAAAAAACGCATATCGCATCGTGAAGGGGGCATTGCTTCTGGCCTGCTGTACAGGGCTTGCCGCATCTCTCATTCTATATTTCGGAGCGGAGGCACTGACAGAACTGTTTCGCTCACCGCTTAGTATTTATGCCTTAAAGGTGTTGGCACCGACGGTGTTTGTTGTGGCTGTGCTAGGGGTGCTTCGCGGATTTTTTCAGGGACTGGGAACGATGATGCCCAGTGCATTTTCCCAGATACTGGAACAGATTGTCAATGCAGTGGTCAGCGTGGTGGCAGCGATTCTGCTCTACGGGTATGGTGCGCGTATCGGAGCGGTGCTGGGAGATGCCGAAAAATACGGCTCCGCATACGGAGCGGCGGGAGGCACGCTGGGCACCAATCTGGGGGCTTTGGCGGCTCTGCTTTTCATTGGACTCCTGTTTTTGGGCTACAAAAGAGTGTTTCGGAGCCGGATGGCGCGGGATGTCTCGGACAAAACAGAGTCCTATGGCACCATTATCAAAATTTTGCTTTTGACCATTATTCCGGTACTGCTCAGTACCACCATTTACAATATCAGTGCAATTATTGATCTCGGGATTTACAAAAATGTTGCCGTGGCGCAGGGATATGACATTGATCTGCTGGATGACTGGTGGGGAATCTTTACCGGCAAATACAAGACAATTATCAACATTCCGATTGCGATTGCCTCTGCAATGGCAACCTCCTGTGTGCCGAATCTGACTGCGGCCTATGCAAGCCGGAAAAAAAAGGCGGTGCGCCACCAGATTAACGTGTCCATCCGGTTTATTATGGTGATTGCGTTTCCGTGTATGGTGGGCGTCGCAGTGCTGGCTTCGCCGATTCTGCAGCTTTTATATCATGACAGCTCTGAGACTTCGGCAAAGATTCTTTGCTACGGCTCCATTGCGATTCTGTTTTATACGCTTTCCACGCTGTCCAATGGCTTGCTGCAGGGAATCAACCGACTGCGTGAGCCGGTAAAGAACGCGGCAATTGCGCTTGTGCTTCACATTGCATGTCTGCTTGTGCTCATGTATGGACTTGATCTTAATATTTATGCTGTTGTTTATTCCAATGCTTTTTTTTCGTTCTGTATGTGTGTGTTAAATGCACATTCTCTGAAAAAATACAGCGGCTATCGGCAGGAAAAGCTCAAAACCTTCGTGATTCCGTGCTTTTCCTCGGCAGTGATGGGGGTGGCGGTTTATTACAGCTACCATCTGCTGCAGAATTGGTTGCAGCGAAATGCGATATCGACGGTGGCGGCGATTGCTGCGGGGATTTTGGTCTATGCCGTTATGATGTTGCTTTTGAGAGGGTTGGGCGAGGAGGAAATCCGTAAATTCCCCAAGGGAGCAGCACTGGTGCGGGGGTTGAAGAGGTTGCATTTATTGAGATAAAAGATAGAGGGAGGATTTTAAGAATCGGCTTGCTTTGCGAAAAAAAAGGACGCGGTCAGCACGATGCAGTACTCTTCGGGGCGCGCTTGCATTTTTTTAGTGCCCCGAGAGAGTACTGCATCGTGCTGACCGCTGTTTATTGAAAAAAATCATGCATTTAAGACGGAATTTTTTAGCTCGAATAGCTCTCCAGAAAGCCATACAGCTCCTCCGGCGAAGCGAAGGTTTTTCCTTCCGCGATCTCCTTCTTCAGATGTTCCGGAAGCAATTCTGTCAAAATATCCGTATACATATACACCGTATCTGTCGCAATCAGATACACCGTCAGATAGCCATCCTCATCCCGCAGGATAAAAAGGGCATCGGAAGGCAGGCTGGACGTTTCCACAACGATCTCCTCGGAAGTCTCTTCTTCCTCTGTCTCCTCCGCAATCAGGATTTCCTCTTTTTCCGACGGAAGCTGCGGGTCTTTTTTGATCCGGCTGCTTAAATAAACAACAAAACAAAGCAGCAGAAGTAAAATTACACAAAGAAATCGAATACTATTTGTTTTTTTCATGTTCATCACCATGAATATTATGTACAATTGGTTTAGAAAATATACACGATTGCCAGTTATTGGGGAATATGCTACAATAATCGTATGAGAAACTATGACGTACTCGTAATAGGCGGAGGCGCATCCGGCATGACTGCCGCAATTATGGCGGCAAGGGCGGGCGCTTCGGTGGCTGTTTTAGAGCATATGGATACACTGGGAAAAAAACTTCTGGTTACAGGAAACGGAAAATGCAATTTTGCTGCCGAGACGCAGGGTGAGGTCGATTATTACGGCGCGAACCCTGCTTTTGTGGTGCCCGTATTTCAAAGCTTCGGTCTGGAGGAAATTCTTGCCTTTTTTCAAGAGCTGGGGATTGAGCCGTATTTTAACCGGGGCGGATATTATCCCAGAAGCGGACAGGCTTCGGCAGTAGCGGCGGTGCTTTTGAAAGAACTGCAACGTCTGGGGGTACATATTTATGTGCAGTGCGGCATTCGAAGTATTGAGGATGCCCACAGGCAGTACAAAATCGAGACAAAGGAAGGGAATTTCTACGGGAAATGCTGTGTTCTTGCCACCGGAGGAAAGACGTTCAGAAAAAGCGGCAGTGACGGGAGTGGGTTTTTGTATCTGACAGGGCTTGGACATCATGTGACACCTCTGTTTCCGGCGCTGACCGGCTTTTGTGCAAAACAGACCTTTTTTCAGGAAATCGCGGGAATTCGGATACGGGCAGGGCTGACCCTGTTTGTAGATGAAAAAAAACAAGCGGAGGAATCCGGAGAGCTTCAGCTTACGGCATACGGACTTTCCGGCATTCCGATGTTTCAGCTTGCGCATCCGGCGGCAGAGGGGCTGCAAAATGGCAGGACGGTGCGGATACTGGTTGATTTTTACCCGGAAATTTCCATGGAGAAATGCAGACACAAACTTCGGGAACGCTTCGCATGTTTCGGAAATGATAAGAATGGCTGTGAGGCCTGTATCGGACTCTTTCCGGACAAGCTGATTCCGGTTCTGTTCCGACAGGCGGCGCTGGATTCGAAAAAGAAAGCCGGGCATTTTTCGGAGAAAGAACTGGAAGCATTCTGTGATCAGATCAAGGCATTTCCGGTGGATCTGACAGCATGGCATACCTTTGATCAGGCGCAGGTAACTGCCGGAGGTGTGGACACGGGAGAGATTCGGAATGATACGCTGGAATCGTTGCTGCATGAGGGATTATATTTTGCCGGGGAAATGATTGATATTGACGGGAAATGCGGAGGTTATAATCTTCAGTGGGCATGGGCGAGCGGAGCAGTGGCGGGAAGAAATGCTGCTTTGCGCAGTAAGGAGCGGGCATGATCAGGGTACAGCAGTTGAAGCTGCCAATCGAACACACAAAGGAGCAGCTGGAGCAGAAGCTTTTGCAGACGTTAAGAATCTCTCCGGATCGTCTTCTTTCGTATAAAATTGCAAAACGCTCCGTGGATGCCCGAAAGAAGGAACTGCATTATGTGTATGCCATTGATGCAGTCATCAAAAAAGAGGGGCAGTATCTCAAGGGCCGGAAGCATCCGAATATTCAGGTGCTGCAGAAAAAGATATATTCGTTTCCGCAGGACGGTCAGGAGAGGCTGCGGCATCGGCCGGTGATTATCGGAAGCGGACCTGCGGGGCTTTTCTGTGCCTATCAGCTGGCAGGTTATGGATATTGCCCCATTGTGGTGGAACGGGGAAGCGACGTGGATCTACGCTCGCGGAAGGTTGCGCAGTTCTGGGAAACAGGCAATTTGGATCAACATACGAATGTCCAGTTTGGCGAGGGCGGTGCGGGCACCTTTTCGGACGGAAAGCTGAATACGCTGGTAAAGGATCCGATGGGGCGGAATGCAGAGGTGCTTCGTATTTTTGTGGAAATGGGCGCGCCGGAGGAGATTTTATATCTCAACAAACCGCACATCGGAACGGATTTATTAAAAGCTGTCGTAAAAAATCTGCGTAAAAAAATTCAGGCGATGGGCGGGTCATACCTGTTTGAACATCAATTGACGGATATTCGGGAAAAGGAAGGACACATTGCGGAGCTTACCCTCTGTGAAAACGGAGATTTCCGAAAACTCCCGACGGATGTTCTGGTGCTTGCCATCGGACACAGTGCCAGAGATACCTATGAGATGCTTTATGACCGGGGGCTTTTGATGCAGGAAAAAGCCTTTGCGGTCGGACTGCGGGTGGAGCATCCCCAGGAAATGATCGATGAGTGTCAGTATCATGGCAAAAAACATGCGCTGCTGCCTGCTGCCGCATACAAATTAACCGCGAATCTGGAGTCGGGACGAGGGGTTTACTCCTTTTGCATGTGCCCGGGAGGATACGTGGTGAATGCCTCCTCCGAGCAGGGCTATCTTGCGGTAAACGGGATGAGTTATCATGCAAGAGACGGGGCAAATGCCAACAGTGCCATTATCGTTTCAGTAAATCCTGCGGATTACGGCGGAACGGGACCATTTTCCGGCATCGGTTTTCAGCGGACGCTGGAGCAGAGGGCTTATCTTCTGGGACAGGGGAAAATCCCACAGCAGCTGTACGGAGACTTTCAGGCAAACCGGGTCAGCGACACATATGGGGGATTTCCCTCTGCGGTCAAAGGGACAAGCACCTTTGCGAATCTGCGGGAGATTCTTCCGGAGGAGCTGAACGAGGCATTCATCCGGGGAATGGAGCAGTTTTCACAGGTAATCCCAAATTACGATCGTTACGATGCCATTTTGTCCGGCGTAGAAAGTCGGACTTCCGCGCCGGTTCGTATTCCAAGAAATGAAAGATTTGAAGGCAGCATTGCAGGAATCTATCCCTGTGGGGAAGGGGCGGGCTACGCCGGAGGAATTATGTCTGCCGCAATGGACGGGCTTAAGGTTGCGGAGGCAATTGCCGGGAAATATAAGCGCATAGAAAGCACGGAAGGAAGAAAAGAGATTGAGTGAGCTTACACCGATGATGCAGCATTATCTGCAGACACATGAAGAATACAAGGATTGCATCTTATTTTATCGGCTGGGAGATTTTTATGAAATGTTTTTTGAGGACGCAAAGCTGGTATCCCGGGAATTGGAGCTGACGCTGACCGGAAAGAGCTGCGGGCTGGAGGAACGGGCTCCTATGTGCGGAGTTCCGTATCATGCGGCAGACGGATACATCAATAAACTGGTAAAGCGGGGGTATAAGGTTGCAATCTGTGAACAGGTGGAGGATCCAAAGCTTGCCAAAGGAATGGTGAAGCGGGAAGTAATTCGTGTGGTGACACCCGGAACGACACTCAGTGAGATGGCTTTGGATGAGAGCAGAAATAATTATATCATGTCTGTGGTATATTTCGGAGACGGATATGGAGTATCGGCAGCGGATATTACTACCGGGGATTATTATGTCACAGAGGTGGAGACTGAGCGAAAGCTTCTGGACGAGATACAGAAATATCAGCCATCGGAGTTGATCTGTAACGAAGCTTTTTTGATCAGCGGAATCGACGTGGAAGACCTGAAAAACCGGATGGGCATTGTGGTGTACACACCGGGAGAGTGGTATTTTTCGGATGAAACCGCAAAAAATATCCTGATGGAGCATTTTCAGGTGTCGGATTTGTCGGGACTGGGGCTGAAAGATTTTTCCGCCGGAATCAATGCGGCGGGAGGACTGCTCAGATATCTGTATGAGATCCAGAAGACGAATCTTTGTAATCTGGCAGGCATTCATCCCTATACCACGGAAAAATACATGATCATAGACAGCTCCAGCAGACGCAATCTCGAATTGGTAGAAACACTGAGGGAAAAGCAAAAGAGAGGTTCCCTGCTCTGGGTGTTAGACAAGACCAAAACAGCCATGGGGGCGCGTACCCTGCGCGGATTTGTGGAACAGCCGCTGATACAGCGGGAGGAAATTGAGGAGCGCTATGACGCGATTGAGGAGCTGAACTGCAATGCGATTTCCAGAGAGGAAATCCGGGAATACTTAAATCCGGTGTATGATCTGGAGCGTTTAATTACCAGAGTAACCTATCAGACTGCTACGCCGAGAGATCTGATCGCATTCAAAAATTCCATTCATATGCTGCCGCCGATCCGGACGCTGATGAGTGATTTTCAGTCAGTACTTCTCCGGCGGTTGTATGAACAGCTGGATCCGCTGGAGGATATGTTTGCACTGTTGGATGCATCCATTATGGAGGAACCGCCGATTCAGGTGCATGAGGGTGGCATTCTGAAAGAGGGATATCATGAGGAAGTCGATCGGCTGCGAAGGGCAAAGACCGATGGAAAAAACTGGCTGGCGGAGCTGGAAGCGAAAGAGCGGGAAAAGACCGGTATCAAAAACCTGAAAATCAAATACAATAAGGTGTTCGGCTATTATCTGGAGGTGACGAACTCCTTTAAGGAGCTTGTGCCGGACTATTTTACCCGCAAGCAGACGCTGGCAAATGCAGAGCGGTACATTACGCCGGAGCTCAAGGAACTGGAGGATGTGATTCTCGGGGCAGAGGATAAGCTGGTGGGCTTGGAATACGAGCTGTTCCGGGAAATTCGTCAAAAGGTTGCGGATGAGGTACAGCGCATTCAAAAGACAGCAAAGGCAGTAGCCTGTATGGATGTATTTGCTTCCCTTGCGGTGGTTGCAGAGCAGAATAACTATTGCCGCCCCCGGTTAAATGAAAAGGGCAGTATCCACATTAAAGACGGACGACATCCCGTGGTGGAGAAAATGATTCAGAATGAAATGTTTGTGGCGAATGATGTCCGCCTGGACAATGACAGCCGGCGCGTATCCATCATTACCGGACCGAATATGGCGGGAAAATCCACCTATATGCGCCAGTGTGCACTGATCGTTCTGATGGCGCAGATCGGAAGCTTCGTACCGGCCTCTCAGGCAGAAATCGGTATCGTGGACCGGATATTTACCAGAGTCGGGGCTTCCGATGATCTGGCAAGCGGACAGAGCACCTTTATGGTGGAAATGTCAGAGGTGGCGAATATCCTTCGGAACGCCACCGCGCAAAGTCTTTTGATTCTGGATGAGATCGGACGGGGAACCAGTACCTTTGACGGGCTGAGCATTGCGTGGGCAGTCGTGGAATACATCAGCAATCCCAAGCTGATTGGCGCCAAAACACTCTTTGCTACACACTATCATGAGCTGACGGAGCTGGAAGGGAAAATCAAAGGAGTACACAATTACTGTATAGCGGTAAAGGAAAAAGGAGACGAGATCGTCTTTTTGCGCAAAATCATACAAGGCGGCGCGGACAAAAGCTATGGCATTCAGGTGGCAAAGCTTGCGGGAGTGCCGGACGTCGTTTTGGATCGGGCAAAAGAGATTGCCGAACAGCTTACGGCGCATGATGTGACGGGGGTGGTCGAGAAGAGCTTCTCCCACTCTGAGCCGGAGAAAGAACCGGTGCATGAAACGCCGCAGGACTCTCAGAAGGATGGGGTGGTGCAAAAGCTGAAGGAACTGGACATCAGTAATCTGACACCGTTAGAGGCAATCAATGTGCTTTATGAGCTGCAAAACGAGATATGTTGATTTTGGCAAGCCTGGTACCGTTGCGTTTTTTGCGTAGCGGGAGCGTGCCCCGAAGAATACTATATCATGTCGGCAGCGTCCGATCATCAAGCGCTGAAATATATAAGGGGGAACTATGGCAAAAATTGAACTGTTAAGTCAGGATACCATTGACAAAATTGCTGCGGGAGAGGTAGTGGAACGCCCAAGCTCCGTGGTAAAGGAACTGGTAGAAAACTCTCTGGATGCGGGCGCGAATGCGATCACCGTAGAGATCAAGGAGGGCGGAATCTCCTTTATCCGGATATCCGATAACGGCTCCGGCATTGAAAAAAGTGATCTGCGGCTGGCTTTTCTGCGACATTCCACCAGCAAAATACAGTCGGTGGAGGATCTTTTTACCGTGTCGTCCCTGGGCTTTCGGGGAGAGGCGCTTTCCAGTATCGCGGCGGTAAGTCAGGTGGAGCTGATCACCAAGACCAGAGCAGAATTTACCGGATCCAGATACCGGATTGAGGGATCGAAAGAGGTGTCGTGTGAGGAAATCGGTGCGCCGGACGGAACGACTTTGATTGTGCGGAACCTGTTTTACAACACACCGGCAAGGAAAAAGTTTTTAAAAAGCGCCCAGACTGAGGGAAACTATATTCATGAATTGATGCAGCGCTTGATCCTGTCGCACCCGGAGGTTTCCTTTAAATTTATTATGAACGGTCAGGTACGACTGCAGTCCTCTGGAAATTCCAACGTCAAGGATATCATTTATCATATATACGGACGAGACATTACCCGGGAGCTTCTTTCGTTTGAACATACAACGGAGCAGTTCACTGTCTCTGGTTTTTTGGGAAAGCCGCAGATATCCAGAGGCAATCGTAACTATGAGATTTATTTCATCAATGGCCGGTTTATCAGAAATAAAATCATTGCAAAAGCGATTGAGGACGCCTACAAACCGTATGTCATGCAGCATCAGTTTCCCATGACGGTTCTTTATTTTCAGATGGACAGCGCCGCCATGGATGTAAATGTACATCCGACAAAAATGGAGCTTCGCTTTGAAAATCAGGAGGCATTTTATTATATCCTGACCGAGCTGATTTCTGATCGTCTGCGTCATCAGGACATGATTCCGCAGGTGCCGGTGGATGATGGAGAGACAAATACGAATGAAAAACCGGTTCCTTCAAAAGAAGAGACTCTGCCGGAACCCTTTGAGGTCAATCGCATGGCGAAGCAAAAGCTTTTTGCGCTTCGGGAAGAAGTGCGAAAAGACAGTCCGTATGAGGCGAAATTTTCGGATGAAATCCTGCAGAAGAAAGCAGAGCCGTCTGTGCCGGGGGAGCAGCCATCCACAGATGCCTCGGATTCCGGGAAAAAACAGCCTTTCGAAGAGCCTGCGTTTATCCGGGAGGATACTGCGGCTGATTCTTACGAACAGCAGCGTTTTCTGGATGAACAGTCTATGGTACGCCAGAAGATCCTCGGACAGCTGTTTGATACCTACTGGCTGGTGGAATTTGATGATAAGCTGTTTATTGTGGATCAGCATGCGGCGCATGAGAAGGTTTTGTTTGAACGGTTCCGCAGACAGTTTGCGCAAAAGGAATTTCCGTCCCAGGTCATCAGTCCGCCCATGGTGATTTCCCTGTCCATGCGGGAAATACAGACGCTGGAGCAATATATGGAGCATTTTACGAAATTGGGCTTTGTCATAGAACCCTTTGGCGGGAGCGAGTACAATGTATGCGGAATCCCATCCAATCTTTACCGACTGGATCCCAAGGCAGTCCTGATCGAAATGCTGGATGATCTGACCGAGGGGCCAGGTGAAAACCAAACGCCGGAGATTTTGTGGGACAAGCTTGCCACGATGGCCTGCAAAGCTGCGGTAAAGGGAAATAACTGTTTGAGCATGGCGGAAATGGAGACACTTATGAAGGAACTTATGAAGCTTGAAAATCCCTATCACTGTCCCCACGGAAGACCGACGATTATCTCCATGAGCAAATATGAAATCGAAAAGAAGTTTAAGCGGATTGTATGATGCCGGGATCGGAGACAAAAGTATGAAAAAACCACTGATCGTCCTTACCGGTCCCACTGCGGTGGGAAAGACGGAATTATCCATAAAGCTGGCTGCGCAAATCGGCGGAGAAATCATCTCTGCCGATTCCATGCAGGTATATAAAGGGATGGATATCGGCTCTGCCAAGATTACACCCGAACAGCAGCATGGAATCCCGCATTATCTCATTGATGTATGTGAGCCGTGGGAGGAATTTCACATCGTAAAATTTCAGGAATATGCAAAACAATATATGCAGGACATCTATGCGCACGGCCACATTCCGATTCTGACAGGGGGAACCGGATTTTATATTCAGGCTGTTTTGTATGATATTGATTTTACCGGGCAGGATAAGGACGAGGGATATCGAAAAAAACTGGAGAAACTGGCGGAAGAACGCGGAAATGAATGTCTGCATCAGATGCTTTGTGAGGTTGACCCAAAGGCCGCACAGCAGATTCATGCCAATAACAAAAAACGTGTGATCCGGGCACTGGAATTTTATCACACAACCGGAAAACGGATTTCGGAGCACAACGAGAACCAGCAGCAGAGAACCTCTCCGTATAATTTTTTGTATCTGGTGTTATCCGATGTACGTGCCAGACTGTATGAGAGGATTGACCGGAGAGTGGATGTCATGATCGAAAACGGTCTGGTGCAGGAGGTACAGGGGCTCAAGGATTTAGGCTGCAGCCGGAATATGGTTTCCATGCAGGGGCTGGGCTATAAGGAAATTCTGGATTATCTGGACGGGAACCATACGCTTGATGAGGCGGTTACCATCATCAAGCGGGATACCAGACATTTTGCCAAGCGTCAGATTACATGGTTTAAGCGGGAACGAGAGGTAACGTGGGTAAACAAGCCGGACTTTGATTATGACGAGGAACGGATGCTTGCCTATATCATGGAAGAACTGGAAAAGAGGAGCATCATATGAAACAGGAGTGTATGATCGAACAGTACAAACAGATGGGGATTGATCCGAAGGTGTATGCCTTTGGCGAAAAAATCGAACGGGAATTAAAGCCGCGCTTTGACCGGATTGATGAGACGGCGGAGTACAACCAGATGAAGGTGCTTCGTGCAATGCAGGAAAACAGGGTTTCCGCGGAGTGCTTTGCCATGTCAAACGGATACGGCTACAACGATCTCGGACGGGATACGCTGGAAAAGGTGTATGCCGCCTGCTTTCGCGGGGAGGATGCGCTGGTGCGGCCGCAGATTACCTGTGGTACGCACGCCCTTGCGCTTGCACTTTTTTCCAATCTGCGGCCGGGAGACGAATTGCTTTCCCCGGTGGGAAAGCCTTATGACACGTTGGAAGAGGTGATCGGAATCCGTCCGTCACAGGGCTCGCTGGCAGAATATGGAATTACCTACCGACAGGTTGAGCTGCTGGCAGACGGCTCGTTTGATTATGACGCGATTAAAAACGCGATTCATGAAAAGACAAAGCTGGTTACGATTCAGCGCTCCAAGGGATATCAGACCAGACCGTCTCTGTCGGTAGAACGGATCGGGGAGCTGATTGCCTTCGTCAAGTCGATAAAGCCTGATCTCATCTGTATGGTTGACAACTGTTACGGAGAGTTTGTGGAGGAGCGGGAGCCTCTGGAGGTGGGCGCGGACATGATCGTCGGCTCCCTGATAAAAAATCCCGGAGGCGGGCTTGCGCCCATCGGCGGATATATCGTCGGAAAAAAGGAGTGTGTTGCAAACGCGGCGCATCGCCTGACCTCTCCGGGGCTTGGGAAAGAGGTTGGCGCGTCCTTAAATGTCATTGCTTCCTTTTATCAGGGCTTCTTTCAGGCACCGGTAGTAACCGCGGGAGCCTTAAAGGGTGCGATTTTTGCCGCGAATATCTATGAGCGGCTGGGGTTTGCGGTTGTTCCGGGAGCTTTGGAACCGCGATGTGATATTATACAGGCCGTGACCTTAAACAGTGCAGAGGGGCTGATCGCTTTCTGCAAGGGGATTCAGGCAGCTGCACCGGTAGACAGCTATGTGACGCCGGAGCCGTGGGACATGCCCGGCTATGACAGTGAGGTGATTATGGCGGCCGGAGCGTTTGTGCAGGGCTCGTCCATCGAGCTGAGCGCGGACGGACCGTTAAAGCCCCCTTATGCGGTGTATTTTCAAGGCGGTTTGACGTGGTATCATGCGAAATGCGGAATTTTGATGTCGCTGCAAAAACTTTACGAACAGAATCTTGTTAATAAGGAGCTGTTGTGATAATATGGTACGGAGAGAGTGGAAAGAGGTACTATGAACCACACAACAAAAGAACTGCCTGTATCGGAACGCCCCTATGAGAAATGTATGGAACAGGGACCGGAACGGCTGTCGGACGCGGAGCTTCTGGCAGTCCTTTTAAGGACAGGAACTCCGGGGAACAATGTCGTGCGGCTTGCCACAGCTGTTTTACAGAAGGGCGGCGGAAATCTGCTGGCGCTGTACCAGCTGAGTATGGACGAGCTCATGCAGATTCCCGGCATCGGCCAGGTAAAAGCAATTCAGCTGAAATGTATGGCAGAATTGTCCAAGCGTATTGCCAGAACGGGGCGGAGAGACGCGGTGGTGCTTTCGGATGCACGAAGCATTGCCGCCTATTATATGGAGCAGCTGCGCCATGAACAGCAGGAGAATCTGATCTTATGCATGTTTGATGCCAAGTGCCGTCTGATCCGGGAACGGGTACTTACGATCGGAACGGTCAATGCATCTTTGATCTCTCCCCGCGAAATTTTTATTCAGGCGCTGGAGCAGCATGCGGTGCATGTTATTCTGGTACACAATCATCCCAGCGGCAATCCCACTCCCAGCAAACAGGATGTTTCGGTGACCGAACAGGTTCGGGCGTGCGGAATGATGATAGGAATAGAGCTTTTGGATCATATTATTATCGGGGACAAGCGTTATTTTAGTTTTAAGGAACAGGAAATGATTTAATTTTCCGAAGGGAGAAAACAATGTCAAACAATGTTTACGGGATTGACTTAGGAACTTCAAACATCAAAGTATATTGTAAATTGACGGGAAAAACACTGAATGAAAAAAATACAATTGCAATTGTCAATAAAAATCAGATGTATGCCTATGGGGATGCGGCATATGCCATGTATGAAAAGGCACCCGAGCACATCCATGTATCCTTTCCCATTGTAAACGGGGTCATTGCGGATTTTAATAACATGCAGACCATGATGTTCGAGCTTCTGGAGAAGCATACGAAGGGGAAGGCGCGCGGCGCGGAATTTATTGTAGCGGTGCCTACGGATATTACAGAGGTAGAGAAAAAGGCTTTTTTTGATATTTTCTATAAAAGCAAGATGCGGCCGAAGTCCGTGCAGCTCTGCGAAAAGCCGTTGGCGGACGCGGTGGGGCTCGGCTTGGATGTAAACGAGCCTACGGGGCGTATGATTGTAGATATTGGTGCCGACACGACGGAGATATCGGTCATTTCCCTCAGCGGTCTGGTGCTTAGTGATCTGCTTCATTTCGGCGGAAACCGTATTGATGAGTCAATTATCAGTTATATCAGACGAAACAATGAACTTGTCATTGGAAAGAAAACAGCCAAGGCATTGAAGGAAGAGCTGGGCTCCGGTATACCCGGCATGGAAAACAGTATGATCGTGGTCGGGCGCGATGTGGTAAGCGGTCTGCCCATTGAAATGGAGGTCACGGCGGAGACGGTCTATGAGGCCATCAGGGAAAATCTCAATTCCATCTGTACCTCCATCAAGATGATTCTGGAGAAGACGCCGCCGGAGCTCGCCAGAGACATTATCCGCTCCGGAATTTATATTACCGGCGGGGCATCCCAGATTCATGATCTGTCCACCCTGTTTACGCAGATTACCAATATTAAGGTCAATTCCTGTGAATTGCCGGAGGAAAGCGCGGTCAGAGGGCTAAACAAGATCGTATCGGATGATAAGTATAGCCATTTGGGATACAGCATGAAAACAAAAATTTATAAGTAGATTTTACACAGAGGCATAACATGAGGCGTAGATCGAAATCCAGATTTAACATTCCAACCAAATATCTGCTCATTGCGTTGACGGTCATTTGTATTGTGGCGATGTACGTCAGCTTTGCCTTAAATCTTTCCGGCGGGCCCTTAAATACAGTGGCAGGGGTTGTGTTTGGTCCCATGCAGCGCGGCATCAACAGTGCGGGAACCTGGATGTCCGACAAGGCCTCGAACTTCAAGCAGTTGAATGACGTGATGGCGGAGAACGAAGAACTGAGAGCACAGGTGGAGCAGCTGACGGAGGAGTTGGATGCCATTAAGCTGGATGAATACGAACTGAACAATCTTCGGGAGCTCTTAGAACTGGACAAGCAATACAGTGATTATGACAAGACGGCGGCTTATGTGATCGGAAAGGATGCCGGAAACTGGTTTGAAAATTTCATCATAGACAAAGGGACGAATGATGGAATTGAAGTGGATATGAATGTGATTGCGGGAAGCGGACTGGTGGGGATTGTCTATGATGTGGGACCGAATTATGCCAAGGTGCGGTCCATCATCGATGATTCTTCGCAGGTGTATGGAATGGTACTCAATACCTCGGACAATTGCGTGGTCAGCGGAAGCCTCCAGTCTATGAACCGGGATCAGGTAATTGGATTTTCCGATCTGAAGGATACCGATCAGAAGGTACATGTCGGAGATGCGGTTGTTACCAGCAATGTCAGCAGCAAATACATGGAAGGAATTCTGATTGGTTATGTCAGCACAATCACGGAGGATTCCAATCATCTGACAAAATCCGGTACAATTACACCGACGGTGGATTTTGAGCATCTGCAACAGGTGCTTGTTATTATGGAAAAGAAGGAAACGGGGGAGTGACATGCGCCGAAAGATATCCGTGGCATTGATGATTGTGATATGCTTCTTTTTGCAAACTACATTATTTAAATCGCTGTCCTTTTCCTCCATTTCGCCGAATCTGCTGATTATAGTGACTGCTTCCTTTGGCTTTATGAGAGGGCAGAAGGAAGGCATGTTCATCGGATTTTTCAGCGGCCTTCTTGTGGATGCTTTTTTTGCGAATGTGTTTGGCTTTTATGCACTTTTGTACATGTATGTGGGATGGGTAAACGGATTTTTCAAGAAACATTTTTTCCCGGATGATATTGCTTTGCCGATGCTTTTAATTTCAGGTAGTGATTTTTTTTATAATATCACGATTTATTTTTTTCGATTTTTATTTCGGAGCAGATTTTCCTTTGGCTTTTATCTGCTACACATAATCATTCCGGAGCTGGTATATACCCTTTTGATTTCCATATTGCTTTATTTTGTTATATTAAAAATTAATCAGAAATTGGAAGAGATTGAAAAAAGGAGCGCTGGTAAGTTTGGTTCATAGTATCAGAGTTTTTTTTCGAAAAATATTTAAATCAAGAATTTTTGTCTTTTCTGTGGTAATGGTGATGCTTAGCAGCGTCCTGTTAGGACGCCTTTTTTATCTGCAGATTATTAAGGGGGAAGAGTATCTGGATAATTACAGTATACGAATCCAGAAGAGTGTGGTTTTAAACAGCACCAGAGGAAATATCTATGACCGGAACGGAGAGCTTTTGGCTTACAACGAGCTTGCCTATTCCATTACGATTGAGGATAACGGAACCTATCCCACGTCCAAGGCAAAGAATGAGTCGATGAATAACGAGCTTTACCGCATCATCAAATGTCTGGATGAAAACGGAGATCAGATCATCAATAATTTTGAAATTTCCCTGAATAAAGACGGTTCCTATTCCTTTAACGTGGACGGAAATACGAGGAAACGTTTTCTGGCAGATGTATACGGACATCAGAAGACGGATGAGCTGCAGTATAATAAGAAGCTTGGCTATAATGAATCCGAGGCGACCGCAGAGCAGGTGATGGACTATTTGTGCACCGGCGGAGATACAAAGGGCTATGAGCTTTCGGAGGAGGAGTATGACCGGGAGGATCTGTACCGCATTGTGGTGCTTCGCTATGCCATCTCCTTAAACAGCTACCAGAAGTACATTGCGACAACCATTGCCCAGAATGTCAGCGACCGTACCGTGGCCTACATCGTCGAGAACCGCAATACCCTGCAGGGAACGGACATTGCGGAGGATTCTGTGCGAAGATATACAGATGCAAAATATTTTTCCCATATCATTGGCTATACCGGAAAAATCTCGCAGGATGAATATGAGAGCCTGTCGGAAACGGATGATTCCTACACCTTAAACGATGTGATCGGGAAATCGGGCATTGAGCAGTATATGGACAGCACCCTGCGCGGAACCAAGGGCAGTGAAACCGTGTATGTAGACAGTATGGGAAAGGTCATTGAGGCGACGGATCGGATCGAGCCGAATGCCGGAAATGATGTCTACCTGTCCATTGACATGGAGCTGCAGGAGGCGGTCTATGATCTGCTGGAGCAAAAGATTGCAGGAATTGTCTATTCCAAGATTGTAAACATGAAGGCTACGGATCGTGTGGCGGAGGATGCCTCCGATATTACCATTCCCATTGATGATGTTTATTTTGCTTTGATTGACAACAATATATTGGATGCGGAGGAGTTTGGCAGAGCGGGGGCTTCCGAGTCGGAACAGAGTATTTATCAGGCTTTTTTGCAAAAACAGAGCGAGGTAATCGAACAAATTAAATCAGAATTAAACAAAGAGACACCCGCACCGCTGGAGGAATTGGACAAAGAGCAGCAGACTTACATGAATTATATCGAAACCATGCTGGAGAATACAGGCGTTTTGCTGTCTGATGAAACAGATACTTCCGATTCTGTCTATCAGGATTATAAAAACGACAAAATCAGCACGGCAGAATACTTAAAATATGCAATCAGTCACAATTGGATTGACATTACCGCGTTTACCATGAATGAAAAATATTCCGATTCCGATGAAGTGTATGATGCACTGTGTGGTTATATTCTGGATGCACTGCAGAAGGATCCGGATTTCTCAAAAAAACTGTACAAATATATGATCCGGGCTGATCAGATCAGCGGGAAGCAGCTCTGTCTTGCGTTGTACGATCAGAAGGTGCTGCCGATGGATGAGGATGCAAAGCAGCTGCAGACGGGCAGTCTCAGCGCTTATTATTTTATCAAGCAGAAGATAAAAAATCTTGAAATCACACCGGCGCAGCTTGCGTTGGATCCCTGTTCCGGTTCCTGTGTGATTGCGGATGTTCAGACCGGAGAGCTGCTTGCATGTGTTACCTATCCCGGTTATGATACAAATCGACTTGCAAATACCATGGATGTGGATTATTATAATACATTGTATAATGATAAATCGGTTCCGTTTTATAACTATGCGACACAGCAGCGAACGGCACCCGGCTCCACCTTTAAGATGATATCTGCTTCCGCGGGACTGACAGAGGGTGTGATCACAACCGCCACAAAGATTGAGGATAAGGGACAGTTTGAAGAGGTGGTCAACGGACCGCGATGCTGGATTTATCCGCACACGCACGGTTACATCAATGTTTCGGAGGCACTGCGTGATTCATGTAACTACTTTTTTTATAAGGTGGGGTATGATCTGAGCATGGAAAACGGCGTATACAATGAGGAGAAGGGCGTCTCGTTGATTAATAAATATTCGTCCATGTACGGTCTGGATGAAAAGACCGGCATAGAGATTGCAGAAGCCGAGCCCAGACAGACAACGGAATATCCGATCACATCGGCCATCGGTCAAAGTAATAACAGCTTTACAACGATTCAGTTGTCCCGTTATGTGACGGCAGTTGCCAACAGTGGGACGGTATATAATTATACGCTCCTTTCCAAGACGACTGATTCCGACGGGCATGTCATAGAAACCTACGAGCCTACGGTGCGCAATGAGATCGATGAGATTGCCGGGGACAGCTGGGCAGCAATTCACTCCGGCATGAAGATGGTGGTGGAGGAGCATGCACAGTTTGACGGGCTCGGCGTGGACTCTGCCGGAAAAACGGGAACGGCCCAGCAGGTCAAAACACGACCGAATCATGCTTTGTATGTGGGCTATGCGCCGTACAATCGGCCGGAGATTTCCATTGCCTGCCGCATTGCGTACGGATATTCTTCCACCAATGCAGCAGATTTGGCGGCTTCCGTATACAAGTATTATTTTAACCTGGAGGATAAGGAGCTTTTATTAGACGGACAGGCGGACGAAAACGGTTCTGTCTCAAATTCCTTTAATGACTAGAGGGCGGTGCATGCCGAAACATGATACAAGGAGGAACACCTATGGAACAACCTGTGATCATAAAAAGCAGTCCACATGGAATCCGGCTTCTTCTGGATCCGGAAATTCCTTTTGAACAGCTGAAGCAGGAAATTATGAAGAAATTTAAGGATTCGGGAAAGATATTTAAGAATGCAAGGGTTGCGCTTTCCTTTGAAGGGCGGTCGCTGGATCCGGATGAACAACAGCAGGTGCTGGAAACGATTACGGAAAACACCGGGATTGAAGTGGTGTGTGTCATGGACGACGATGCCGGGTACGAAGCGTTTTGTGAGCAGCGCATCAAGCAGATGGACGATATGCGCGCCGGACGTACCGGTGAATTTTACAGAGGCACCCTGCGCAGCGGACAGTGTGTGGAATGCGAAACAAGCCTGATTGTGCTGGGAGATGTAAATCCGGGAGCAAAGATTATTGCAAGGGGTAACATCGTGGTTCTGGGCTCCCTGCGGGGGAATGCCTATGCCGGAGCATCGGGGAATGATAACGCGTTTATTGCGGCTCTTGACATGGATCCGCTTTTGCTGAAAATCGGTAATACCTACGGCAGAAGCTCGGATCGGGGAGCTTATTTTGCAATGAAAAACCGGCGTAAAACAATGGAGCCGCAGATTGCCACGGCGCATGAGGATCAGATTATGATTGAGCCCATTACCCAAGGGCTTTTGAATAATATTTAATATTTCAGGAGGTTTAGATTCATGAGTGAAGTGATTGTAATAACATCAGGAAAAGGTGGTGTGGGAAAGACGACGACCACGGCAAATGTGGGGACAGGTCTTGCCCAGTTAAATAAAAAGGTGGTATTGATTGACACGGACATCGGTCTGCGAAATCTGGACGTAGTCATGGGGCTGGAAAACCGCATCGTGTACAATCTGGTGGATGTGGTAGAGGGAAACTGCCGGATTAAACAGGCATTGATCAAGGATAAAAAATATCCAAACCTGTTTCTTCTGCCTTCCGCACAGACCAGAGACAAAACCTCGGTAAATCCAGAGCAGATGAAAAAGCTGGTGGACGAGCTGAAGGAGGAATATGACTACATATTGCTGGACTGTCCGGCGGGAATCGAACAGGGCTTCAAAAATGCGATTGCCGGTGCAGACCGGGCGATTATTGTAACCACACCGGAGGTTTCCGCGATCCGGGATGCCGACCGCATTATCGGGCTTCTTGAGGCAAATGACATCAAAGATACGAAGCTGATTGTAAACCGTCTGCGGATGGATATGGTAAAGCGCGGAGACATGATGTCCATTGAGGATGTGCAGGAGATTCTGGCAATTGATCTGATTGGGGCGGTTCCCGATGATGAACAGATCGTAATTGCCACCAATCAGGGAGAACCGTTAGTGGGATCAAACAGCCTCGCAGGACAGGCCTATATGAATATCTGCCATCGCATCATGGGAGAGGACATTCCCCTGCTGGATCTGGAAGGAAAGAACGGTGTCTGGACAAAATTCAAAGGATTATTTAAGAAGAACTAGGGGGCTAACGATATGGGATTCATGGATTTTTTTAAGAAAAAAAATTCCGGTGATGTTGCAAAGGACAGATTAAAACTACTTTTAATTTCAGATCGTGCGGACTGCTCGCCGGATGTGATGGAAAATATCAAAAATGACATTATACAGGTTATCTCAAAATACATGGAAATCGATTCGGATGGATTGGACATTCAGATTACACAGACTGAGTCAGAAGGGACAAACGGAAGCGTACCGGCATTGTTTGCAAACATTCCGATCAAGGATTTGAAGCATACTGGAAAGTAAAAGGACATTTTGGGGTCAGGGATATTTAAGGTCAGGGACATTTAGGGCCAAAAGGTTCACATCGTGAAACGATGTGAACACTTTGTATAACAAAATGAAGTGATCCGAGAGTCAAAAGGTCATGCCGACGCAGTCGGCATAGACTTTTTGCATAAAAATCGCTTTGGAAAGCTAGCTTTCCAAAACGATTCTTATGCAAAGTGTTCACATCGTTTCACGATGTGAACCTTTTGACTCTCAGATTACATAATAAGCATTTTGACGGGAAGTAATTCATATGTTAAAACAATACAAAATTCGGGATTATCATTTTCGGCTTGTCATTTATGTGACGGCATTGACCATATTGGGAATTTTCGTCATCGGAAGTGCGGAAAAATCGGTTCAGAACAAGCAGATTCTCGGGCTGATTCTCGGATTAGTTACCATGACGGTAGTTTCGCTGGTGGACTATAATTTTATTTTGAAATTCAGCTGGTTCATTTATCTGCTTGGTGTAGGGCTTTTGCTTTTGATTTTTACTCCTCTGGGGTATTATAACATGGGCGCAACCCGATGGATTACGATCGGAATACGTTTTCAGCCGTCAGAGATCGCCAAGATTCTTATGATCCTGTTTTTTTCTTATTTTTTGTCAAAACACCATGAGAAAATCAATTCCTTCAAAATCTTATTTGCTTCGCTGATTTTGGCGGGAATTCCACTTTTTCTGATTTATAAGGAACCGGATTTGTCCACAACCATTGTCACAGCATTAATTTTTGCCTCCCTCTTGTTTCTTGCCGGATTAAGTTATAAAATAGTCATAGGAGCGATTGCGGTAGCGGTTCCATCGGTGGTGGTACTGATTTCCATGGTGCTGCAGCCGGATCAGACAATTTTATCCAAGAATCAGGCGCAGCGTATTCTCGGATGGCTGCAGCCCGAAAAATATCCGAACACTGCCTATCAGCAGCAAAATTCGATTATGGCAGTGGGATCGGGACAGTTGTTTGGAAAGGGACTGAATAATACGGATATCGCTTCGGTAAAAAACGGAAATTTTATTTCTGAATCCCAGACGGATTTTATTTTTGCCATAGTGGGAGAAGAATTGGGATTTGTGGGCACGCTAACGGTCATTGTGCTATTGCTGTTGATTACCATCGAGTGCCTTTTGATTGCAAGAAAAGCCAGAAATCTTTCCGGAAAGCTGATTGCCGGCGGCATTGCGGCACTGATCGGATTTCAGGGTTTTGTAAATATTTGCGTTGTCACGGGACTTATGCCGAACACCGGATTGCCGCTTCCGTTCGTAAGCTACGGACTAACGTCGCTGGTCACTCTGTTTGCGGGGATCGGAATTGTATTAAATGTAGGTTTACAACCCAGAAGGTATGGACAGGAGGAGTAGATCACATGAATATTGGATTGATTGCACATGATGCAAAAAAGAAACTAATGCAGAACTTTTGTATCGCCTACCGAGGGATTTTATGTAAAAATGAATTGTATGCGACAGGTACGACCGGAAGACTGGTGGAGGAGGTTACAAACTTAAGTGTGCATAAATACCTTGCCGGACATCTGGGCGGCTCTCAGCAGCTTGGCTCACAAATTGAGCATAATCAAATTGATCTGGTCATTTTCCTGCGGGATCCGTTGAATCCGAAATCACATGAACCCGATGTGGACAGCGTGGTACGGCTTTGTGATACACATAATATTCCGCTGGCAACCAACCTTGCCACTGCGGAGCTGTTGATCAAATCATTGGACAGAGGAGATTTAGAGTGGCGTGAGATGTATAAATAGACCGTTGGCATCCTGCTTAAGTCTGATGCTTTGCATCCTGCTTCTGACCGGATGCGCCGCCCGGAAGACAGAATTTTCAAATCATTACAACCTGTACGGCAATACGGATATTACCAATATAAATGCCGACAGTGACTCCGGTGGAGCTCAAATCACATACTTTTCCGAGAATTTGTGTGTCGGCGGGGTGCAGAATCTTGGCCTGGACACGGTAAATTCCCAGATTGCACAGGGAGCCGGGGTATTTTGCCTTGCGACAGGGGAGATTCCCTATGCGCAGAATATTTACGAGAGAATGTATCCGGCAAGTACCACAAAAATCCTTACAGCATATATCGCCTTGACGTATGGAAATCCGGATGATGTGGTAACAATCAGCGAAAATGCGGTAACGCTGGATGATGCGTCTTCGGTGTGCGGGGTGGCTGCGGGGGATCAGATGTCCTTGCGGGATCTGGTATATGGATTGATGCTGCGAAGCGGGAATGACGCTGCGATAGCAATTGCAGAGCACATATCGGGCAGTACGGAGGCGTTTGCAGAGATCATGAACCGGGAGGCATATGCCATGGGCGCAACGGGATCACACTTTGTCAATCCCAATGGGCTTCCGGACGAAAATCATTATACAACCGTCTATGATATGTATCTGATCTTTCAGACAGCGATTTTAAATCCGGATTTTTGTGAGATCATTCGTACGACAGAGTATACGACGAATTATATACTTGCCGACGGAACGGAGAACTCCATGACATGGGGAACGACCAATCGGTATCAGAACGGTCAGCAAACTGCGCCGGAGGGCATTACGGTAATCGGCGGCAAAACGGGGACTACCGGGGATGCCGGGCATTGTCTGGTGCTGTTGTCGGTCAATGACGAAGGGGAGCAGATTATATCCATTATTTTTAAGGCTGACAGCCGGGGAAATCTGTATCTGCTCATGAATGAACTTTTAGAGAAGTATGGAATAAAAGGTGCCTTAAGTCAAAATACTTAAGACACCCTTTTGCCGTCCTATGCCTGATTATTGATGGAACGAATCCGGCCGTATACCGATAAAAGATACAGTCCGCTGATTCCGACCAGAGCATAAATGATTCGCGAGAACCAGCTCATGTCGCCAAAAATGAATGAGACCAGATCAAAGCGGAAAAATCCGATCAAGCCCCAGTTTACGGCACCAATAATCACAAGGGTAAGCAGTGTATAATCTAAGCCTTTTGAATTCATGATTTATCCTCCTTTTTTCATAGTATGATAAATTTGATTGATTTTTATTCAGGCTGTATATTTGGAATTTTGTGACTGTCCGCAATGAAAGGCTTTGAGCGGTTGTCAATTTTAAGGTGGTATGAAAATGGCCGGGAAAAAGAATAATATTATAAAATACAGAAAGTCGTTTCATTTGAATATCGGGATTATTGTATTTGCATTTATCATCATCTATCTCTGTTTTTATGTTTTTTCCTATCTGACACAAAGAAAAATCGGAATCTATGAGGTGGAACAGGGCACCATCGCAGAGAATAACACTTATCAGGCGCTGGCTTTGCGGGAGGAAAGCGTGTTTTACAGTGAATATTCGGGTGTTTTGGACTATTATATCAGTGATACCGCAAAAATAGGCAGCGGAGACCTGATTTGTTCGATCGACGAGGAAGGAGAAATTGCCCGTCGAATGGCGGCCGCAAACAGTGACGATCTGGATTTAAACAGCAGCTATTTTAAGAATTTGAAAAATAGCGTGAAGCAGTATACACAGACCTATTCCGGGGATTCCTTTTACCATGTGTATGATTTTAAGGAGCAGGTAGGTTCGTTGATTACGGAGGCGGTAAATCAGAGCACCTTATCCAGTGTGTCACAGTATGTAGATCAGTCAGCCGGCGGTGTCGGACTGCATCGCTCCTATGCGGTACAGCCGGGGATTGTAAATTATTCGGTCGACGGATATGAGAATGTTTCTGCAGAGAATTTCACACCGGAATTGATCCGTCCGCTGGATTATTCCAAAGAGACAATCAAAAATAACAGCAGCATATCCTTCGGGGATGCCATGTACAAGCTTATTACCAGTGAAAACTGGGTTCTGATTTTTCGGATTTCCGAGGATGTCATGCAGAGGCTGAATGAGGATTCCTATGTGAGGCTTCGCTTCGTAAAGGATGGGACATCCTGTCTGGCCGGGTATGAAATCCGACAGATTGAGGATTCGTATTATATGTTTCTTTCTTTAAATAATCATATGATTCGATTTGCAGGAGATCGTTATCTGGATATTGAACTGCTTCTGGATGAACAATCAGGATTAAAGATCCCGAATACTGCCATTGTTACCAAGGATTTTTTTGAGGTTCCGAAGGAGTATTTTGTGAAGGGCGGGGATTCCAATGAATGGGGTGTTTATGTCATCGATGGGGAAACCCATGAAATAGCATTTACAGAGGCAGCCATTTATGATAAGAGTGAGGAAGCTTATTACATCAGCAGTTCGGTATTTTCCGCCGGTGCGATTTTGCAGAAACCGGATTCAACCGAGACATTTTCCTTATCCCGAACCAGACAATTGCAGGGGGTGTACAATGTCAACAAGGGTTTTGCGGTATTTAAGCGGATTGAAATCGTATACCAGAATGAGGAGTATACCATCATAAAAAACGGCACCAGTTATGGTCTGTCCCTGTATGATCACATTGCGCTGGAGGGAGATGCCATCGAAGAAAACGAATTAATTAATTACACGAGGTAATGTAAAATGTTAAAAGAAAATTTGAAAAAAGTAGAATCCAATGTTCAGACAGCCTGTGAGAAGAGTAACCGGGACAGAAATGAGGTGACGCTGATTGCGGTCAGCAAGACAAAGCCGGTGGAAATGCTTCAGGAAATCTATGATGCCGGAGTGCGTGATTTCGGAGAAAATAAGGTACAGGAAATCATGGAAAAATATGACCGATTGCCCTATGACATCAAATGGCATATGATCGGACATCTGCAGAGAAACAAGGTAAAATATATTATTGATAAGGTATGCATGATTCATTCCGTGGATTCCCTGCGTTTGGCAGAGGAAATCAGCAGACAGGCTGTTTCCCATCAGCTGGAAATGCCGATTCTGGTAGAGGTAAACATTGCAGGGGAGGAGAGCAAGTTCGGGGTACGGTTGGAAGCTGCGGTGCAGCTGGTGGAGGAAATTGCAAAGCTGCCAAATCTGAATATCCGGGGGCTCATGACCATTGCACCCTATGTGGACAGACCGGAAGACAATCGGGAACATTTTCGGCATCTGCGCCAATTAGCTGTTGACATCAATCATAAAAACATTGATAATGTATCTATGGGTGTTCTCTCCATGGGAATGACCGGAGATTATATGGTTGCCATTGAGGAGGGTGCGACGATGGTTCGTGTCGGCACAGGAATCTTTGGAATAAGGAACTATAGTCAAAAATTATAATTAGAATTTACAAGTGAAATTTGCGAGCAAAAATTATAACAGAATTTTACTTGTCAGGAGATTAGTGGAAATGAAGGTTTTTGATAAATTCATGGATGTAATGCGTCTGAGTCCGGAGGACGAGGACGATCTGTATGACGATGACTATTATGATGAGGAAGACGATGAGGAGGATGAGCCTGTCCGAAAGGGCTTATTCCGAAAAAAGGATAAGGATGTGCTGGAGGACGAGGAGGAACCGGTTGTAAAGGAACGGCCCAGAGCGGTCAGCAAGATCACACCGATACGAAATACCAAAAGGCAGACCGGTGCCGGGATGGCAGTCTGCGTGATCAAACCGGAACGGTTTGAGGATGCGAGGGAAATCACAGACACGCTGCTGTCGAATCGGACGGTGGTTTTGAATGTCGAAGGGTTGGATGTAGAGATTGCACAGCGGATTATTGATTTTGCTTCCGGCTCCTGCTACGCCATCAATGGAAATCTGCAGAAAATTTCTAATTATATCTTTATTATTACACCGGAATCAGTGGATATATCAGGAGATTTCCAGCAGATTTTAGATAATTTCACCGGCTCGGCGATTCAGACAGATTTTATACGGTAAACGGTAATGAAAGATTCCGGTCAAAGCGAAAGCAGATTGACGGATTTGGCCAGACAGGCAAACCGAAAAGGAATTGTCTGCTTTAGCGATTTTTTGAATTTAAGTGAATTACATAACGTTCATAGTATTGCCGGTCAGCTGGAAGGGACTTATCGTTGCTTCGGTGGCTATGAAGGGGCAGAGCGTCAGATGGTTGCATGGATACCTGATGCTTTTTCTTATGCTTGGCAATATCCCATCCGTTGTATTCAGATCGAACCCTTATACCCAAAGTATGCAGAGACTCTTTCTCATCGGGATGTCCTGGGGGCATTGATGAATCTTGGGATTCGACGCGAAAAACTGGGGGATATTCTTGCCGGGGAGAGTGGCTGTTATTTTTTCTGTAAGCAGGAGTTGGCGGATTATCTCGCAGAACAGCTCTGTCAAATCCGTCATACAGAAGTAAGATGCCGATTGATTTCGGCAGAAGAAACAGAGCGGCTGCAGCTAAAGCCATCGTTCATGGAATGTGAAAAAATCATTGCTTCCAATCGTCTGGATAATCTTGTATCGGCGCTGACAGGCTTGTCCCGCAGTAAGGCATCCGCCATGATCGCATCCGGAAAGGTTTTCATCAATGGGGAACCATGTTCACACAATACCTATGCCGCAAAGGAAGCGGATGTGATTTCGGTACGCGGCTTCGGGAAATTTATCTTTCGGGGAATTTCCGGGGAAACGCGGAAAGACCGATTGAAAATGGTTTTCCAAAAGTATGTGTAAGGTTTTCTGATGGTCGGAAGCTGAATTTTTGAGTAAGGAGATTGGAAACGTGAAAAAAAATGTTTTAGTATCCGTTATTACAGGAATACTTTTCGTTGCAGCGTTGGTCGGAATTGATCAATGGAGTAAATATCTGGCTGCAGTATATTTGAAAAACCAGCCCAATTATGTCATATGGAAGAATGTTTTTGAATTAGAGTATCTGGAAAACCGGGGGGCAGCTTTTGGGATGCTTCAGGGAAAAAGGATCTTATTTCTCGTTATCACGGTGCTTTTTATCCTTGTAATATGTCGGCTGTATCTTCGGATTCCTGCCGGAAAAAGGTATCGCTGGCTCCGGGGTTCTTTTTTGTTTTTGCTGGCCGGAGCTGTGGGAAATATGATTGACCGCATCAGACTTGATTATGTGATTGATTTTTTTTCTTTCACGCTGATTCATTTTCCCATCTTTAATGTTGCAGACATTTATGTGAGTGTGACCTGTGTTATTTTATTTGTATTAATTTTGTTTTATTACAGGGAGGATGAGTTGTCTCGGATTTTTTTCAAAAAAGGGAATCGTTCAAAGTAAACATCATAATGAGAAAGAAAATAGTAAAAATATTATGGAAGAACAACACATAACAATCGAAAATCATAAAGTATCTGAAGATTATAAGGATATGCGTTTGGACAGTTATCTGGCCGCGATTTATCCGACCCAGTCAAGAAATTTTTGTCAACGTCTGATCAAAGAAGGCTGTGTAAATGTGAACCGGGCGGAGCAATGTAAGTGCAGTTATCTGGTAAAACCACAGGATTTTGTGCAGGTCATGATACCTCCGGCGATGGAGATTCTGGTTGCACCGGAGAATATTCCTTTGGATATTCTCTATGAGGACGACGATGTCCTGATCGTGAATAAACCGAAAAATATGGTGGTTCATCCATGCCTCGGACATTGTAATGGTACGCTGGTCAATGCGATCCTGTATCACTGTAAGGACAATTTGTCAGGCATCAACGGAAAAATTCGACCGGGAATTGTACATCGCATCGATAAAAACACTACCGGCTCCCTGATTATTTGCAAAAATGATTTCAGTCACAATTTCATTGCGGAACAGTTGAAGGTGCATTCGGTAAAACGTCTTTACCGGGGAATTGTATCCGGCGTGGTGCAAGATGATAACGGGACGATTGAAGGAGCCATCGGAAGACATCCGATCCAGCGGCAGAAAATGGCAATCAACGAAGAAGAAGGGAAGCCGGCTGTTACCCATTATCGTGTGCTGGAGCGATTTGATAAGGCTTCCTATATGGAATTTCAATTGGAAACAGGACGAACCCATCAGATTCGTGTACACATGGCAAGCATTGGTCATCCGTTGCTTGGTGATACCGTGTATGGGAATGCAAAAAATCCCTATCATTTGCAGGGACAATGTCTTCACGCTTATATCATAGGCTTTGAGCATCCGACGACACATCAGTATATGGAGTTCTCCGCGCCGATTCCGGAGTATTTTGAGGCGTTACTGGACAAGCTTCGGAAAACCGGGTCTTTGGATGAAAACCCCACTAACTATTCGTAAAAGCTGACTTTTGCGAATAGTTACATCTGTGTCTACACACTCTCCGAATATGAGCCGATATCCCTTTGGTAACGGATGCCGGCTCAAAAATTATGCCAGATCATCAGAATCTAAAAAAATGGTAAAGGGTCCGTCGTTTAACAATTCCACCTGCATATCAGCGCCAAAGGAACCGGTTTCAACGATGGGAATTTGTTTCCGGCATTCTGCAATAATATATTCATATAATTCATTGGCCATTACCGGATTTCCGGCATTGGTATACGAGGGACGATTTCCTTTTTTACAATCTGCATACAAGGTAAATTGCGACACCAACAGCAAGGAACCGTCCACATCCTTAAGTGCCAGGTTACTCTTGCCGTTTTCATCCTCAAAAATGCGCATTTGCACTAATTTGCGAATCATTTTGTCTGCAATTTCTTTGGTATCGGATTCTGCCGCACCGATCAGTACAAGAAAGCCTTGTCCGATACGACCGATTACCGTTTCATCCACTGTTACGCTGGCATGTTTTACACGTTGTATTACAAATCTCAATTTTCATGGTCTCCATTTTCTTTTTTTTATGTTGTAATCGATCATAGTTTATTACATTATAGAAGGTTTATCGGACGGTGTAAAGGTTTTATTCCTCGCAAAGCCTTTACACGTTTTCGGAAAATCCTTATAATATATGTATCTATAATATATGTGTACATAATGATTCGAGGGTCAAGTATTCACTTCGGAGGTTGTTCAATTTGAAAGAAAAAGCATATCATGAGGATGTCAATATAAAAAATGAATTAAAGCTTCGGGAAATGCAAAAGCAGCTGCCGCGCTTCTGCCGTGAGTTTTTTATCGGAATGAAAGCGACGGTTGCCTCCCGTACACTGCTGGCATACGCGTATGACCTGGGCGTGTTCTTTGATTTTATCCATGAGACCAATCCCATCTACCACAAAATGGAAATCCCGGATTTCCCGCTGGAATTGCTCGAGCAAATTTCTGCCATGGACATTGAGGAATATCTGGACTATCTGAAGGTCTATGAAAAGGACGGTGTGGTTCACACCAATGACGAGCGCGGCCTTTCCCGCAAGCTTGCCAGCCTGCGCAGCTTCTACAATTATTATTTCCGCAAGGAGCTGATCCAGAAAAACACCGCACAGCTTGTGAATATGCCCAAAAGGCATGCCAAGACCATTACCCGACTGGATGCGGATGAGGTGGCAATCCTGCTGGATGAAGTGGAAAGCGGAGAAAAGCTGACCGCAAAGCAGCAGAAATTTCACGCCCAGACCAAGACCCGGGATCTGGCGATTATGACTCTTCTTTTAGGCACCGGAATCCGTGTCTCGGAATGTGTGGGACTGGATCTTACAGATGTGGATTTTAAGAATAACGGAATTAAGGTTCACCGCAAAGGCGGCGCAGAGGTCATTGTATACTTTGGAGACGAGGTCAGCACTGCCCTTTTGAATTATCTGGAAGAACGAAATCAGATACAGGCCGCCGAAGGCAGTACCAATGCGCTCTTTTTGTCCATGCAGAAAAAAAGAATCGGCGTTCGCACCGTCGAAAATCTGGTGAAAAAATATTCGCAGCTGGTAACCACGATGAAACACATCACACCGCACAAGCTGCGAAGCACCTACGGCACTGCCCTGTATCGGGAGACCGGCGATATTTATCTGGTGGCGGATGTGCTCGGACACTCCGATGTCAACACCACCAGACGCCACTATGCCGCTCTGGAGGATGACCGAAGACGGCAGGCCCCCAAATATATTCATTTGCGGGAGGATTAGCCCCCAAATGCTTCTCTCCCGCTTCTGCTTAACACCTCATCCAGTTTTTGCTGAATGCGCTCCTTTACCATTGCTGCGATCTCTACGGTTTTCATCCCTTTGTATTCCTCGTATGGAATTGCCGGAAGGTAATGAACCTGTGTTGTGACAGACCCCCAATTTAAGGCATTGAATACCTTATAGGAATCGATCAATGTGACCGGAACGATAGGAACCTGTGCTTTCACTGCGGCCTTAAAGCTGCCGGCCTTAAAGTCTCCCAGAACATTCCGGTTTCGATAATCATATCCACCTTCGGGAAACAGGATAAAACGTTTTCCTTTTTTCATCTCTTCTGCCATTTCATTGATAATTTTTAAGCCATGTCGGACATCATCCTTTAAAAGCCGTTTCCCTTGTACCAGATCCACCACCTCGCTGGTAATCATGGTATGTGATTTGGTCGCATCAATGACCAGAGAACAAGGGTTTTTGTGGGTAATCATAATGCCCAGTGCGTCATATTTCCCTTGATGATTGGGAATCATGACATAACCGCCCTCCTTCGGAAGATTTTCCGTTCCCGTAGCGATGGTACGAATCATTCCGGTATGATTCATGAGAGCGATACATCGTTGCACCAGACGATAACGCTGCTCCTCCGAGTATTTTTGCGGATGATTGGCCTGCTTTCTCATTTTGGTAACCATATAAGGGGCACGAAATAAATTAAAGATAATGACATATAAAAAACGGAACATAAAATTCTCTCCTAATGTAAAGCAAAATGAAGCGATGAGCTTTGGTAAAGTTTCTATGTTTAGTGTATCATATTTCATAAATTACTCAACAGAAAATTTTTTACGGGGACAGTTATCATACAAACAGACTTGTCATGATACGCAATCGAAGGAAGCATATTGCTCCCTTCGATTTTCTACTACTCTCTCATCTATTCTCTGCCACATAATATCGGGGCGAAAAGATATCTTACTGTTTCACTACTTTAACTCATAGGAATAATATGAGATCGTCAGGTAATCACCGGTATGAATCGTCGTATCGGATAAGTGATTCATAGAGATCAGCTCATCCACATAATCGTTCTGACTGATTTCCGAAGCAATGGCATATTGCTCGGAAAGACTCCAAAGAGTATCTCCCGGCTGAATCTGAATACTGGTATAGTATTTATAAAGGATCTCATCCTTGCCGGCAGCATTGGATCTGGAGGATGCGAAAAGGCTGCTTCCAAGCATGACACCGAAGGTCAGCAGAATCGCTGTAAGGAGCAGCCATATATAGCTGCGCTTGAAGTATGCCGGATGTTGGCATGTATCGGTGCGATGAGTCGTTGCTTTCTTTTTGTAAATGGTATCATAGGTCATGGTCATGCATCTCCTTTTTCTCTGTCGGTCGAACATGTGTTGCGAACATTTGTTTGTAATATGATTATAAATACAGAACATGTGTTTGTCAATACCTGAAGAGAAAATTTTTTGTATTTTTGAGCGGCGTGAGGTTGGAGGGAAAAAGTCATGCCGACAGAGTCGGCATAGACTTCT
Source organism: Lachnospiraceae bacterium (assembly GCA_017484135.1). Lineage (GTDB taxonomy): Bacteria > Bacillota > Clostridia > Lachnospirales > Lachnospiraceae > Roseburia_C. The sequence goes on from JAFUTQ010000003.1 coordinate 40,035, forward strand.
TTCACGGGAAACCGTTTGGAAAAGCTAGCTTTCCCAAACGGTTTCCTGCGAAAGAAGATCACATCGTTTCACGATGTGATCTTTTTCCCTCCAACCTCACGCCGCTCAAAAATACCACCACAAATATACAAAAAACCGAACAAATTTTCGGTTATCGGTTTACTTTGCACCCGAACATATGTTACAATAAAAAAAAAAGAAAACGCGTCTATTTTAGCGTTTTTTTAATGAGGAGGTCCCGACCTATGTCTTATGGAAAAATCAGTGAGAAGCAACAGGAGATTCTGGAGTACATTAAGAGTGAGATTTTGAGCAAGGGCTATCCCCCTGCAGTGCGGGAAATCTGCGAGGCTGTACATTTGAAATCCACCTCATCCGTTCACTCTCATCTGGAAACCTTGGAGAAAAACGGTTATATCCGGAGAGATCCTACCAAGCCCCGGGCGATTGAGATTATTGATGATAATTTTAACCTGACCAGACGTGAAGTGGTAAACGTTCCTATGGTGGGATACGTCGCAGCCGGACAGCCGCTGCTGGCGGTTGAAAATATTGAAAGCTATTTTCCGATTCCGACGGAGTTTATGCCAAACGCCGAGACCTTCATGCTGAGAGTTAAGGGAGAAAGTATGATCAATGCGGGGATTTTTGACGGGGATCATGTACTGGTACAAAAACAGCCCAATGCCGCAAACGGTGATGTTGTGGTAGCCCTGGTTGAGGATTCTGCCACCGTGAAGACCTTTTATAAGGAAAACGGTCATTATCGGCTACAGCCGGAAAATGATTCCATGGATCCGATTATTGTGCAGGATTGCTCGATTCTCGGAAAAGTTTTTGGCGTTTTCCGTTTTTTTTAGAACTTAATAAGATCGTGATGTGAAATTTGCAGCGTTCGGATTATAAATCGTCCGGATTGATCTCCTTTCCGTCCCGCCATACCTTTTCCAGATCATAGAACAGACGGTCTTCCTGTGAGAAAATATGGACAATGACATCATTATAATCCATCAGAATCCAGCTGGAGCGATGATTGCCCTCGATCTGCTTTACCGGGTAACCGGCTTTGTATAACTGCTCTTCTACGCAATCCTGCATCGCCTGAAGCTGGTTCTGATTGCTTCCGCTTGCGATGATAAAATAATCTGCAATGACAGAAAGTTCACTGATATCAATGACACAGACATCCTCTGCTTTTTTCTCGGAAAGTGCCTGATATGCGAGCTTTGCCATCTTTTTTGATTCACTGTTCATCGAAATTTCCTCCCTTTTTATCTGTATTCTTTTCCTAAATAAAAGTCGTATGTTTGCCTTGTCATAGGATCAATGTATTCCTGATGTTTATTTTTCCCAAGATAATTTATGGTATCCGTCAGAATCATGCAGAGAGCCTCGTCCAGATTATGAAATGCCGTTCGCCGGATTTCTTCCAGATGCTCGGCCTTATTCCTTGTAGGTTCAATATAATCTGCGATGTACAAGACCTTATCTAACAGGCTCATGTCCGGCTGACCGGTGGTATGAACGGCAATTGCATGCAGAACCGCTTCATCCTTGATCCCATAGTGTTTTTTTGCAAGGTATGCGCCCAATTTGGCATGAAGCAGACTGGGATTCGCCCGTTCGCAGTCGTTGATTTCAATGTTGTACTGCCCGCATAGCTCCAGTTTCGTACTATTTGGCATGCATTTCGCACAATCATGCAGCAACCCTGCCAGCTTTGCCTGCTCCAAATCAGCACCGTGCGCCATGGCCAGACACTGTGCGGTATACATGACCCCCAGCGTGTGCTCATACCGTTACTTATCCATTTCTTTTTTTACTTCTTTTTTCAGTCTGTGAAAATCTGTCGGATCCTTCATCTTTCATTCCCTCATGGTTTTTCTTATAAGAGCTTTTCTGCCAGAGAACCGTTGGAAACTATGAACTCCTTGTAGAGATTTCTGCGATCAATATATTCCTCTACATCCTTAGGCACCAGATACCGGATGGTACGGTTTTCAAAAACCCGCTGTCGGATATTGCGGGATGATATGGACATATTCAGCGTATCTATGGGCAAGATGGTCGCACCATATTTTTCTTCAATCCGGTTGATTTTGTTTCTGAGAAATCCCTCATTATAATCATCTCTTCCGGCAACCAGAAGCGTTGCTATGGAACATATGATCTCCGGATGATACCATTCGTCAAAATAATCCAAAGAATCACCGCCCATAATAAAATACAGTTCCCAATCCGGATACCTTTTCTTTAATTTCTGCAGCGTAAGATAGGTGTAGCTTGTACCGGAAGCGTTAATTTCCATGGCAGACATATAAAAATTCGGGTTATCGCGGACCGAAAGACGCAGCATTTCCAGTCTGTGTGCAGACTGTTCGATATAACGATCGTCTTTATGCGGGGAACGTCCTGTTGGAATAAATAAAACCTGATCCAAATGATATTGCTCCAACGCATTTTCCGCAATCATCAGATGTCCTACATGGATCGGGTCAAAGGTGCCACCCATGATTCCGATTCGTGTTTTCTCATTTTTCATTTCAAACACCTCATATTTTCGTTGCTGTTCGCTCTGTGATCGGTAATGATAATTTAAATTTCAATTTTGGGGTTTTTCTTCGATTTTTTGTACAGGGTAATTTTCTTCCCGATTACGGAAACGATTTGGGACTGGGTGCGTTCCGCCAGAACACCTGCAAGCTCCTTTGGCTCATCCTGACAATTCTTCAGAACCGAAATCTTGATCAATTCCCGCTTCTCCAAAGCTTTGTCGATTGCTTCAATATTTTCCGGTGTCAGACTCGCTTTTCCGATCTGAAAAATAGGCTCTAACGGATTGGCCAGTCCTTTTAAATATGCGCGCTGTTTACTTGTCATTCCCGTTACTCCTTGATGTGAACACATTATTCCTTATAATAATCAAATTCCAGACTGTACATACGAACGGTGTCCCCATCCTGTATGCCCAGCTTCTCCAGTTCCTTCAATATCCCCTGCTCCTTCAGAAACTTCTGGAAAAACAAAAAGCCCTTCTCGGAATCAATATTGGTATAGCCAAGCATTTTTTCGATTTTCGGTCCTTCCACCACATAAGCGCCATCATCTTCGCTGATCTGAATGGTATAGGGCTCCTCTGCGACCAAATGAGAATCCGGAAAGTACTCCTGCTCATACACAACAGGCTCATCATCCATCTCATCCAGAAGTCCCTTCACAAAATACATGAGCTCCTTTACCCCCTGACGGCTGACTGCAGAGATGGGAAAAATTTTTATGCCCTCCGGTTCAAATTCCCGGCGCAGCTGATCCAGAATCTCACTTTCTCCTTCATACAATGCATCGATTTTGTTTGCCGCAATCACCTGGGGCTTATTCAGCAGCTCGGGATTAAAACGTTCCAGCTCCTGATTGATGGCATAAATATCCGCAACGGGGTCGCGTCCTTCTGTTCCGGCTGCATCTACCACATGGATGATGACCTTTGTGCGCTCAATATGCTTTAAGAATTCATGTCCCAATCCGACACCCTCGGAAGCACCTTCAATCAGTCCGGGAATATCAGCCATTACAAAGCCGACACCGTCGCCGAAGTCCACCACACCGAGAATGGGATTTAAGGTGGTAAAATGATAATTGGCAATTTTGGGACGTGCATTTGTGGTACTGGATAACAGGGTGGATTTCCCGACATTTGGAAATCCGACCAGCCCCACATCTGCAATTACCTTAAGTTCAAGGATCACTTCAAGCTCTAAGGCTTCTTGTCCCGGCTGGGCATATTTGGGTGCCTGCATCGAGGAGGTGGCAAAATGCTGGTTGCCAAGCCCACCCTTCCCGCCGGTTAATATCAGCTGACGGCGGTTATTCCCCGACATATCAGCCACAATTTTTTCTGTAGAGGCTTCGCGGATAATGGTTCCGGCAGGTACACGAATCACCAGATCCTCGCCCTTTTTGCCGTGACAGTTCCGTTTCCTGCCTTCTTCTCCGTTCTGGGCTGTCCATTTATAAATGTGACGAAAATCGTTTAAGGTATTGATGCTGTCGTCTACTTCAAAGATGACATCCCCGCCTTTGCCGCCGTCCCCGCCGTCAGGACCGCCATCCGGTACATATTTTTCCCGGCGGAAGCTGACATGTCCGTCCCCGCCCTTTCCGGATCTGATCAAAATTTTTGCTCGATCGGCATACATGATTGATTCCTCTTTATCTTTGATTTTACCATGATAACCATGAAACAGACCCGGCATAGAATCTCTGTCGGGTCTGTCGTGTGATCTTATTCGTTTGTGGCTACCGGATAAACAGAAGCCTGCTTTTTATCTCTGCCTTTTCTCTCAAATCTGAGAATTCCATCGGTCAGTGCGAATAACGTATCGTCTCCTCCGATTCCGACATTGGTACCCGGATGGATTCTGGTTCCGCGCTGTCTGTAAAGAATATTTCCTGCCTTCACGAACTGTCCGTCTGCTCTCTTTGCTCCTAATCTCTTTGACTCGGAATCTCTGCCGTTCTTGGTAGAGCCGACTCCCTTTTTATGAGCGAAAAACTGAAGGTTCATTTTTAACATGTCCTACACCTCCTTAAAATCAAGTGTGAGATACTCCTCACCATAGGTTTTCTGAATTTCCTGCAAGCCTAAAATCATGGAATCCAGCAGCAATCTGCCATCGTGCCCGGAGGGCTTCTGAAATTTCAGGCTCAGGATACAATTCTTGCGGTCTTGCTCGATCTCGATCTGTTCGTCTGTAAATGTCCCGATGGAATTGAAGGTATTGATTACCAGGACGGATATCCCGGCGCAAACCACATCACTTCCGTGATCCGCATACAGCGCATGACCGAAACAGCTCACCGCCAGATAGTTGTTTTCCCGATTTTTAAAAATTGTTACTTTTGTCATAACAGTTTTTTCTGTTACGCGTTGATCTTTTCGATCTTGACCTGGGTATACGGCTGTCTGTGTCCGTTCTTTTTGTGATAACCGGTCTTTCTCTTGTACTTGTAGACAATGACCTTTTTCGCTCTGCCTTCTTTTACAACCGAAGCCTCGACCGTTGCATTTTTTACGTCATCTCCGACCTTTAATTCCTTGTCAGAAACGGCAATGACCTGATCAAAGGTTACTGTCTCGCCAGCCTCAACACCAAGCTTTTCAATGGTAATGATATCGCCTTCGGATACTTTGTACTGTTTACCACCTGTTGCTATAATTGCGTACATACGGCACCTCCTATTTATCATTACTCGCCAGTTACGGTGTCGTCTCCGTAAACTCCGGGGACAAGCTTAAACCTCACTGTGCGGCATACTCGATTATATTATCACAGGCTGCACTGCCTGTCAAGTCTCTTTCGGATTTTATTCCGGGAACAGCAACTTACTTACAATTCATCACTTAGACAACAAACAGCTGTCGGCACGATATTGTACTCTCTCGGGGCACTTGAAAAACGCCGGTTCTTGGCTTGCGTATTTTGCAAGCCTAGTACCGCTGCGTTTTTCGCGTAGCGAGAGCGTGCCCCGAAGAGTATAATATTGTGCTGACAGCGTCCGGTGGTCAAATGCTGAATCGTCATTTGTTTATGGTTCCATTAAGCTAGGAACAATATTCCAGTTGTTCCCGCAAGGATTTTTTCTGCTTTTTTCGCGTAATTTCCATAAGCCCTAAGGAAGTGATATCGATTGCCTGCGCACTGACGGGATCATCCTTGAGCAAACCGGACATATAGGACAGAAGCTGCTGCTCTTCCTCCTTAGACGTTAAGTTGATAAAATCAACGACGCAGATGCCGCTGATGTTTCGAAGCCGCAGCTGCCTTGCGATTTCCGTTGCGGCTTCTAAATTGATGCGGAAAAAATAGTCCTTCTGCTTCTTTTTTCCTTCATTTTTTCCGCTGTTTACATCAATCACAGTCATTGCCTCGGTAGGCTGTATGATCAGATAGGCACCGGACTTTAGCCAGACTCGTTCCTGTAAAGCATGCTCAATCAGGGAATTGATGCTGTACCGGGCATTTAATCCATAGGAATTTTCTGTTTTTTTGTCAAAAAATGACAGCTTATCAAGCATTTCGGGTATATCTTGAAACTTTTCCTGCAATTTCTGATACAGCACAGGCTGATCCACGATGATCTGTTCCAATTCTTCGAACCTGATATGGGAAAGCATGGGCATGAAAAAAAGCTCGGGTTCCTTCAGAACACTGTAGCAGGTGCGGTATCTGTACTCGGAACTTAGCTTTCGGTAAGATGCAGAGAGCTGCGCGAATTCTTTTGTAAGTTCCTCGTCTGTGGCCGATTCGGCATTTGTCCGAAAAATCAGGCTGCCCTCAAATTTGGACACAAACGGAAGCGACTGCAGTCGTTTTTTTGTTTCCGCAGACAGCTTTTTCGAATAGCCCACACCCTTCGCCTCATTCGTAAGTACCAGATAGGCTCCGGCAAATTCCAGCTGCCCGCTGACAATCGGAAATTTGTTTCCGGTTCGCTCTCTTTTGATCTGAACCACAAGCTCATCGCCCTGTGTAATCTGTTCTGCCCGCGCCCGCTTCACAAACCATGTATCGGAAAGACTGCGCAGATCCATATAGCAGGTCTTCCCCTTTTGGATATCCACGAACATGCCGTGAAGCTTTGGCTGAATGTCTTTGATTTTTCCGATACAGATGGTGCCGATGCTTTCGGTTGCCGTCTCCTCAAGGGGCGCGATTTCCAGATCTGCTGCGGCATCCTCTTTCAGATGCAGTGCCACATAGGTTTTTTTGATGCAGGTTTGTGTGGTAATGATGATTTTATGCAAGAATATCCTCCCCCATATCTTCCAACGCCAGAAAGCTGCCGTCACTGCGGCGGGTATATACCTCCCGGCGGTGGATCTGAAGCTTTCCGGGCTCATAATCCGTCGGTATGGATTGGTAAAAGGTCTCCAGTAAAAGCTCCGGCTTTACGTTCTCTATGCTGCCGGTGGACAGTCGGAGAAAAAAACAGGGTCTTTTCGGATTCGAATCCATTTGAAAGCAGTAGACCAGCTGCTTTAGATCCATCTGCTTTTCACTTTTTTTCGTCTTTTTTGTGACGAGAATTTCCGCAGCGTCTTCATAAAAGGTCTTGATCGCCTCCTGCCATTGCTCCGGAGAAAAGGGGTTGTCCTGCGGGTTCTTGTAATACACCTGATAATCTGCGGCAGAGACAATGGACATGGCCGTTTTTGCATCGTCCGGCAGTCTCCGGTAGGAAAGCACCTCCACCCCTTCCACCATGGTTTGATTCAGGGCTTTGACGGCGTCTTGGGATGACAGGCTCGAATGCACCTCAATATCAAAGTATTCCCCGTCGCTGACGATTCCGACACCGAGCGGAGCGGCAAAGGACATGATCTGATGCGGGGAAAAGCCCTCCGAGTAAACGATATCTATGTCTGCCCGCCGCATGGCTTTCTGAAAATATCGCATCATGTCCAGATGTCCGATAAATTTTATGACTCCGTATTTTCGAAACTTAATTCTGATTTTCAAAGCAGACCCCTCCTTGAAACCTGGCAGCACCGCAGCCTTGACACTGCATCCGGCAGTTGGGGCTTACTACCCCGTCCTTTGCCCGCTGCCATTCCCGTGCCAGAAATTCTCTGGAAACTCCCGCATCAATGAAATCCCACGGGAAGATTTCGTCCAGCGGACGTTCCCTCTGTGTGTAAAAATCCGGGTCAATTCCGCATTCCGCAAATGCCCTTATCCAGCGCTCATTGTCAAAAAATTCTGTCCATGCGTCAAAGATTCCGCCCAGCTCATAGACCCGTTGCAGTGCCTGTCCGATTCTGCGGTCTCCGCGAGCCAGAATCCCCTCCAATACCGTCACGTCTGCCTCATGCCAGTTGTAACGGATGCTCTTTCGGTTTAGCTGTGCTTTCACCGCCTCATTGACGATTTTTGCCCGCCCCAGATAACTGTCTCTGTCGTACATACGCGCCCATTGAAACGGGGTAAATGGCTTTGGCACAAAAAATGAGGTGCTGATGGTAATCTGACATTTGCCGTTTCGTTTTTCCTTTGGAATTTCATAATAGCGCACGGCAATTTTGTTTGCCAGCTCGGCAATCCCACGCATGTCCGCTTCGGTTTCCGTGGGAAGTCCCAGCATGAAGTAAAGCTTTACCTTATTCCAGCCGCCGTCAAACGCCATACCGGCTCCCTCCAGAATGGATTCCTCTGTCAGTCCTTTGTTGATGACGTTTCGCATACGCTGGGTTCCGGCCTCCGGCGCAAAGGTCAGGCTGCTTTTTTTGATATCCTGAACCTGATGCATGATATCTAAGGAAAACGCATCAATGCGCAGGGACGGAAGGGAAATATTGACATGCTGCTTCTGAAAGGTTTCGATGAGAAAACGCATCAGCTCCTCCAGCCGCGAATAATCGCTGGTACTTAAAGAGCTTAAGGAAATTTCCTCATGTCCCGTATTTTTTAACAGCGCATAGGCGGTCTGTTTGAGCTGCTCTACATCCTTTTCCCTGGTCGGACGGTAAATCATTCCCGCCTGGCAAAAGCGACAGCCCCGGATGCATCCACGCTGTACCTCCAGAACCACCCGATCCTGCGTCACCTTAATAAACGGTACAATCGGCTTTTCGGGATAAGGAGCCTTGTCCATCTGCATCAGAATCTGTTTTTCCACCTTTGCGGGAATGTCTTCATATTTCGGGGTAAAGGCAGCAATGGTTCCGTCTGTGTGATAGGATACCTGGTACATCATGGGCGCATAAATTCCCGGAATCCGCGCGGCGCGGTGAAGAAATTCCTCTCTGGAATAAGCCTCCTTCTGATACTCCTTATACAGGGCAAACAGTGCATCATAGGAGATTTCTCCCTCCCCGATATAAAACAGATCAAAAAAGTCCGCAATCGGTTCCGGATTGTAGGTACAGGGGCCGCCTCCGATCACGATGGGATGCTCCTTCGTTCTGTCTGCGGCAAGCAGGGGAATCTGCGACAGATCCAGAATTTGCAGAATGTTGGTATAGCACATCTCATACTGGATGGTAATTCCCAGAAAGTCAAAATCCCGCACCGATTCCTGTGTCTCCAGTGCAAACAGCGGAATCTGCTGCTCCTTCATGATTTTGTGGAGATCCGGCCAGGGGGAGTATACCCGTTCGCAGTACACATCCTCACGTTTGTTGAACATATCGTACAAAATCTGGATTCCCAGATGTGACATGCCGATTTCATACACATCCGGAAAACACATGGCAAAGCGTATGTCAACGGCAGCCGGATCCTTTTTGACCATATTCAGTTCATTTCCGATATAACGGGCAGGATTGTCTACCGTCATAAGGATTTCATCGCTCAGTGCTAACTGATTCATCGTTTTCCTCATTCCAAAGCGTATAGTTTTCCTGTAACTTTTCATATACGGTATCCGTATCAAAGGAAAAGAAGGGATAATTGGTCTGCAGGCAGATAAAAAACGCCACAAACAAAAAGACCGACAGCAACAGCCGGATTTTACAACCGATAAAGCTGGGTGCCTCGTCCTCTTCCTCCACCTGGTTCCGATACCGCATCTGGCGGTAATAGGGGTCTTGCTTCATAAACAACCTCGCATGAAATATTGGTATATGGATATTTTATGTGAGGTTGTTGGGATAAATACATGATGTTTGGTTGATGCCGAGGTCAGGTTGGGTTTCGGAAAAAGGTCATGTCGGCGTAGCCGACATTGACTCTTTGCATAAAAATCCCATCGGAAAGCTA
>JAFUTQ010000051.1 GCA_017484135.1 Lachnospiraceae bacterium
CAGCTCCAACATGCATCGCCCCTGCGATGCATGTTGGAGCCTGTCTTCTCCTACGCCCTCTGATACTCCGGCGTCACATCCCTCCCCAGTCTCTCCAGCATCTCCTTATCGCTTCGTATCGTAGCGCAGGCTGCCGTCGTAAGCATATTTCCGGTAATCGTCGCGGATGCCCCCGCCTGAAAGGCCTTTTCCCCGTCATTGGTCATCAATGCCCTGCCTGCTGCCAGACGAATGTCCGCCCTAGGATTGATATACCGGAAAAAAGCAATCGTCCGCAATATTTCATCCTCCGTCAGCTCCTCCAGATCTTCCAGAGGCGTTCCCTTGATCGGCATCAGAGCATTGATCGGAATGGAATCTACGCCTATTTCCGCTAGGCTGACCGCCATATCCAGACGATCCTCCCAGGTCTCTCCCATGCCGATGATTCCGCCGGAGCAGACCCACATTCCCTCTGCCTTTACCTTTTTTAATGTCTCTATTTTCTGCTCATAGGTATGTGTCGTGCAGATATTCGGAAAGTTCCGTCGGGATGTCTCAATATTGTGATGATAGCTGGTCACTCCCGCCTCATGTAACCGGTGCAGCTGCTCCTCCGACAAAAAGCCCATCGATGCACAGAGGTCGATTTTGCACTCCCTGTGCATCGTTTCATACGCATGAATCGCCTTATCGAACTCCTCCCCCGTCAGGGCGCGCCCCGCCGTCACAATGGAAAAGCGGTCTACTCCCTCCCTTTCATTCAGTCTGCACGTCTCTACGATTTTTTCCTCCGGCAGAAAATCATAGATCTCGCATTCTGTGTGGTGGTGCGCCGACTGCGCACAATACTTACAATCCTCCGGACATCTGCCGCTGCGCCCGTTGATGATCGAGCAAAGATCGACTTTATCTCCCACAAAATGCCTGCGGATCCGGTCTGCCCCTTCACACAGTTCCTCCAGATCACAATGCAAAAAGAAAGACAAATCATCCTCCCGGGTAATTCGTCTTCCTTCTATAATTTCCTGCGCCAATGTCAATGCATCCATGTGATATCCCTCTTTTTCCTATAATGTCAACTTTATTGTCATTATAGGTTTACAAAGAGATTCTGTCAAGAAAAGTTCTTATTCTACATTTTTCAAAGCATCGCTCTTGGGGATGCGGCTGATCTTAAACATCTGGAGTGCTGCCACCACCGCATAACAAGCTATTCCGATTACCACCATCTTCACATAAACGGTATTTGATATAATATACGGAATGTACCCCGTCATTTCGGTGTATAAATAGCTCTTAAATGCCCACCGCAGAATAGCGTCCACAATCGGGATCGACAAAAGCAGCGAAAGGACTACCACAATCGATGTGGCCACAATATACAATCCACCGATCTCTCCGTTGGTAAAGCCAAGAATTTTTACCATGGAAATGGACTGACTGTTCTTCTCGATGATCTGTTTTGACAGCAGGTACATCAGCAACAGAAACATGATCATGCCAAAGTATTCAAAGAGCACAAAGAAATCCCCCATCGATACCTTCAGCTGTGTGGACAGTTTGGTCAGATCCTCTTCTGTGATGATCGCCGATACAAAATCGTCCTCCACGTCCTCCAGCTTTTGATCAGTGAGGTATCCGGAGAAATAGTCCTCCTCCTTGTCAAACCGCTCATTAAACTCTTTTTGATTCAGAAACATTGCCAGTGCGGCATCATAGGTATAGCTTCCCGCCACCTCAAAGTCGTAGGTATCATCCCCATAGGGATCCTTCAGTGTGACGATATCCCCTTCCGCCACACCAAACTTATCCATATAACCATTGGATAAGAGCACCTTGCCCTCCGGAATCTCCGCCAAAACGTAAGCACTGTCCTCCTTGATCCCATAAACCATGATATCATCCTCCATATATTTTCCCGGGAGGGTATTCAGGGAGGTCACACAGTAGGTTTCCGCACCATCCGTCTCAGTCTCAACCGGCACCTTCAATATATACTGGTATTTCGCCAGCTCACTTTCCTTTACCAGCTCCATGTAGTCATCTAACAGCGGTCCGAACATCAGACTGAATACGACAATGATAGAAGCAAAAACAATTCCCACAAATAAGGTCACATAGTTATGCATATTCTGAAACAGAATACGCAGCCGGAACCTGTGAAGAAACGGAATCTTTGTATTCAGCCGGAACGCCTTTTTCTTTCCCCGCTTTGACAGATCATGCCGAAGGAAACGCAATGGCGATAACTTCAATTTGTGCTCCAGCACCGCCAGATTGATCACAAACATCAGGATGACCGGTATCACGGTCGTATCCACAAACGCCTCCGCATTCCAGAGCGTCTCATAGGTACACAGACTGTAGCTGTTGTAATACATATCCGCCATCAGATCCTTTAGCACGGAATACCCTATTATATTGCCGATCACCGCTGCAATCAAGGTGACAATTACCGGGAGCACCATATAATGGCGCACCATCTCTCCTCTGGTATACCCGGTAGCACGCAGCGTGCCGATCACGCCTGCCTCCGCCGCAATGGTGTTGGATGTAGTGACGGCAAACACAAAGGCTAAAATTACGATCACAATGTAGTCAAACATCAGAAACATCGCCTTGTCCCCGCCCATATCTTCGCCGGTAAAATTGACAGCCTTATTGATATATCTCGGTATATAGGAGGTAAGCATCACCTTTTCCTTCAAAATCTCAAGAAAATCGTCCGACCACGCCTTTTCCTGTGCATCATTCTCAGGATCCGAAGGATATCTCCATGCATAGCAATAGGACAAATGTGAATCCCCAAAGCTTTCCAGTCCCTCTTCTGTCATGAGGGCAATGGAAAAATGTACAGAATCAAACATCATATCCGCATTGTCCTCAAACAGACAGCTGTAATCCGGCAACGCGACCAGCCCGGTAATATGTAAGGTCTTTCCCGCAAGCTCAATCGTATCGCCAACCTCCAGCTCCACATTTTTCGCATAGACACGATCCAATGCAATCTCGTCCTTCTGCGTCGGCATCTCTCCGCTCAACACGCATTTTAAGTTCACGTACTCGCGGTCCGCATATATCCGGATGGTAGAATCCTTTTCCTTTAATTCTTCCTCCACATAGCGCAGGTCATAGAGCGCGACATCCCCCTCATCCTCCAGTTCCTCTATGGTATCGTCCTCCAGTTCCCATGCCGAGACAAAATGTCCGTGCTCCAGATTGTATTTTGTAAATCCTTCATCATAGGCATAGCGCAGGCTGTTATCCGCCACCAGAAAGCCGGATACCAATCCGATCAACAGCACCATAAAGAGAAAAATCACAATATATTTTCCGATATCATGCCTTAATTCCCTTGGCAAACGTTTGTTTAATGGATTTTTCATGCCGCACCTCCTACCAGTCAAGCTCTTCTGCGGAAATCTTGGTCTCATTCCTGTAATTTTTCCGGATCGCGCCGTCCCGAAGCTTGATCACACGATCCGCCATATTTTTCAGCGCATCGTTGTGCGTCACCATAATAATAGTATTTCCGTATTTTTGATTCACGATCTCAAGAAGCTTTAAGATCTCCTTGGATGTCTTGTAGTCCAGTGCACCGGTCGGCTCATCGCACAGGAGGATATCCGGGTTTTTGATAATCGCGCGTCCGATCGCGGTGCGCTGCTGCTGCCCGCCGGAAAGCTGGTTTGGCAGCTTGTGGCGATGCTCATACAGTCCCAGTGTCTTAAGAATCTCATCCGTATCCAGCGGATGATCACTGAGGTATGCGCCCACCTCTACGTTTTCCTTGATGTTTAAGTTCGGGATCAGATTGTACATCTGAAATACATATCCCAGGTGCTTTCTGCGATATTGGGTCAGACGTTTTTCATTCATATCGGCGGTCTTTTCGCCATCGATGGAAATATATCCGCTGTCCGCTTCATCAATCCCGCCGATGATATTCAGCAGAGTGGATTTGCCGGAACCTGACGGTCCCAACAGCACACAGATCTCGCCCTTATCGATTTCAATATTGATGCCGTTTAATACATCCACACGGCTTTCTCCCTCCCCGTAATGCTTTCTGATGTCATGAATATTGATAAACATGTTATCCCTCCTATTTTCTTAGTTGTTCACTTGAACATGTATTCATATTTTTATCATTATTTTTGGTTAGACTAATCTAACCAAAAATAATATAACACGACATCTTCAATTATGCAAGCCTTTTTTGTAACAGTTTTTTATATATCCGAACCATAGATCAGCATCACTGCATATTTTTGATACTCCACAAACCACACCATCTGGGGTAATTTCATGTAAAAGAGGCGAAAAATATCCTCCTGCCTCCCCACCTGTCTCACACTATAAACATTTTTCGGCGAGCCAAAATATGTGATCAGATCGTCCGTATAGGAAAAGATATGCTTCTGAATCTCTGCACTGTTCTCATGCATGACTGCAAGAATTGCACCGGGCAGGTTAGGATATGCCGAGGACTCCAGCTCGAAATCCGCCCCCTCAATGGCCATGCGATCATGTGACGGGGTCTTTGCATCTCCGCTGATGTCACAAAAGTGCAGCAGTCTCTTTTTCAATGCATCTGCTATGGGGATTTCATTCTGTTCCCCCAAATAGAACACATCCGCCGCAAAACGAAACGTTTCTCTGCACACCTTGTCCAGAGTCTGCTCGGTCAGGGCTTCGACCTTTCCGCTTAAATAGGTTGTTTTTTCATCTTCCTTTGCAAATAAAAATGGCTGCATTGGCATCACTCCATTCCTTTTTTTACGTTTTACGGGTAAATCATACCAAAAGCTCCTCAGACTTTCAATATATTCCGGTGTGTTTTGATTACAATCCCCTTACATCTCACACCGAAGCTTAAGCTCCTCCCAGCGACGATCCACCTCCTGCTGGAACTCTGCAATATAGTGTTCATTCTCGGGCTTGAACAAATGCTTGAAGCGTCCCTGTCTTTTCAGAAAATCCTCAATAGGCAGCTTTTTCCTCGGCTCATAATTCAGAATCCACTTCCCGTCAATCACTTCAAACAACGGCCAGTAACAGGTCTCCACCGCAGATTTGCAGATATCTACCAGATCGGGTGCCTCATAGCGCCAGCCTCTCGGGCAGGGTGCCATGATGTTTAAGAACGCACCGCCCGGCGTGTAGATTGCCTTCTCGGCCTTTACATACAGATCCTTCATGTTTCCGATATAGGTAGTCTGCGCCACATAGGGAATATTGTGGGCAGCCATAATCGTTGCCAGATCCTTCCTCGTCTGCGTCTTTCCCACCGAGTATTTTCCTGCCGGTGTGGTCGTGGTATCCGCAAAGGACGGCGTTGCAGAGGAACGCTGGATTCCCGTATTCATATAAGCACCGTTATCGTAGCAGACGTAGACCATATCATGTCCGCGTTCCATCGCACCGGAAAGAGACTGTAAGCCGATATCATAGGTTCCGCCGTCTCCGCCGAAGGTAATAAATTTGTATTCCGCGCCGACTTTTCCCTTTTTCTTCAACGCCTTATAAGCCGTCTCCACACCGGAAAGCGTGGCTCCGGCATTTTCAAAGGCCGAATGAATGTAGCTGTCCTCGTAGGAGGAATAGGGATACGTATAAGAAGATACCTCCAGGCAGCCGGTCGCATTGCCGATGACCGCCTTATCGCCGGGATGAAGCGCCTTTAACACGTTGCGCACCGCAATGGTTCCGCCACAGCCCGCACACATACGATGTCCCGGCACCAGACGCTCCTCACGCCCCTGAATTTCTTTGAAATTAAATGTTGTCTCGCCCATCGTCTTATCACTCCCTCAATCCAAGGTACGGATACTGCGCAAAGGTCTTTCCGTTCTCCGCCATATCCTGCAAATCCGCATATACTTTTTCGATATCCTCTACCCGCACGTCACGTCCCGACAAGCCATACATGATATTGACCGCCTCCGCCTGTACCTTCGCCCGGTACATGGCAGCCATGAGCTCTGCGCCAAGGGGGCCGCCCTGTCCGCTGTAGCTCTCTGCGCGATCCATGATGGCAACTGCCTTGCAGCCGCGCAGCGCCTCTGCAAATTCCTCTCCGGGAAACGGACGGAACACGCGCACCTTTAAAAGACCTGCCTTCACGCCTTTTTCCCGCAGCCGGTCAATGGCATCCTTTGTGGTTCCGCACACCGAACCGATGGCCACCACCGCGTAGTCTGCGTCCTCCAGCCGATATCCCTCGTAAAAACCATAGGAACGGCCGGACAGCTGTTCATAGTCCTTTGCCACATCCAAAATCACCTGTTTGGAGCGGATCATCGCCTCAGCCTGCGCCTTTTTTGCCTCCATGCAGTAATTGGACACCGCATAGGGGCCTACCGCCATGGCTTCCTCTTCCTTCAACAGATAATGCTGCGGCTCATATTCTCCCACAAATTTTTTTACGGGCTCGTCCTCCAGCAGGGAAATATTCTCCACTGCGTGGCTGGTAATAAAGCCATCCTGACAGATCATTACCGGAAGATGTACCTGTTCGTGCTCCGCAATCCGGTAGGCCTGCAGCATATTGTCATATGCCTCCTGATTGTTCTCGGCATAAATCTGAATCCACCCGGAATCTCTGGCACCCATACTGTCCGAGTGCTCCGCATTGATATTGAGGGGACCTGTTAATCCCCGGTTAACCACTGCCATGACGATGGGCAGACGACTGGATGCCGCCACATACACGACCTCCCACATATAGGCGAGTCCGGCAGAAGAAGTTGCAGTCAGCGTTCTAGCACCTGCGGCGCTGGCTCCAATCGCCGCACTCATGGAGCTGTGCTCGCTTTCCACCGGAATAAATTCGGTATCGACCTCTCCGTTTGCCACCATGGTGGACACAAACTGCGGGATTTCCGTAGACGGTGTGATCGGAAAGGCGGGCATTACATCCGGATTGATCTGGCGGATTGCCTCGGCAAGCGCCTCGTTTCCCGACATTCTGGTTCTGATTGCCATGTTATTTGCCCTCCTTCATTGTAATCGCCTGAAACGGACAGGCTTTCACACAGATGCCGCAGCCCTTGCAGTGATCGAAATCAAAATCCAGACGCTTTCCGTCCCTAACCGGAATACAGCTGTCCGGACAGTAGGGAACACAGAGCAGACACTGTTTACATTTTGCGGTGTCCAGTACCGGGGTCTGGGTTCTCCATTCTCCGGTTTCAAACAGCCGGGACGTTGCCGGTTCAAAAATTTTGAGTCCCTCCGTCAAGTCCTGCCATCTCGTACCTTCATTGATTTCCGAAGCCTTCAATTCCATTCCCTCCATTACCGAACCTCCGTCAACGCAAGTCTCAATGCCTTCATGTTACCTTCCAGCACCTCCGGCTTTTTTGCAAATTTATGGGCAAAGGATGCCTCCATCTCTTTCAAAAAAACCTCTGTATCCATCACGCCCGAAATTTTTACCATAGCTGCCAGCATGGGAGTGTTCGGGAAATATTTTCCCATGGCCTCCTCGCTGACCTTCCGCGCGTCAATGGTATAAACCTTTCCCTGATAGCCCTTCAACAGAGGTATGATTTCTTCCTTGGATTTTTCCGTGTTGACCAGAATCGCTCCGGTCTCCTTGAGCCCCTTTGTGACATCTACCGAGTGCAGCAGCGTATCGTCAACCACCGCCACATAGTCCGGCTCATAGATATTGGAATGTACACGAATCTCACTGTCGCTGATCCGGTCATATGCCGTAATGGGCGCGCCCATACGCTCCGGTCCGTATTCCGGAAATCCCTGTACATGCTTTCCCGTATTAAATGCAACATCCGCTAAAAGCAGAGCTGCAGTCTTTGCTCCCTGACCGCCTCTGCCATGCCAGCGTATCTCTGTCAGTGCTGCCATGATACTCCTCCTCTGTTTGATTCCTCCGTATATGGTAATCGTCACCTGCTGTTTTCCAGGTCAACCACCTCAAATACCGTCAAGATTCCTTCTTTTACCTTAAAATGCACGTCATAGCCCGCGAAAGACATGCCATACCTGCGCTCCGGATCGTCATGATATGCCGGACGCGGATCCTGCCTTAACACTTCTATGATTGCGCTTCGTTTTTCCTCCGGGTAGACGCACAGCAGCTCCTCGGGGAAAACCACCTGGAGTCCCTCATTCTTCTGATCATGTACAAAGCCCTCCCTCGCGTCCGCATGGCAGTCCGCATAGGGAAGGTATGGTTTGATATCATAGATGGGGGTTTTATCCTTTAGATCGATGCCCGACACATGAAGAACAGGACCTTTCACTCCGTACTCAATCCGCTCCAGCCTGACAGAAGACAGACCAATCGGATTGGGTCGGAACGGAGAACGGGTCGCAAACACTCCCATATGGGTCTTTCCGCCCAGCCGCGGCGGCTTTACCGTTGCTGCCTCATGACTGCGCTCTGTTCCCTGAAATTTCCACAACAGCCAGATGTAATCAAAACCCTCCAGCCCCTTTACCGCATCGGGATTTCGGTATTCAGGCTCAAACACGACCTGTCCCCTGAGCTCTTTGATCAGGTTGCTCTGACGGGGTATTCCGAATTTTTCCGGAAAGTCTGTGTGAATATATGCAATAATTTTCATGATTGCTTACGTCAGGCATTTCTGCCGCAACACTGCTTGTATTTTTTTCCTGATCCGCACGGACAGGGCGCGTTGGGATAAATCTTTGCCACGCTCCGTTTCTTTGGCTGGTTTTTTGCGGTTTCATCCTTGTTGGTTCCTGTCACCTTTGCCACCTGTTCACGTTCCACTTTCTGTTCCACGCGTACATGCATCAGCATGCGAACGGTGTCCTCCTGAATATTGGCGGTCATCTCATCAAACATATCAAAGCCGCTCATCTTATACTCTACCAGCGGATCCCTCTGCCCATAGGACTGCAATCCGATTCCCTGTCTGAGCTGATCCATATCATCAATGTGATCCATCCACTTACGGTCAATGGTCTTGAGCAGTACCACGCGCTCCAGCTCACGCACTGCCTCCGGCTCCGGAAACTCCGCTTCCTTTGCCTCATATAGTTTGACCGCCTGCTCCTTTAAGGCATGCTTTAAGTTCTTTACATCCTTATACTCTGCTGCCTTTTCCGGGGTAACCTGCTCCACCGGCACAACCGGTAAAAGCAGATTGTTCAGCTCATTCAGATTCCAGTCCTGAACACTGATGTCGGAAGAAATACAGCGATCCACAATGCTTTCCACCTGATCGGTAATCATTTTGTAGATCACATCACGCATGTTCTCCCCATTCAGAACCCTGTGCCGCTCTCCATAAATAATTTCACGCTGGTCATTCATGACCTGATCATATTCCAGCAGATTTTTTCGGATTCCAAAATTGTTTCCCTCAATCTTTTTCTGGGCGGACTCGATGGAATTGGACAGCATCTTGTGCTGAATCTGCTCGCCCTCCGGTATGCCAAGTGCATTGAACATGGACACCAGCTTTTCCGAACCGAACAATCTCATCAGATCATCTTCCAGTGAAATATAAAACTGCGACTCTCCCGGATCTCCCTGACGACCGGAACGTCCGCGAAGCTGATTGTCGATACGCCGCGACTCATGACGCTCGGTGCCGATGATCTTTAAGCCGCCTGCCGCCTTTGCATCCTCATCGAGCTTGATATCCGTACCACGCCCTGCCATGTTGGTGGCAATCGTAACCGCACCGTGTACACCGGCCTCCGCCACGATCTCGGCCTCCAGCTCATGGAACTTGGCATTCAACACCTTATGCGGAATTCCACGCTTATTTAACATCTTGCTGACGAGCTCCGAGGTGTCGATATTGATCGTACCTACCAGCACCGGCTGCCCCTTTGCGTGTGCCTCCTCTACGGCATCTGCAACTGCGTGGAATTTTTCCTTCTTGGTCTTGTAAACCACGTCCTCCAGGTCAACACGCGCGATCGGACGGTTTGTCGGAATCTCAATGACGTCCATCCCGTATATATCACGGAACTCCTTTTCCTCCGTCAACGCCGTACCGGTCATGCCGCACTTTTTATCGTATTTATTGAAGAAATTCTGGAACGTAATATTGGCAAGCGTTCTGCTTTCGCGTTTTACCTTTACATGCTCCTTCGCCTCGATCGCCTGATGAAGTCCGTCCGAATAACGGCGCCCCGGCATGATACGTCCGGTAAATTCGTCTACGATCAATACCTGATCATCCTTTACCACATAATCCTGATCGCGGAACATCAGATTGTGCGCCCGCAGTGCAAGGATAATATTGTGCTGAATCTCCAGATTATCGGCATCTGCCAGATTGTCAATATGGAAGAACTGCTCTACCTTCTTCACACCCTCGCTGGTCAGATTTACCACTTTGTCCTTCTCGTCTACAATGAAGTCTCCATCCTCCTCGATCTCGACTCCCATGATGGCATCCATTTTGGTAAATTCCTTCTGGTCTTCCCCGCGCTTTAACTGCCGGGCAAGCACATCACATGCCTCGTAGATGCTGGTGGACTTGCCGCTCTGACCGGAAATGATCAGCGGCGTCCGCGCCTCATCGATCAAAACAGAGTCTACCTCGTCGATGATTGCGTAGTGAAGCCCTCTCTGCACCAGCTGCTCTTTATAAATCGCCATGTTGTCACGCAGATAATCAAATCCCAGCTCATTGTTCGTGATATAGGTAATATCGCAGTTATAAGCATCCTGCCGCTGCTTCGTATCCAGACTGTTTAACACCACACCAACGGTAAGTCCCAGAAAGGTATGCACCTGCCCCATCCACTCGGCATCGCGCTTTGCCAGATATTCATTTACGGTAACTACATGTACGCCCTTGCCCTCCAGAGCGTTTAAGTATGCCGGAAGGGTCGCTACCAAGGTTTTTCCTTCTCCCGTTTTCATCTCAGAGATTCGCCCCTGATGAAGGATAATTCCTCCGATCAGCTGTACCCGGTAATGCTCCATGCCCAGCACGCGCCTTGCTGCCTCTCGAACCACTGCATATGCCTCCGGCAGAATATCGTCAAGCGTCTCTCCCTGTTCGAGACGCTTCTTAAATTCTTCTGTTTTGCCCTTCAGTTCCTCATCCGACAGAGCCATCATATCCTCGCGGTAACCCTCAATCTTGTCCACGATGGGATAAATGCGCTTCAGTTCTCTCTCGCTATGAGTTCCAAAGATTTTTTCAATTGCCTTCATTTCGTGCTCCTATTCCTTTTTCTCGCTTCCGAAAAATAACTACCGAATATTGTAACACTATCTGAAATTTATCTCAACACCTTTTGTGCTTTTTGCATCTCAAAGCAGCTCAAAGTCTTCCTTCATGAACCTGTGATAAATGGTATGCCCCATTTCCATCCTGACGCAATAATAGTATTCATCCACTCCGGATTCTGTAAAATAGAGCACATAATCAAAGTCCATGCCGGGTTCCATCTGTTGACAGACATAGGAGGTGCTGTATCGTGCAAATACCTCCTGCACCTGCGCGATACTGCAGGCATGATGCGTGGCAAACAACTCAATGATGTCCCGAAGGAACGGAGATGCATCTACCTGCCCATGTACATAAGCACAGCCCTCCGGCGAAATCGAAAGCTCCATGCGGTCACCATGTATCTCCATTCGAATCGGTCCCAGCGGACTGTGCTGAAACACTTCGTTGTGCTCCAGCTGCGTCTTCATCTGAGCAAGACCTGTTACCTCACTTTGCAGAATCGCCTTCAGCGAAGACAGCGGATAATACAATCGCACCGTCTCCCGGACATAGCCCAGCTTGATCTGTGCCTCCTTGATCTGATCTGTGATGTTTTTTAGCAGCCGTTCCTCCCGCATACCCCGCACCTTTTCTTTTTCTGTCACTTTACAATCTCTAATAAATCTTCCGCCTTTTTTACTTCTTCCTCGGTAGGCACACGCACATCCTTCAACGGATATTCGATGCCCAGGTTCTCCCACTTGAAGGTTCCCAGTGTGTGATAGGGCAGAATTTCCACTCTTTTCACCGTCTTTAAGGACTTGATAAACTCATTCAGCTTCTTCAGCCCCTCCTCATCATCCGTAAGCTCCGGCACCAGCACATGGCGAATCCACATATCCTTTCCATGATCGGACAGATATTGCGCCATCTGCAGAATATTCTCGTTTGTCCACTTGGTCAAAGTCTTGTGCTTTTCCGCATCAATTTCCTTAATATCCAGCATGAACAAATCCGTCACTTCCAGCAGCTCATGAAATTTACTGATAAACGGTTCCTCCAGGGTAAAGGGATTGCCACTGGTATCCACGGTCGTGTGTACCCCCTTTTCCTTTGCGATCCGAAAGAATTCTATCAGAAAGTCGATCTGCAATAACGGCTCCCCGCCGCTGACGGTAACCCCGCCATCCTTCCCCCAGTAATTTTTGTACCGGTACACCTTCTGAAACAAATCCTCCGGTGTCCATGTCTCTCCTGCATCAAGATTCCACGTCTCCGGGTTGTGGCAGTACTGGCATCTCATATGACAGCCCTGTAAAAAAACCACGAACCGTACGCCCGGTCCATCCACCAGTCCAAACGTCTCCAGCGAATGTACCTTCCCAACTGTATTGCTCATTTGCTGTTCCTCCTAAATATCAAAAGAGTATAACCCTTTTGAACACCCAATAAGAATTACACTCTTAAAAATTATTAGCTTTTTTATTAAAATTCAAGTTCCGAGATATCAATCCCAAAAGTTGAAAGTTTTACTTTTGTTGTTTTTATTTGATATTCCAATTCTTCATTGACTTCTTTTTGAACTTTTTTAATTCTCATAAGATTGATATAGGCATCAATCAGAATCTGCTTTTGTTCTTCCAACGTCAAAATCTCTTCACCCACTTTCATCACTCCTTTATAAATATATGGATTATAAGGAAAATTTCAAAATGAATTTCCGCAGAGAACCCTCTGCGGAAATTCTATTTCTTGGTATTATGATTGCCAACTATTCTCAATCTTATAACCTTGCGTGGCAAGTTCTTGCGATAACGTCCTTCTGCTGCTCTTTGGTCAGATCGATGAACTTAACCGCATATCCGGATACACGAATGGTAAAGTTCGCATATTCCTCTTTCTCAGGATGCTCCATAGCATCAATGAGCTTCTCCGTACCAAATACGTTTACGTTCAGGTGATGTGCTCCCTGATCGAAGTATCCGTCCATAGCCTGAACTAAGTTCTTAACCTGCTCCTCCTCGGAATGTCCAAGTGCATCCGGGTTCATGGTCTGTGTATTGGAAATTCCATCCAAAGCCCACTCATAAGGAATCTTAGCAACAGAATTCAGAGAAGCAAGAAGTCCGCTCTGCTCTGCTCCATAGCTCGGGTTAGCACCCGGTGATAACGGCTCTCCGGCCTTTCTTCCATCCGGCATTGCTCCGGTTGCTTTTCCGTAAACAACGTTGGATGTAATGGTCAGAATGGATGTGGTCGGCTCAGAATTACGATAGGTGTGATGCTTTTTAATTCTGTCAATGAAGGTCTTTAACAGCCATACACCAATCTCGTCTGCGCGGTCATCATCATTACCATAGCGCGGGAAGTCTCCCTCTGTCTCATAGTCTACTACAATACCGTTCTCATCGCGGATGGTCTTAACCTTTGCATACTTGATTGCGCTCAGGGAATCGATTACGTGTGAGAATCCTGCAATACCTGTTGCGAAGGTTCTTCTTACGTCTGTATCGATCAATGCCAGCTCTGCATACTCATAGAAGTATTTGTCATGCATATACTGGATGAGGTTCAGGATATTTACATACAAGCCTGCCAGCCAGTCTAACATCACATCATATTTCTGCATTACCTCATCATAGTCTAAGTACTCAGAAGTAATCGGCTGATATGCAGGTCCTACCTGTACCTTATTCTTCTCATCCACACCACCGTTGATTGCGTAAAGCAGGCACTTTGCAAGGTTTGCTCTTGCTCCGAAGAACTGCATCTCCTTACCTGTCTGTGTTGCAGATACGCAGCAGCAGATTGCATAATCATCGCCCCAGATCGGCTTCATCACGTCATCGTTCTCATACTGGATGGAGCTTGTGCGGATAGAAATAGCAGCAGCATATTTCTTGAAGCTCTCAGGCAATGCTGAGGAGTACAATACGGTAATGTTCGGCTCCGGTGAAGGTCCCATATTCTCCAGGGTGTGAAGTACACGGAAGTCCGTCTTGGTAACCATAGAGCGTCCGTCTACGCCGATACCTGCAAGGTCGATGGTAGCCCATACCGGATCTCCTGAGAATAACTGGTTGTAAGAGTTGCAGCGAGCAAACTTAACCATTCTGAACTTCATGATCATATGGTCAACCAGCTCCTGAGCCTGTGACTCTGTCAAAGTACCATTCTTCAGATCTCTCTCTACATAGATATCAAGGAAGGTACAAACACGTCCGATACTCATTGCAGCACCGTTCTGTGTCTTGATTGCTGCCAGATATCCGAAGTAAGTCCACTGGAATGCCTCTTTTGCAGTGGTAGCCGGCTTAGAAATATCATAACCGTAAATCTGAGCCATCTCCTTCATCTGCTTCAATGCATTGATCTGACCGGTCAGCTCTTCTCTCTGACGGATGATGTCATCGGTCATCACGCCGCATCCGCAATATTCCTTATCTTTCTCTTTCTCCTCGATCAAGTGATCAATACCATACAGAGCCACACGTCTGTAATCGCCTACGATACGTCCGCGTCCGTAGGTGTCCGGAAGACCGGTAACGATCTTGTTCTTGCGGGCTGCTCTCATCTCCGGTGTGTAAGCATCAAACACTGCCTGATTGTGTGTCTTGTGATACTCGGTGAAGATCTTGTGGAGATCCTGATTGATCTCATATCCGTACTCGGTCAGAGACTTCTCAGCCATCTGGATACCACCATACGGCATAAATGCACGCTTCAACGGCTTATCTGTCTGCAAACCTACGATCTGCTCTAAATCCTTTAATTCCTCGCTGATATATCCTGCACCATGAGATGTAATGGAAGATACAATATCTGTATCCATATCAAGAACGCCGCCCTTTGCACGCTCCTGTTTCTGTAACTCCTGTAATTTGCCCCACAATTTGTCAGTTGCTTCTGTCGGTCCTGCCAAGAAGCTTTCATCTCCGTCATACGGAGTGTAGTTCTTCTGGATGAAATCACGAACATTAATCTCTTCTTTCCAGAGTCTTCCTTCAAAACCATTCCACTGTTCAAAATCAACCATTTTATTTTTCTCCTTTTCTTTTTTATTTTGTTGATTGCTGAGATTATCTTAACACAGCATTTCGGTAAAATCAACAATGTCAAGGCAATATTTGCCCCATTTTTGTGTACTTTATTTCATACATTACCGAACCCGATCCATCTCAAATATGCGGTCTGCGATCCGCAGAGTAGACAGCCTGTGGGATACCAATACCACTGTCTTGCCGTGGCAGCTCTCCTTGAAGGTCTTCACGATCATCGCTTCATTTAATGCATCAAGATTGCTGGTGGGTTCATCCAGAAGCAGCAAGGGTGCATCATGGAGAAATGCCCGCGCAATTCCGATCCGCTGCCGCTCTCCTCCCGACAGGGTATCGCCCAGCTCTCCCACCGGTGTGTCATACCCTTCCGGCAGCGACAGAATAAATTCATGAATTGCGGCCTTTTTCGCAGCTTCCATAATCTCCTCTCCCGAGGCCCCCGGTTTCCCGATTGCAATATTGTGCGCGATGGTATCATGAAACAAATGGGTCTCCTGCGTCACATAACTCTCCGCGCCACGCAGCTGACAGGTAGGAATTTCGGATATCCTTCGATCCGACAGGGTAATCTCGCCGCGCTGCGGATCCCAGAAACGCATCAGCAGCTTCAGCACGGTGGATTTGCCGGAACCGCTTGCCCCATGAAGCCCTGTGATCTGCCCCGGCTCAATCTGTATCTCATAATCCGACAAAATCTGTTCCTCACGATTATCATACGAGAAATCCACATGTGCCATCTTCGCTCCGGTAAAATGCCTGCTGCCATTCAAATTCCTCTCCGGCTCCGGCAAAACCTCCGCCACCTGCGGCTGCTCCTTCAAAAGCGTCAGCACACGCTCGCCGCTTGCCAGAGTCTGATTCAGATTATTTGACAAAGAAGACAGCGCAATGACCGGACCAAAGGAACCCATCATGGCAATGGTTGCCAGAACCATATCTGCAAATCCCATCTCCCCGCTCTGATACAGATGCATATTTAAGAACAGCATCCCAAAGGATGCCAGCCACACAGCAAGATTCG
The DNA here is from genome assembly GCA_017484135.1 of Lachnospiraceae bacterium. Classification (GTDB taxonomy): domain Bacteria; phylum Bacillota; class Clostridia; order Lachnospirales; family Lachnospiraceae; genus Roseburia_C. The sequence goes on from JAFUTQ010000051.1 coordinate 16,236, forward strand.
TAAAGGATCGCTGCTCCCCCTCCCGACGGCTGAGCTGCTGCTGCAGGAAGCTAAGATGCCGGGCTCTCTCATTCATCTGTTTTTTGCGGTTCTCTCCCTGTCCATACTGTAAAATCTCATCCATTCCCCGCAGAGAATCCAGCACAAAGCTGTTCAGCTCCCCCATTTCTGTTCGAAACTCCATTCCCTTATCACAGGTCTTTTTTCCATTGTAAAGAGGAATCGCCAGCCCCACGATCAAATATGCCGCAAATGCCACAAGTCCTGACAAGGGATGAAAATGCGCAATAAAAACTGTCATCAATCCGTTCGTCAGGATTGCAATGACAATCGGTGAAATCGTATGGGCATAAAACACCTCCAGCAATTCGATATCCGCCGTGATAATGGAAATCAGATTCCCCCGATCCTTCCCCTCCAGCTTTGCCGGGCACAGCCTCCGCAACGCGGTGAACACCTTATGCCGTATGATCTCCAACAGCTTAAAGGCAATCAAATGATTGCAATACTGCTCAGCATAGTGCAGAATCCCTCTTGCCACAGCTGCCGCAAGCAATAAAACAAACATCTTCCGTACCGTCATGCCAAACCACAAAGATGTCACTGCCCCCGCACCATACAGCAAAAGCTCTGTTCCGATGATCGTGAGAGAAATTGCGCACAAATACCCGATGGTACCCAGAAGAACTGCCAATAGCATGATATGTAGCAAAGGCTTTACCAAGACCACCAATTCCAGCATAATCGAAAGCCCTCTGCGTCGTTTTTTCTCCTGCATTACGCTTCCACCGCCTTTCCGTACTGCTCCAGCTCATACTGCGTCAGAAACATTTTTCGGTATGCCCCATCCATTTGCATCAACTGCCTGTGCGTTCCTTTTTCCAGCACCTTCCCCCGCTCCATCATATAGATACAATCCGAGTCAATCACATTCGCCAATCTATGGGAAATCAACAGAATTGTTTTGGTCTTTGCCAGTTCCCGTATGATCCAGATGATGCGGTTCTCGCTCTCCACATCAATGTTAGAGGTCGCCTCATCGAAGATATAAATGGGGGTGTCGTGGAGCAGCGCCCGCGCCAACGCCAGTCGCTGCCGCTGTCCTCCCGAAAGATTTGCTCCACGCTCCAAAAGCTCAGTGGCAAGTCCGTTCTGCGTCTTCAAAAAATCCAGCAGGTTTACTCTGACCAACGCCTCCTCCAGTTCCTCCTCTGTTGCCTGCGGCTTTGCCATCCTGAGATTTTCCTCCACCGTACCTTTGAACAAATAACTGTCATGCGCCACCACGGTAATATTTTTCAAAAGCTCGTCTTCTGCCATCCCGGCAAGCTCCCGTTCTCCCAACAGAATCCGCCCTCTGTAATCCTTGTTTTTCCCGGACAAAATTCCGGCTATGGTGCTCTTGCCGCAGCCGGACTCCCCGACCAGAGAGATCAGACTGCCCGCCGGCAGATTCACACTGACATGCTGCAAGACATCCGCTCCATCCCTATAGCCGAAGCATACCTCCTCCATATAGATCCCCGTATTCCGATCCTCCCAGGCTTCTGCGCCCTGCTTGGGCTCGGGCAGATCCAGAAACGCAAAAATTTTATCACTGGCCGCCATTCCATTCATGGCAATATGAAAATAAGAGCCCAGCAGACGCAACGGAATAAAAAATTCCGCCGCCAACAGCACTATGGTAAGCGCTCCCGCCAGTGTTACATTTCCATGCAAATGCTCCAACACAGCAACCACAATTCCCGCCGCAGCACCGCCATATGCCACAATGTCCATAACACTGGTGGAATTTAGCTGCATGGTAAGCACCTTCATGGTAATTTTTCGAAAACGAGATGCTTCCGCATCCATCTCGTCCGCCTTTTTCTGATCTGCCAGATAGATTTTTAATGTCGTCATGCCCTGCAAATTCTCCAGAAAGCTGTCTGCAAGACCGGCATAAATACCCCAATACTTACTCAGCAGTCGCTTTGCAAGCTTTTGCACCACTACAATTGATATCGGAATCAACGGCACGCAGATCAAAAGCACCAGACTTGCTTTCCAGCTCACAAAAACCAAAATCAAAAACAAAGTAAGGGGTGCCAGCAGGCTGTAAAAAAACTGAGGGAGATACTTGCCGAAATAGGTTTCCATCTGTTCGACCCCCTCTGCAGCCAGCTGTACGATCTCTGAGGTCGCAGTGTAGCTGCGATACGAAGCACCCAGCCTCAGCATTTTTTCATATATTTTTTCCCGGAGAATCCGTTTCACATCTGCACCGGCAAGATAGGACATCCGCGCCAAAAGCCGGTCCCCCGCAAACCGAAGAATCATGGCAGCAATCAGGATTGCCACTGTGATATGTATATCGATTCTCTGATAGCTGTCGTCCATCAGCTTCTCCAGCAATGCAGTCAAAGAAAAAATGGCCAGTATCTGCGCCATTAATTCAAACCACTGTATCATCACATGGTATACAATATATTTTTTTTCATGAGATAACAATTTCACTAATCTGGTTTTTATCATACCGACAATTCCCCTTTTCGTCTTGTCCAGTCTCAACAAAACGATATCTTATTCCAATATAAATGTCAATTGCAGACACTCCACCGGCTCATTTTATCTTCTGCGCGTCTTCTTTATTTGTTTCCGTAACAATAAAGTGCGGCCGATGCTTGGCTTCCATATAGGTCTTGGCAACATATTGCCCCATAACCCCCATGCAAAACAGCTGTATTCCTCCCATGAAGATGATCACGCAAATGGTCGACGCCCATCCATCCACCGGATCTCCAAAGCAAAGCTTCCGGACAATAATGAAAACTAACACCAGAAAAGACAAAAAGGTCATCCACATACCAAACCACGAGGCAAGATTTAACGGTGCCTGTGAAAAATTGACAATCCCATCCATCGCATACTTAAACAGCTTCCAAAACTTCCACTTTGTTTTCCCTGCCACCCGCTCTACATTCTCATAGGTCAGCCAGCATGTCCGGAAGCCTACCCAGCCGAAAATCCCCTTGGAAAACCGATTGTATTCTCCCATCTCTACAATCGCGTCCATCATTGTTCTTTTCATCAAGCGAAAATCTCTTGCCCCGTCCGCAATGTCTGCATCCGAGATTTTATTGATAATCCGGTAAAACCTTCTGGCAAAGAAGGACCGGACAGGGGGTTCCCCCTGTCTTGTGACCCTTCTTGTCGCCACACAATCATATTCCCCGGTCTGCAGAGTTTCAAGCATCCGTGGAAGCAGCGACGGCGGATCCTGCAGATCCGCATCCATCACCGCGACATAATCCCCGCCTGCATTGCAAAATCCTGCATACATCGCGGCTTCCTTTCCAAAATTTCTGGATAAAGAAAGGTATTTGATATGCGCATCCTGCTCCGCATAGTGTTTCAACACCCGCAGCGTCTCATCGGTTGAGCCGTCATTGACAAACAATAACTCATATTCTATTTTCTGCGGCGCCAAAACCCGGGTAACTTCTTCATAAAAATAGGGTAATGCTGCTTCTTCATTGTAACAGGGAATAATAATTGAAAGCTCCATATCATCCTCCCTCTCCGTTTATCCTACCTCCAGCCCCTCTCCCCGGATCACATCCACCATTTCGTCTACATACTGCTGACACAGCTCATCTGTCTCAGCCTCCACCATGACACGAACCACCGGCTCCGTGCCGCTCTCCCGCAGCAAAATACGTCCGTCATCCCCCAGCACATCTGTAATCCGCTGATATTCCTCCTGCACCTTCGGGTTTTCTATCGCTTCCCGTCTGTCTGCCACCTTCACGTTCACAAGCAGCTGCGGATACATCTTCATCTTGGCCGCCAGGGTATGCAGGCTCTGTTTTTTCTCCAGAATGACTTCCATCAGCATGAGTGCGGTCAAAATTCCATCTCCGGTCGTTGCGTGCTTGCTGAAAATAATATGTCCCGACTGCTCGCCCCCCAGCACATAACCATTGGCCACCATGGTCTCATTCACATATTTATCTCCAACGGTGGTTTTCTCATAATCAATCCCCACCTTATCCAATGCCTTGAACAAGCCCATATTGGACATCACGGTAGTCACGACGGTGTTTCCGTCCAAACGGTTGTTTTCCTTCAGATACCGTCCGCACACATACAGAATATAGTCTCCATGAACCTCCATCCCGGTCTCATCCACTGCAATACACCGGTCTGCATCTCCGTCAAAGGCAAAGCCGACATCCAGCTGCTTTTCCAGCACCAGTCGCTTCAGATTTTCAATATGGGTAGAACCACAGTTTTCGTTGATATTCAAACCGTCCGGCTCATTTCCAATCACATAGGTCTTGGCACCCAATGCGTCAAACACACTCTTCGCAATCATAAAGGTACTGCCATTGGAACAATCCAGACCAACACGCATATTTTTATAAGAACGGGTTGCCAGCGAGATCAGATATCCGATATAACGGTTTCTTCCGATCGCATAATCAACCGCCGTGCCGATATCCTCGCGCACCGCCAAAGGAATCGCTTCTCCCTCACCGTCAATATATTGCTCCATCGCATTTTCGATCTCCGCTGCAATCTTGTGTCCATTTCCATCCAGTACTTTGATTCCGTTGTCATAATAGGGGTTGTGACTGGCAGACACCATGATTCCGCAGTCAAAATCCTCCGTCCGCACCACATAGGCCACGCTTGGCGTCGTCGTGACATGCAGCATAAATGCATCTGCCCCGGAGGCGGTAAGCCCCGCGACAAGCGCGTATTCCAGCATATAGCTGCTCCTGCGGGTATCTTTTCCGATCACAATCCGTCCCCGATGCTCCCTGCTGTAATACCAACCGAGGTACCGTCCGATTTGATATGCATGATCTGCTGTCAGCACCTTATTTGCCTCTCCGCGAAATCCGTCTGTTCCAAAATATTTCATATTAATTCTCCTGTAAAAATTGTTTTTTCTTTCATTATTCGTCTTACCTTAAAAAGATATGCCGAACTGTTCACTGTGTAACCACTTTTCTACTTTTTGATCGCCGTGATCTGCTCGTCTTCTACCCCTTCCGTATTCTCCTTCTGAAACAAAATCTTAAAGGTCAGCAGCATGATTTTAATATCCAGTCCGATGGAATAATTTTCAATATAAGTAATATCCATTTTCAGCTTATCATACGGCGTAGTGTTGTACTTTCCATATACCTGTGCATACCCGGTAAGCCCCGCTTTTACCTTCATCCGAAAGCCAAATTCCGGGATAATTTCTTCATACTGCTCTGCGATGATTCTCCGCTCCGGGCGAGGGCCAACCATAGACATATCCCCTCTGAGGATGTTAAACAGCTGGGGCAGCTCATCAAAATGAATATTTCGGATTACCCTGCCCACCGGTGTAATGCGGGAATCGCCCTTTGCCGCCAGACGTGCGCCCCTTTTTTCGGAATCCACACACATGCTCCGAAACTTTATGATCTGAAACTCTTTCCCGTCCCTCGTCAGACGTTCCTGTCTGTAAAAGACCGGTCCTCCATCATACAGCTTGATGGCCGCAGCGATAATCAGCATAAACGGCGAGGCAATCACGATGCCAAGGAAGGATACCACAATATCACTGACCCTCTTAATAAATCTCTCTGTAATGGACAAGCCCTGATTTCGGGACAACAACAGCGGCGTGTCAAACAGATGAATATCATCCGCTCCGCGAAACAGGATATCCGAAATCTTGGGTGTCACATAGGTGCGGATGGACTGCTGGTAGCAATACTTCATAATCTGATTTCTGGCTTCCGCCGGCAGATCACATAAAACAACCGCATTATACTTCAAGATCAGCTTATAAAGCTTTCTGTGGCCAATCTCATAGCTGACCGATGCGCAGATATTATATTTGTCTTTTCTGGTATTGATCTTCTCGATCAGCTCATCCGGCGAATAATTTCCATAGATAACCAGCATCTGTCTGGGCGGGTACATCCGCGCATATACATAACGGATAAAAAAGACCCACGGGATAATAAACAGAACCTCTCCCACTGCCATGATGGAGATAGGTACCGGTGTCAGATAGTCTCTGGAAATCAGGCACAGCTCAATATAGCCGACCCCGGCGCTCAATACGATAGACAGGACATGCGACAGCACAATATCCGTAATCCGCATATATCCGATCTTGTAACCGCCAAATATCCTTGTGAAGAAAAAAATAACCAGCGTATACATGCCAACTACGGCCCAGTTTCCCCTTCGGAAGAAAAACTCTCCGGGTAAACTCGGCCGGTACACGGCATACCAAATATATGCAAATGCTGCTGCTTCCACTAAGAGTGTTATCAAATTCGCAACATAATTTACCAGATGCTTATATCTCTCGTTCATTGAACATCCCTTATCCGGCTATTCCACGATACATCCCATACCACATGTGTCCCGCCTTAACAGCGCAAAACCCCCACTCGCCCAGAGGCTCTGATTTTGCACAATTACCTCAATTCTCTGCCAATTGTAGCATGTTTCTTGCAGTTTGACAATACTTCCTGTTTCATGGAGTCAGATTTGATATATATGGAAAGAGTAAGGACGGAACTTTTATAGAGATTGTTTTTTAATTCTTCAATTCCTTTGTTTAGATGCACTTTATTAAAAATTTTTTTCTTTATACACCAACAGCAATGCCAGTTTTTCTCTCGGGACAAACATCCGAATCGGCATTCCTCCGTCCACGGTGCACTGGCAATAGACCCAGTCCTCATCGAAAAGCGCCAAACCCTGGAGTGTATACTTAGCCGGAATCTGCATGATGACACTTTGCCCGTCAGTTGGCTCATCCGTACAGAAAATGACTGCTGTAGTGATCAGATTGATCGGTGAGAAATCGATCTGTTCGAGCTCAAAAAGATATTGGTCTTCAATTGCAGCTCGGTTTACCCATCCAATGTGGTAATGTTGGTCATACTCCGAATAAGCATCCACCATAATCCATTCGTTCGAAAAACCATATACCTTCAACCCGTGCTCCGCTCCGGATACTGTGTACATGCCTTCCCGATACCAGTAATCACTCCCGGGGCCAGAGTAAATTTGAGTCTTGACGTTACAATTGACCTCGCTTATCTGTGGTTCCAGCGTAGGAAGGAGTCCTTCTAATCCATCGGCATACTTTTCCCTCTCTGATTCCTGCTGCAAAGCAGCCTGCTCCATTGTTTCCTCTGCTGATAGATTCTCCGCCTCAGGCTTTTTTCGAACCTCTGAATAGTGAAAAACAATGATGCCTCCAATGACGGTCACCAATAACGTCGCAAAAATGGGATGGTGCTTGTTGAATTTTTCTTCCTTTGTCTCTTTCGACATATGAACCTCCCGGACAGTCATCCTTCTTGATGGTACTATGACAAAACATCTATATATTTTCTTTGGCTCTGTTATCTCTGCATAATTCCCAATTTATCTATATTGACACCGATATGTTTCAAAAATAAATCCCTCCGTTTCAGTCATACCCATACCTCGCACATATTTGTAAATCAACAACTCTCTTTATAAGAACAACTCAAAAAATACTAATATGTGACAGATTTTTTAAATTTTTTATCTTACACCTGAATCCGTGAGCCTTACCTCAAATATATGAGGCGTGTTGTTTTGCCCCATTGACAATGTCCGTTTGGCGTTAAAGCTTGAAAAACGCCTTTCTTTTTGGTCTTTGATATGCTCGGATTTGGAAGTTATAAAGGATTTTCGTTGAATTTTTAACTGTTTGATGTACAAGACGGCAGAGGAGGATGAAGTAAAAAATTCATTAAAGATATTGATGCGAATGTTGACTGGCTTATATGGTAAGCCTGTCATTCTTCTTATTGACGAGTATGATGTCCCCCTTGCAAAAGCAAGCGAAAAGGACACTGCAAAAAATCAGTATTACTCTAAGATGCTCGATGTGATCCAGAGTATTATGAGTGCAGCGCTTAAGGATCATCTATCAAATCATAAAATATTTGTTGCGCCTCATCTTCGTTTCCCTCATACTCATCAGCCAATATCATTTCTTCAACAATGCTTTCTGCTAATCTAATTAGACTATTTGCTTTTCCATCCAATGAAATTGTATCATCCTCAATATCAATGCTTCCAAAACGTTGTAAGTCTCTTAAATCCTCTCTTATATGATCTTCCTGAGTTTCCAATTCAAATAATAAATCACCAATCGTTATTTCATAAGCATCATTTTCAAAGTAATTATTTATGATTGCTTTTATAATTTCTTTCTGCATATGCGAAAAAGTTTTTACACTTTTTTTTGATTTAACTACTAACGTTCCATAATTTTCTTCAATATAATCTGACGTGACAATGTTATCCCCATAAGCAAATTCTTCCTCTTCGTCTTCATCAACGATATCGAAATAATCGATAAATTCATCTAAATAATAATTTCGTATATCATCTGCCAATTTGCCACAGTCCCAATAGGATATATTTGTCTGTTCTCCTCTGGTCTTAGCTTTATTGATCATTTTTCTTGCATTCTCATTAATCTCACCTGTCGTTGCTACAATATATCGAGATATATGATAAACTCCGGCAGAATTAACATCGCAAATATCTTTGGCAAATGCCTCTTCCGCTTGATTTCTCAAATCTTTTACAGTCCCGTTTGCGCCGCGTGAGCTATATGTAATATTCCCCTTTTTAAATTGTATTCCGGCATATTGTTTTGTATTGTCAGCGTTCGATTTTTCATAATACTCTATATCTATCCCCTCTTCTTCAGAACCTCCGGTAAACTTTACACCTTTTAACCCCTTTTTTCGCAATAAAGGAGCAAATATATCCTTCGCCATTATATGTTCTGGAAGTCTATTCAATTTATCCATAATAAACTCATCGCTTAAGTACATAATTATCCTCCATCTATACCTATCATTTCATCTTTGTGTTTATACTCTAATCGATGCCGGATACACATGATGGTCAATCAGTTCTTTCTGGAGCGTATAATCATCTAATGAAGCCCCGGTATATGTTCATGCCGTTTCATCTGGTCAGCAGGGATTTTGCCTCTGCAAAATGCATATATCATGTTCCTTTTCTTAATATGTTCAGATAGTCTTCATAAGCAAAAGTCCTGTTGCGACTCGCATTCTCTGTCTGAATAAGAATTCCTGCATCTATAAGTCTCTTCACAGCAGATGATACTGTATTAAACGACAGCCCCAATGCATCCGAAGTCTTTCCAATATCAATGATCGGGTTTGTTTCAAGATAATCAAAAAGCGCTTTTGCATTTTTTCTTGCCCGTCCCATATCCTCTATCCGTCTGACATTCTTATCATGAAGCGCAGTCAGTTCATCTATGGTATCAATCGCATCTTGCGAGGACTCCAGGATCGCCGCAAGGAAGAACAGGATCCACTGCTCATAATTTCCTTTGTTTCTGACCTCTGTCATCCTGTCATAGTATTCCACCCGATTCTTCTTAAGAAAGTATGAAATATAAAGCGCAGGTGCCTGAAGCACTTTATTTTCCATAAGAAAAAGCGTTATAAGAAGCCTTCCGACTCTGCCGTTTCCGTCAAGAAACGGGTGTATCGTTTCAAACTGATAATGGATCAGTGCTGCCCTGATAAGATTATCAAGCTTGTCCTCCGCATTCATGTACTTCTCCAGGTCCGACATTGCTGTCTCCATATCTTCCGGACTTTTCTCTTGTCCCCGCACATTCTCCATTAAAACAGCATGTGTTTCCTTAATCAAACGATTGCACAAAGGGAGCGTATGGAGTCTGTTTATCGCATATTCTGTCGCTTTAATATAATTCACAACGTCTGCAACATTCCTGTTTGTATTATCCTCTATCATCGGGTCAAGAACATCTTCCAGCGTTGCCTGAGTCCCTTCTATCTGAGAAGACATGAGCGCCTCTTTACGAACATACATAGACACAAACAACTCTATGTTGGGGATTCTGGCAGAAATACTGTCTAAGGATGCAAGGCTTTTATTTGCATCGACAAGAGCTTTTACCATCGCTTCATCCATTTCTATCTCTGGAACCGGAGGCAGCGGATTAGGGACAAAAGACTTGTATGCAGCTTCTCCTGACAAATTAGTTCTAAAGCTTCCTGCCCTGTTCGCCATCATAAGACCCTTTCCTAACTTGAAATATTGAGTTCAGTATATTTCTTTTATTTCAATTTGTCAATCCAAAATGAAATAATCGTCATTTGTCCTGTTCTTATTTCAATTATGATTTTCGTCCAATCCATTCCACATCATTTACCCGGTTCAAACAGGATTTCTTATCGGACTTACAATCCATGTTCGATCATCTGGCAGCAATTCGACTGGCTGATGTCAGGGCTTGAAATTGCGCAGCCAAAGACATACAGCTTATCGAGCTAAAGGACACCATTGCAAAACTGAATGAACTGATTTCAGCACAGACCAGATCCATGGATGCTTTACAGAAGACCATCGAGGAGATGTTTGACAACCTGCCCCGCAGGGAAGTGATCCTTGACGCCCTGCCTTTTTACAGACAGGAAAAGGATTATACCGATCCTGCCATACAGGGATCAGAAGCCCGTTGTAGAGGCTTTCCGGGCGTGGATCAACAAGCAGAATGCCCCAACAGTACCCGTCTGGTCAGAGCACTGAACTATGCGCGGAACCAGCAGAACTATATGATGACCGACCTCGAGGACGCACACTGTAGCATTTCGAATAACTTGAGTGAGAACTCAATCCACCCTAGCATTGTGCGCTTACGATTAAACAGGCGCGAAGCGTCGCATTTTTTGAGATAAATATCAAGTGTTTTTGGATAAAAAGTGGAATCTGAAAGCCTTATATTTAGAGGGCACTGAAAAACTCCCACATAGAAAATGGGAGTTTTTCAGTGCCCTCGATATGTCGGGTTTTGCAGAGTTTTGCTGACCTGTCCGTTGCTTGTGTGAATTTGACAGAATCGGTTAATTATTACAAAATGCGGCAAAACGAGGCAAAGTGTGGACTTCGTTAGTAGTCAAATCGTAGTAAGACCGGGAGGCAATTACTACTAAGATTTTCGGGGATAATCGTTAAAAGTGCCCCCCTCTTTTAACGATATAGGTACCCCACAATAAGAACCCCACTCATAAGAACTCTGGTCTATTCCATCTCCATCAATTCCAGCTGTGCAGCCTGATCCCTTGCAACATAAATCACTGACGTTATCTGCACTTTACTGTTTTCTTCATCAATCCAGAAATAGACATAATAATTCTTGACATGCATACGATGAATTCCCTCACTTCGCCATGGTTCCTCTTCAGTAAGCTCTATTCGCTCCGGCATACTTGAGAGACTCTTGATTTCCTTCTTCAGTACTGCAATGGTATTTTGCGCAGCCTCTGGAGCAAGAAGTTCCTCTGAAATGTATTTCTTGATTCCACGCAGAAGCTCTCTCGCTTGTCTCGTGATTCTTACGGTATAATTCTTCAACCCATCCCCTCCTCAAGCTCGCCGAACACCTCGTCAACATCAAACGAATCATCGGCCTTTGCCTGAGATAATCCCGTGGCCATCATGCGATTATATTCTGCCACAGACATTTCATTCCTTGCCGGTATGGTAGAGGGAAGCGTAAGCGGGAAAGGTATCCCGTTATGGGCAATAATTTGCCTATAGTACATATCTATCGCAACTGAGCGCGGAATACCCAATCTGTCAAGGATGCTTTCCGCCTGCTGTTTTATATTCAATTCCATACGTGAGTTAACATTCGCCGTTTTTACTGCCATGTCACTTACCACCTTTCTAATCTTGCTATGTTTGGCGCTATTATACACTATTGTGACGCAAATCGCAACACAAACAAGGCGATTCATAAAAAAGACCCGCCGCTACGAGCCTTTGTTCTAATTCATCTCATCCCTGGCATCATCGTAGCCAAGATGCGTGTAGGTATTCATCGTGACCGAAATATCCGAATGCTCCATTAGGTACTGGAGCGTCTTGGGGTTCATCCTTGCCCTCGCCATATTCGGGCAATAGGTGTGGCGGCAGACGTGAGGAGTGATGTTCGACATCTGCCCCCGGTAAATGTCATTGTACCTCTGGACGGCATTCCAGTCCCCGTACCTTCTCCGAATCGCACCTTTCGCCGACATTATAAATGCCCAGATATGTGTACCTCCGGGGCAGAGACAATAACCTCTCGGCAAACGCGTATAACCTATATTCAGGGAAGTTTCGGGGGCTGGAATTTTCGAAAACTCTTGTAATGTGCATTCTATAGTCCCACAATTATAATAGGCATGAAAAAATCGTGCCTTTTATAATTTAATGGAAAGGTGTGGGCATGAAACAGCACACAAAGAGGTATCTTGCCTCAGAAAACAAAATCTTAAAAGCGGTAAAAGTGGAACTTGTCCGGACGGAAGGACTCGGGAGAATCCCTATCTCGACTATCGCCCGCAGAGCGAAGCTGACGCGGATCGGAGTTTATTATCACTATCCGAATATCGAAGCAATTTATCGGGAGAATGAGGAGAAAATTCTCCGAGTGGTCGGGGAAATTGCGGAGGGAAGCCGAGTGCGCAAAGATGACAAGCGCACTTTTTTAAGACATTTTCTGATTGGGGTTAGCAGGAATTCTATCCGATTTGAGATTAAGCAGAACCGGGGCAGTTATCTAATCTGGACAAGGATTCTGTCAGAAATAAAGGATTTGCTTACACAGAGTTGGACTTCTTACGGAAAAGCGATGGACGAGCGAATTTTCCGGCGGTACTCGGCAGAGTTTATCGGGATTATGCATGAATGGGGCGAGAGTAGGTTTGACGCAAAGAGCATGGAGAAGTGCCTGCGCCAGCTTGTGCGACTAACGGAGATTGCGGTTCGGCGGGAACGGGAACTGTAATCCATATCCGTGAGTAGCTTGAGGGGGCGGAAATTATCAACACAGATTTTGCCGTCCCCTCCGCACCAATAAGTCCACCATCCGTCCAAATTGTTATGAAACATATTTCTGGTGCAATTATATGTCTCTTGACCACTTTTTCAAAAAATCTATCATTATATCAATCTAAAAAGCCCCGATTTATAGGGGTGAAACCGCTTATTCTAACCCCCGCGCCCATACTCCACGCTGACGCGCAAACAAGGTTCGCATTTTGCATCACAATTCCAAAGAGAAGCTTCCACCGAGAATATTATTCTGATGAAAGATTCTTTATTATTTTATGCTATTTACTACAAAGAGAGTCCCTGATAATCCGCTCCAGATACTCTTTCTTAGACAAATCTCCTAAATCGTGAAAAACTGCCGTATAAGCCACGAGAGAGGTACGAACATAGGCACTATGTTTCTCAAAGATTGCCCGATTAATGGGAATCCCCTGCGCTTCAATAAACTGGCAACAGAAAGTAACGGCGAGCCTTGTATTTCCCTCACGGAAACCATGAACTTTCCAGATTGCGGCTAAATCTTCTGAAAAACTCTTCACTTTCTCATCTAAAGAAAGTGAACCCCACTCACGAGAGGACATTTTCCGGAGTGCCTCGGCCAAATCATCCTCAATATTGTCTTTATCTGAATATTCGATAGACAAGCCACCAAGAGCCGGCTCTTCTTTTTCCATATTGATGGTGCGAAACTTTCCTGCCCATTCAAAGATATCCTGAAAGATGTACTCGTGCATTTTGGCTACATGGGCCACATCATATTCTCCCGGCAAAGGCTTTTCGGCAAGCTCCCGAAGCCGAAGCGAGACATAATCTGCCTCGGCATCATCAAGTCCTTGTCTGTTTTTAATGCCTAAGGCATTTTTCAGAATATCCGTACCGGGATATACATACGGATCAATCATCTTCTTTCGCCTTATATTTCTTATCTAGATATTTCTTTAAATCCTCGGTAGTAGCCTTACCGGATTTTTCAAGTTCAATATATTTTTTAAAGTCTTCCGTTGGCTCAAGTCCATCCACCTTAATCATCCCGATAGCATAATCCCATGCTGCTTCTGCTGTCATAAAAATCCCTCCAATCATTGATTTAGCTATCTATAGTATACCACATTTTGACGGAAATTGCTATGGTGTATCTTAACGGCTTTAGCCTGATCAAATGACGTTTTTAACGAACGACCAAAACCTATTGATGAATATAATTGTGCAGCGAATACACAAGCGGTTTCATCTGTTATTGAGTCCGACATACCAATAGCCGCTTCAATATGTTCCACAACACTTTCCGCCTGTTGTTGTGAGAAGCATGCATTAAACACCACAAGTCTAATAGTATCCGAAGCGGTAGCAATAGTCATTGTAATAGCTTCCTGAGAAACAAGTTTTTCAGTCCCATCTGGATTTTGCAACACTAACTCACCTGATACGGCACCATGCCCACTAAAATGAACTATTGTAGGGTTCGTTTCATTGATTGCCTGCAGTATATCCGAAGCACGGACTGCCCCACGGCTTTCAAATCGAATTGAATCCCTGTATTCTGATAGGCGAATTTTCTCTTGAATAGACCTGACTTCTTCATCTAACCCCAGCCGTGATGTCGTTATTGGATTTGCCGCCAGAAATAATACCGTTATCGTCTCGGGAATAGCCTTAAGATTCTCTATTTCTGCTTGCATCTGAGACTGAACAAATGTATTTTCTCTGATTGCTTGCTCCATTGATGATATCTGACGTAAGGCTTCTTTCACCAGAAGGTATTAAAACAGGCCATATCCACTTACGGGATCCCGGATAAGATCTACATGGATCACGGCGGTTCTTTCGAGAATGAACAGTTGACACTGATCCTGGATTCCTTACTCCATGGAAGCAGGTGAGACCGAATGAATTTTAAAACCTTTTACGGATTATCCTGCAATCCTTTTGACAAACAGTCCCTGAACGTAAAGGATACGTTTGAATCTCAGGATCAGAAGGCCATGATGAACCGGCTTTCTTATCTCAAGGACGTCCGCGGCATCGGTGTGTTTACCGCCGCGCCCGGCATGGGGAAATCCTACTGTCTCCGCTGTTTTGAGGATTCCTTAAACGAAAACCTCTATGACATGCATTATATCTGTCTGTCCACCGTTTCCGTTGGCGAGTTCTACAAGCTGCTCTGCGAAGAACCAGGGCTTGAAACGAAAGGTGGCAAGACCATCATGTTCAAGGCCATACAGAACCGGATCGCTTATCTCTACAAAGAGAAGAAACAGCCGTTGATCCTGGCGATCGATGAAGCGCAGTATCTCGGAAATCCGATCTTAAAGGATTTGAAGATGCTCATGAACTTCCGCTACGATTCCGTCAACTGTTTTACGCTGATCTTAAGCGGCGAACCATATCTGAACAATACACTGGAAAAGCCGATCCACGAGGCGCTCCGGCAACGGATTACAGTCCATTACGCATTCCAGGGACTCCAGCCGGAGGAACTCACATCCTACATCCGTCATAAGCTCAGAATTGCAGGCGGGTCTGACACGCTCATTGGGGAAGATGCCCTCTCGGCGCTGACCGGATACTGTCACGGCAATCCCCGGATCATAGACAACGTCATGTCAGACGCCCTGATCCTCGGATCCCAGCTTAGCAGATCCTGCATTGATTCCGAAGTCATCCTCGCAGCAGTCAACGAGCAGATGCTCACATAGGTCATATGTAATTGAAAAGGTGCAAAAGGTCATGGCTTACTGTCATGGCCTTTTCAAAACCACGGACTGTTCCGCAGCTTTGAAAAGGCAACGACAACGCGTCGTTCATGCCGGCAGAAACATGTCGCTCTGCCCAGAAAGTGTCGCCGATCAAGCAAAACTACCTGAAAATAATCTGCCGTTCGTGCCGCTCAGAATTCGTCGTTCAACACCTATCCGCAACAGGATGTGCCTTTTCTTCTTTTCTATGCCTGCCTCCTTGGCATGTCCCAGATGAATCCCGATATGTCCGATTC
>JAFUTQ010000052.1 GCA_017484135.1 Lachnospiraceae bacterium
GAAATGCCCCATCATAAACCCCTGACATATAACTATCTCCTTCTTCTCCTGGCAGAAGGAAACAGCCATTATGTCCGTCTCCCCTGCCTCTATTCAATTTGCATACTACCCGCAAGGGATCCGTTTCAAAAGAGCTGTTCACAAATCATATAAACAGCTTCAGAAAAATAGATATAAAATGATTCTGTAAGAACAGAACCATATAATAGAATCTTGGATGTTTAAAGAAAATCTTTACAGTTGCCAGTATAACATGCCGACCGTGAGAATGCACCACTATTTTGGGGTAAATCCCAGCTAAAATATGATCCAAATTACAATAATAAAAAACCATCCCGCGAGAACATGCGCCAATGAAACGGCTAGATTCTCAGCTCCTCCCAGGTCTTCGCCTGGAAGATTCTCTCTTCCGATAGAAGAAAATGTATAATTATGCTATAATGTCATAGGATGGCGGTTTGACCAAAATGGTTCGCCGCAGAACTGTGATTCTCAAAAAGGAGCGCTTATGCTGCATATTTATTTCGGCGATATGCCGGAAGCGATCTACAACACGGATGTCTATTTCCTAAATGTATACGATGACAGCTGGATCACGGATGATTTCGCAAAAGAAGTAATCCGGAAGGTAGATCGTTCGGAGGTATTGGATCGTCAGGCGATCCGAAGTCCGGTTCTGGGAATCATTTCCCCTGAACGCCTGTCCGGCGGAACCAAAACGCTTCTGCTGATGAAGAATATCGACGATCAGATTTTCAACGCTTCAACCTGCGGAGATAACTGTGCGCCGTTCATTCTGAAGTTGGCAAAAGAAAAAGAACTGACCATCAATCTTCGCCATTTGATGGATTTTGGAAAACGGCGGTTTTCGGCAAGGATCGAAAACGACGGAGTTACGGTTAATGGAATGGAAGAGCTCCTCTTCGAGGCTCACAAGTATGTTTGAGGGCATTGGCAGACAATGAAGGGTTCCTATACGATCAAGATTCGAAACCGAAGGGTTACTTATACATTGACGCTCGAGCGGAATATCACCGTGATATGCGGGAACAGCGGAACAGGCAAGACTACGCTGATCCAATCGATTTCCTATTATGAGGAGCTTGGAGAAAAAAGCGGTGTGCATATCGACAGTCCCAGGCCCTGCCGTGTTCTGACGGGGAAAAAATGGGCGGCGGAGCTTGAAGAAATCACAGCTTCCTTTATCTTCATTGATGAAGGAAATGCATTTATCACAACCGGAGATTTTGCCCGCGCCATCAAGGGAACCGACAATTATTATATCATTGTCACAAGGGAAAATCTGTACCAGCTGCCGTACAGTGTCAGCTCAATCCTCGAGTTGAAGAAATCCACCAGCCGATTTAAGCATACCTACAACCGAACCTATCCCCTATATGACCATATTTCCGAGGTGAACAAAAAGCTCTCAGCCTATGATGCCTTTCTTACAGAGGATTCCAACTCCGGCAATGATTTTTTCTCACATATCGCAGAACGATTCCATATGGAATGCATTTCAGCCGGAGGCAAAAGCCGTATCCTTGACCGAATGAGGGCAATGGAGGATAAAAAGCAGATTGTCGTTTGTGATGGCGCGGCATTCGGAGCAGAGATGGCGGATGTGCATCATTATTATAAGCTTCACGAGAGTGATATCCTGCTTTATCTTCCGGAATCCTTCGAATGGCTGATTCTGTCCTCCGGAATCATTGAGGATCCGGAGATCTCAGAAATACTCAAATCCCCGTCGGATCATATCGACAGCACAAAATATATGAGCTGGGAACAGTATTTTTCGGATGTACTGAACGCGAAAACAGCGCACACTCCGGCAAAATACACCAAGCGCAGATTGAATGATTTTTATCTTCGGGATGAGAATGTGGAGCGGATCGTGAATCGTATAGAGTCGTGAAAAAACCACCCCGATCCGGCAAAAAAAGCGCGCTCCCTCACCTTCCCGTGAGAGCACGCGCCCCTTGAATCGATCAAATCTTAAGCTTCCAACGGATTGTTTCGTGCTACGCACTCCCACAATTCCCCCGAATATTCGCATTCTTGTATGGCTTCGCCACACTTCAAGCGAACATGTGCCCTTGGTGTATATCGGGGCGTGCAATACATCCATTCTCCCACTTACGTGTCCTAAAGGACTAGCTTCGCGTCGCAGCACGACGTGGGAGATGGCTTTTGCACCGGAATCATAGATTTCTATTTACTGTAATGTTGGCAAATGCTATAATCCCTCTATGGGTGTTGCCTATAGAAGCCTCGGCTTCCGAAAGATGGTGGACGGTTGCCCTCTGAACGGAGGGACTGTGACCCTCCGATTACATAATCCGTCTCTGAACGGAAATTCGTGAAAGGAGGGCGATGCGTATGTTGACGATGGAAGGTCTTATTGCAGTTCTCAGCCTTTGTGTTGGATGCTTTAGTCTCGGATACGTCTTCGGACGTAGGGATAATACACAGAAATAGCCGCCCAAATCCCCAACAAGATTGACGGCTATTGCTGTATCATGTATGTTGGGGCAACCGTCTACTGGCGACACCCTTTTTGTATTTACAATTTTAACATGATTGAGAGTATCTGTCAAATCCCAACCGCAATCAAATACCCCGCGGCGTTACCATTCACGACCTAACCGATTAGGGTTTTATGCATATCGCTATGAAAACATGTAACAAATTCGTTTTACCAAGAAGGAAGGGGCTGTGAAAAAATGAGGACGAAATCCTCGGGCTTTACAGCCTCCTTTTCTATTCATCTATATTTTGCTGAAATTTCTTAAAAAAGCGTAAAATCCCCCTTACCCCATAGAAAGTGCTATGTATTATAGTTACGCAGC
>JAFUTQ010000053.1 GCA_017484135.1 Lachnospiraceae bacterium
CATGGAGATGCTCCGTGCCGGGGATGTGCGGGAGGATGACGACAGCTATCAATCCCCGCTGGATGACCTATTTGAACGGCTGGAAATGCGGAACCCGGACCATATCGCGGTGAAGTATTACAAGGACTACCATTCTGGCAGCGCCAAAACGCTGAAATCCATCCAGATCACGCTTGCGGCAAGGTTAGAGAAATTCAACCTTTCAAGCCTTGCGGCTATGACAGCGACGGATGAGCTAGAGCTTGCTAAGATGGGAGAGCGAAAGACCGCCCTTTTTGCCATCATACCGGATAATGATACGAGCCTGAACTTCCTCATTTCCATGCTCTATACGCAGCTATTCCAGCAGCTTTTTTATATAGCGGATTATAAGTATGGGGGAAGCCTGCCCGTCCATGTGCATTTTCTGATGGACGAATTTGCCAACCTCAGCCTGCCGGATGACTTCGACAAACTTCTGGCAGTCATGCGGGCGAGGGAAATAAGCGTGTCCATCATCTTACAGAATATCGCACAGATCAAGGCACTTTTTGAAAAGCAGTGGGAGAGCATTTTAGGGAATTGTGACGAGTTTCTGTATCTGGGAGGCAACGAGCAGGGTTCGCATAAATATGTGAGCGAGCTTTTAGGGAAAGAAACGATAGACATGAACACTTACGGGAAATCAACGGGGCATTCCGGGAACTACTCCACGAATTATCAGTTATCCGGCAGGGAGCTTCTGACACCGGACGAGGTGCGGATGCTTGATAACCGCTATGCGATATTCTTCATTCGTGGGGAACGCCCCATCATGGATGAAAAGTTCTACATCCTGAAACATCCGAATGTGGAACTCACAACAGACGGAAAGGCAGAGCCGTACCGTCATGGGAAAGTGACGGAGGCAGTAGCGGGCATATCCTTATGGAACAGCCTTGAAGGGGAGGTGACAGAGAGTGAAGTAGATGCAGGGGAATATGAGATTTTATCAGAGGAAGATTTAGAAAATATGTATTCAGAAAATGGAGGAAAAGAGAAATGATAACAGGAAAAATGCAGGCATTCAGGAACAGAAAAGCAGGGAACAAAGACATACAGGCAGCACCCGGACGGAAAAAGAAAAAAAACGGAAAAGTCAAAATCGGCATGACCGCCTACTCTGCCCTTGTGCTTATGATGACACTTGGAACAGCGACCGTCTTTGCGGCAGATGATCCGATTGCAGTCGTCAATAACCTGTCCACATTTATCTTCGGACTGATACGGGCGATAGGAATGATTCTGTTGGGCTTTGGCATTGTGCAGATAGGACTTTCCTTGAAATCACATGATCCGAGCCAGAGGGCGAACGGATTTTTGACGCTTGCGGGCGGTGTGGTGATCACCTTTGCAAAGGAAATCCTGAATACGATTGCGGGTTGATACTGTGACAAATGGCAGGGCAGACTGTAAGAAAGGCAGTCTGCTTTTTGCTAGGGTGGTATTTTCATGCCGGAAACGATATGGATTTACCACCTTTTTGTAAACAGACTTGGAACGGGAGGTGTGAAAACATTGGACTCTGATAACTGGGTAGTACAGAATTTACAAAATGCACTCGACACATGGAACGGGAAGTTAGCGGAGATATGGCAGATCGTCACGCAGTCGCCTGAGAAGTTCAAAGGCGGAGGAATATGGAGCGTGATAAAAGACATTCATGGAGGATTACAGGCAGTTGCCTATGCACTTCTGGTACTGTTCTTTTTGGTCGGAGTGGTAAAGACCTGCGGGAGCTTTGCAGAAGTAAAGAAACCGGAACACGCATTAAAGCTGTTTATCCGC
>JAFUTQ010000054.1 GCA_017484135.1 Lachnospiraceae bacterium
GCAGAGGACTGAAAATCCTCGTGTCTCTGGTTCGATTCCGGAACTGGGCATTTACCGAAAAAGGTACCTGCGCGGGTGTAGTTCAATGGTAGAACACCAGCCTTCCAAGCTGGATACGTGGGTTCGATTCCCATCACCCGCTTATGCGATAGTGGCGTAGTTGGTAACGCGCGACCTTGCCAAGGTCGAGACCGCGGGTTCGAGCCCCGTCTATCGCTCTTGAAAATTACTTTCCAATCATTGGGGTTGGAAAGTTTTTTTTTCCACTGAACTGCATATCAATAAGGAGGACAAAATGGATAAAAAGGGTGTTGCGGAATTAAAACGGAGATTTACAAAGGAAAACTGTACGTTTACCAGACTGTGCGGCTGCTATGTGGATGCCGGGAAAAATAAGGTTGTGGATTTTAGTGAAAATTTTCTCAACCTGGAGGATGAGGAGTTTTATAAATATCTGGAAATCGCAAAAAAGTCACTATCCGGCACCGTTGGAAATAACCTGCTGGAGCTGCAATACCCGCTGGAGGAAGAGGCAGCAGGAGGCAGACAGCAGTTTCTGCTGGGACTCCGGGAGAGTCGGCTGCAAAACCCCGAGCTGCTGGAGCGTTTTTTTGATATGGTTATTGAAAACTATGATTACGCCGGAAATTATCTGATTCTGCTCTTTCATGATGCCTATGATGTGATCACAAAGACAAAGGACAACCTCACGCTGGATGAGTCGGAGGAGGTATTTGAATATCTTTTGTGTGCCATCTGTCCGGTGCAATTGTCAAAGCCCGGACTTGGCTATCGGGAGGAGGAGAACCGCATCGGACCGCGTATCCGGGACTGGGTCGTCGGAGTGCCGGATACCGGATTTTTGTTCCCGGCCTTTACGGATCGCAGTGCCGATATCCATGCGCTGATGTTTTATACCAAGGATACGAAGGAGCCGCATTCCGAATTTATGGAGGCGGGACTCGGATGTCCTTCCAGACGAACGGCAACGGAGCAGAAAATTGCGTTTCACGGGATTGTAAAGCAGGCGTATGGCGGGGATACGGAAAAGAGTCAGGATGTACTCATGGATATCCAGCAGAACCTCAACGAGCGCATTGAGGCGCAGGAGGAGGACGAGGAGCCCGTTGTTTTGACAAAGGAGACAATGACAACGGTGTTGGAGGAGAGCGGCGTAGAGCCAGAGCGTCTTGCAGACATTGAGAAAAAGTGTGAGGAGACGTTTGGCGAGGAGCTTCCTCTGGCCGCCAGCGTGGTGGACGGCAAGGATCTGGCAGCAAATGAGCAGCTGCAGCGACAGAAGGAGCTCACCGCGCAGGTGGAGAGCCTGCAGCAGCAGCTAAAGGAAAAACAGATGGAGGAGGATGAAACGGAGGATGCCGTAAAAACCTATGATGTGGTGCTTCGCGTCAAACCGGAAAAGGTTCCCCAGATCAAATCCCAGGTCATTGACGGACAGAAATGTCTGGTAATTCCCATGGATGAGAATGAGCATGCAAACGTAAACGGCAGGAGTACCACCGTATAGTGCGTGTTTGATGATTCGAAGAACAGCCCGCAAACGTCTGGCGTTTGCGGAAAGATTTCCGTTATGGTTTGTTTGGCAGGATATCCTCGGTATAGGCGCGTAATATTTCTCCGATACTCCATGCCTGCGCATAGCAGCCGCGGCAGGTGTGCGGGGCATCTCCGTCAAAGATTTCGGAGACAGAGCCGATACAGCCCTCATACAGATGGCTGCGCACCGGATCAAGCATCTCATCGGCTTTTTTGATGGTGTCGGAATCAGTGCCATATACATGGATGTAGGCAGTCAGAAATCCGCCCAGCAGGAAGCCCCAGGATGTGCCCTGATGATAGGCGTGGTCGCGTTTGTCCAGACAGCCCTCATAGGTGGGATGGTAAGCGGGATCATCGGGGGAAAGAGAGCGCAGACCGGTTCCGGCATAAAGCTTCTCGGAAACCTTGTCCACCACCTTCTTTTCCTGATCGGCATCCAGCATGCGGTAAGGCAGGGAAACGGCATAAATCTGATTTGGCCGGATGGTGGAATCTCCGGTGGAACCATCCACTACATCATAAAGGCACTGCTCCGTTTCATTCCAGAATTCCCTGCGAAAGGACGCCTTCACGCGTGCTGCGAGGTCGCGATAATGGGAGGGATCTTCTCCGTAACGGGCAGATAATTTCTCCATCACACACAGCGCGTTGTACCACAGCGCATTGATTTCTATCGGCTTTCCATGACGCGGGGTGGCAACCCAGTCGCCGACCCGCACATCCATCCATGTGACCTGATCCAGACCGCTTCCCGCATGAATCAGCCCGTCCTTTTCCGTATAGATCGAAAAAGAGGTGCCATGCTCATAGGCGTGTATGATTTCCTTCAGCTTCGGATAGATTTCCTCTTTTACAAATGCAAAATCGGACTCCGCTCCGGTATAGGACAAATATTTGTCCACCGCATAAAAATACCACATGGATGCGTCGGCGGTATTGTACAGTGGCTCTTCCCCCATGTCGGGGAACATATTCGGCACCAGCCCGTCCGAGACATAAGCAGCAAAGGTAGAGAGGATTTCCCGGGCCTCATCATAGCGATGGGTGGATAAGACCAGTCCGGTCAGAGCGATCATGGTGTCCCGGCCCCAGTCAGTAAACCACGGGAGTCCGGCGAGGACGGTGGTAAGTCCGGTAGACTGCCGATATGCCAGAAACTGATCGGCGGCGATGCTCAGCGCATTGGCAAGCTCATCGGTATAGCCGGCCTGCTCTTCGATCCGGCGCAGGCGATCCAGTTCTGCCTCACAGGTGGCAAATGCATCCATGCCGTATTCATCCTCCAGCGAACAGACAACGGAAATTTTGACACGACTGTTTGCCGGAATCTCGTAATCAATATAGTACGGCATATAGTGACAGTCGATTCCCTCTGTTTCCACGTCCAGTTCCTTTTGCAGCTGCATATTGATCGAAAACAGAGTTTCGGAATCCGTAATTTTTCCGTCCCCGATAAAAAGGCTGATACAGACATCGCTGTTTGCAGTGGGAATAAGCAGAATCTCGTTTTCGTTGATATTTTTGATAAACTGCAGATCATCCAGATTGGCAGGATTGTGGTGTACGCGGAAGTTAAACAGCGGGGTCAGACGCAAAACCCCTGCCGCTCCTTTGTTTTCGATGTCATAGGCAATGGCGATGGTATTACGTCCATGCTCAAAGGCAAGCGTTTTCTCCATGTGAAACCCGTCTGCCTCGTAATGAAAGTGAACCAATCCGTCATAGATAAAATCCGTCAGATAGTTCAGACCGTCAGTGTAGCAGGTCTGATTTTCGGCGTTTCGATACTGATCGGTCGTAAAGTCGAATACTTCATCCGTACGGGAAAAGCACTCGCTGATTTTGGAAAGTATGACATAACGCTCCACAGGCGGATGCAGGCTGGCAATCAGATAGCCGTGATGCAGACGGGAATGTGCCCCGGTCACTGAGCTCCCGGCATATCCGCCGATTCCGTTGGTCATGACCCATTCCTTCTGAACGCCTGTTTCATAAGGGGTAAAATCTTTTCTCTTTAGATGAAATGCCTTCATAATCGTCTCCTTTTTCTTTTTCTATTTATTGTAAAGGATATGCGGGAAAAAATCCAGTAAACAAAGTCAGTCGATACAAAAATCTATACAAAAAACAAAAAAAGAGATATAATGTGAAAGTTAAAACGAAAAAAGAAAGTGAGACAGATCATATATGGGAATATTTGAAAATACAATTCTGGTCAAAAGAAAAGCTACGGCGGGACAGCTGGTCATGAGTTATCTGATTCTTTTTCTGTGTGTTGTCAGTATCATCGGTTTTGTTCTGACGCTGCAGCTTTTGTTTGTGGTGTTGATTCTGATTACGGTGCTGCTGTGGTATCTTCTGCGAAGCTCAGCCAGAGTGGAATATGAATACAGCTATATAGAGGGAAGACTATCGTTTGCAAGAATCCGGAACAAAAAGCATCGCAAGGAGCTGGCAAACATTGAGATGGAGGAGTTGATTCTGATTGCTCCTGCAGACGATCCCGAGCTTAACAGCTATCATCGGAATACCGAACTGATTCGAAAGGATTATACTTCCGGGGAACCGGATCGCAGCATCTATGAAGCGGTGTATCATGGGAAAAATCATGTGATCGATATCCGGTTTGAGCCGGATCGCAACATGTTGGATATGATGGCGAAAAAATACGGGAGCAAGATTAAGCGGGAGCATCCTATGGCTTGAGGGGGATACGGGTTCGCACCGCGAAGCGATGCGAACACTTTGCACAAAAACCGTTTGGGAAAGCTGGCTTTTCCAAACGGTTTTTATGCAAAAAGTCTATGCCGACTATGTCGGCATGACCCGTATCCCTCTCAAGCCATAGAATGCTCCACACGCTTTTATTTAACGTGTACCTTGCGGAAGCTCTCGCTTTCCTCCGTATACCGTTCGTTCAGCCAGTCACAGGCAAGACCGATGCCTTCGTCCGTAAAGGGAAAGGTGTCGGATTTTTTCTGTTCCTCCGGTGTGGCGGCAAACGCATAGGGTCCCGGCCAGTAGGTGGCTTTTAAGAGCGGGGCAGCTTCCTCACGGTCGATTCGTTCGATGCGGTAGCGCATGCCTTGATCGCTTCCGGTAAAAGCAGATTTTTTATAAAACGGAATAGAAAATAAATCGCTGCGTTTAATCATAGGGGAAATGCCTCCTTGGCAAAAGCTGCTGCGTATTATTCCGTTATTTTAGCCGATAGCAGGGCTTTTGTAAAGTCGTGGTGTCGAAAGAAAACGGTTGCGCTTGTAAAATTCGAATGATAGAATGAGTTGATGTACGAATGAGGATTATTTGCCGGTTTGAGAAAGCGGGGCAGTGAAATGGAACGTTTTGAGCAACCCATAGGGGTATTTGACTCCGGCGTAGGCGGGGTCAGTGTATTGCGAGAGCTGATCCGGCTGATGCCATATGAAAATTATATCTTTTTCGGGGATTCCCTGCGGGCACCCTACGGGAGCAAAACCCTGCAGGAGGTGCGAAGTCTGACGGAACAGCATGTGGGAGCACTGCTTGCACAGGGGGTAAAGGCGGTGGTCATTGCCTGTAATACGGCTACCAGTGCAGACGTATCCATTCTTCGGGGGAAATATCCCGGTATTCCCATAATCGGAATCGAGCCGGCGCTAAAAC
Source organism: Lachnospiraceae bacterium (assembly GCA_017484135.1). GTDB lineage: Bacteria > Bacillota > Clostridia > Lachnospirales > Lachnospiraceae > Roseburia_C. The sequence continues at coordinate 5,206 of JAFUTQ010000054.1, forward strand.
CGGCAGTTTTGTCTGCAGAGCATCCGCGGGTATTGGTTCTGGCGACGCCGATGACCATCCGGGAGGAAAAATTCTGCAGACTGATGAAGCAGTATGAAACCCAGGCGGAGATTATGACACAGCCATGTCCCGAACTGGTCCGGTTTGTGGAGCGGGGGGATTTTGACAGTGAGGAATTGAAGGCTTATCTGCATGAAGTGCTGGATGCTTACCGGAAAGAAAAATGGGATGCGGTTGTTTTGGGCTGCACACATTTTCCGTTTGTAAAGCATGCGATACAAGAGGTTTTAGAAAACCAGACCGCTTTTTTTGACGGCGGTTCCGGGGTGGCCAGAGAGACAAAGCGCAGATTGAAAGAGCAGGGATTGTTACAGGACAATGCGCGTTCGGGCAGGGTGGTTTTTCAAAACAGTGACAGCACAAAAACAAAGCTGTGCAGAAAGCTTGCAGAAAGTCAGTAAAAAAAGGTCGGGAGGGAAAGGCAGCGAAGATGGAGCGTAAGATTCTCAAAAATAAATATTATCTGTATGTGACGGAGTTTTTTGCGGGAATGTCTGTCATGGCGGTGGAGCTGGGTGCGAGCAGACTGCTGGCACCGTATTTCAGTTCGTCCCAGATTGTGTGGACAATTATTATCGGAACCATCATGATCGCCATGGCACTGGGCAATATCTACGGCGGAAAATCGGCGGACCGGAATCCGAATCCGGACAAGCTCTACGGCAGAATCATCCTTGCGGCGGTCTGGATCGCGGCAATTCCGGTGGTGGGAAAATATGTGGTAATCGGAATTTCGGCGCTTCTGATTTTTACCGTGAGCAGCCATTTTCTGGTCATTGCGGCTTTTGCGGCATGTATGGTGATTTTTGTGTTTCCCCTGTTTTTGCTCGGGACGGTGACGCCGTCTCTCGTAAAATACACCGTAGACAGTCTGGATGACAGCGGCAAAACGGTGGGGATGCTGAATGCGGCAAATACCATCGGAAGTATTATCGGCACGTTTGTCCCTACCTTTATCAGTATTCCTGCGGTGGGCACATCAATCACGTTTTTAATTTTTGCCGGGATTTTGTTGTTGCTGGCAGGCATCTATTTTGTCAGTGGCGGAAAAAAGAAAAAGCCGATGGTCGGAACTGCCTTGTTTCTCATTTGTTGTATCTTAGGACATGACAACAGCTTTGCATTCTGGCAGGACGACCTTACCTATGAGGGGGAGTCGATCTACAATTACCTTCAGGTCTATGAAAATGACAAGGAGGTTGTGCTTTCTACGAATGTCCTTTTTGGCGTACAGTCTGTTTACCGGAAGGACGCGGGATTGACCGGCATGTACTATGACTATGCGATGGCGGCACCCTATATGGCGGGAGTCAGACAGAAGGATACCATGAAGGTGCTGATCCTGGGCATGGGCACGGGCACCTATGCCACGCAGTGCATGCGTTATTTTGACAATCTGACGATCGAAGGCGTGGAGATTGATGAGAAAATCACGCACCTTGCAGAGACTTATTTTGAACTGCCGGAGAATGTGGACGTGGTTACCTATGATGGGCGCGCCTATCTGAATGCGATTGCGGGAACCTATGATGTGATCATGGTGGATGCCTATCAGGATATTACGATTCCTTTTCAGATGTCCTCGGTGGAATTTTTTACACTGGTAAAGGAGCATCTGACGGAGGATGGTGTCATGGTGGTAAACATGAATATGCGGGGGACGGAGGAAGGCAATATCAACCAGTATCTTGCCGATACCATTGCAAACGTGTTTCCCGGGGTATATACGATCGATGTGAAGGGCTCCACCAACCGGGAGTTGTTTGCTTCCGATCAGCCGATGCTGCTGCAGTCCTTTGAAGAGAATCTTACATTGGAAGTGGATCCGGAGCTGGGCGGTATGATGACAGAGGTTGCACAGGAACTGAAGCGTTACGAGGCGGGGGATTACTGCATGACGGATGACCGGGCTCCGGTGGAGCTTCTGGGAATGCGGGTCATCGATGAATTGATCGTCAATGAGGTGGCGTATTACAAGGTGATTTACGAGCAGGAGGGGATTAAGGGGCTGATTGACAGCCTGTAAGGGTTAGGCAATTGATTCTAAACGCTCCTTGATTTTTCTCAATTCATTTTCAAGAATATTCACGCGAATCACAAGCATTTCTTTTTCGTTGTCAATTTTTAATGCCTCATCAAGCTTTCTTGATAAGTCAAGATGACCTTCTGCGATACGCATAATATTTTTGTTTGTCTCGTTTTCAAGAGTCAATTGCATACTTTTGATTTCTTTTGTGATCGGTTCTAACAATTTGTTAATGGCTTGTATATCTTCAGGTGTCAATGCCATAGTTCCACACTCCTTTTGTTTGGGAAGATATTTTCCCTGTTCGTTTTATTTTATCACAATTGATCATCCAAATCAATTTTATGTTTGGAGAAACGCTCATCTTGTGGTATACTACCAAAGAATGAGCGACAGAGGAGGAAAACAACATGGCATGGTACGACGAGGCAGTATTTTATCATATTTACCCGTTAGGTCTTGCGGGTGCACCGAAGGACAATTCTTATGAGGAGCCGGTTCACAGGCTGAACACGCTGCTCCCATGGATTGATCATATCAAACAGATTGGATGCAGCGGATTATACATCGGACCGCTCTTTGAGTCCGGCAGTCATGGCTATGACACCACCGATTATAAAAAGCTGGACAGCAGACTGGGCACGAATGAGGATCTGGCGGCATTTGTCAAGGAGTGTCACAACAAGGGAATCCGGGTAATTCTGGATGGCGTATTCAATCATACGGGAAGGGATTTCTTTGCTTTTCAGGATATTAAGAAAAATCGCGAAAATTCCCCATACAAAGACTGGTACTGCAATGTGAATTTTTACGGAAACAACGAGTACAACGACGGATTTTCCTATGATAACTGGGGCGGCTACAACCTTTTGGTCAAGCTGAACCAGCACAATCCGGCGGTGCGGGATTATATCTGTGAGGTGATCCGGTTCTGGGTCAGCGAATTTGATATTGACGGAATCCGTCTGGATGCGGCAGATGTGCTGGATTTTGGCTATATGCAGGCACTGCGGCAGGTTGCAAATGAAGTGAAACCGGAGTTTTGGCTGATGGGAGAGGTCATCCACGGAGACTATATCCGGTGGGTCAACGAAGGGACACTTCACTCCGTGACAAATTATCATCTGCACAAAGCGCTGTATTCCGGGCACAACGATCACAATTATTTCGAGATTGCCCATACGGTTAAGAGGCTGTATGAGATGGGAGGCAATCGCCCGGATGGCTTAAAATTATACAATTTCGTGGATAACCATGATGTGGAGCGTATCTATACCAAGCTAAATAACAAGGCGCATTTTGCTCCGGTACACATTCTTTTGTATACCCTGCCCGGTGTTCCGTCTATCTATTACGGTTCTGAATTTGGCATAGAGGGACAGAAGAATCGGTTTTCGGATGAATCGCTGCGTCCCGAGCTGCATTTGGAGGATTACAAGGATGCCGTAGAGACAAATCCATGCACCAGACTCATCGCGGCATTGGGCAGGATACGGCAGGAGACGAAGGCGCTGGACTATGGGGATTATCAGGAGCTGCAGCTTACGAACCGTCAGTATGCGTTCGCGAGAAATTACAACGGACAGATGGTGGTTGTGACCGTAAATAACGATGACGGGGATACCTATATGAACCTTCCGGCCGGAAATGCGGCGGAATACATAGGAGCTCTGTCCGGCGAACGCGTATCGGTAAATAACGGACGGATTGATGTAAATGTCAAAGGAAATTACGGCGAGATCTGGATTCCGGTGACGGATGGCGCACCGGAGGTAAAACCGGTGGAGGTACACACAGAGCAGCTTTCACAGGAGACTACACCGACGCAGGAGGCTTCATCGGCATTGGAACCGGAAGCAGCGGCCGGAGCGGAAGCCAAGCAGGAGCAGCCGCAGGATGAAATTCCGATCGTGGAGAAAAAGGTGGAGGTTGTAGTAGAAGATGATGTAAAAAGCGAGCTGGTGGAGAAAGTGGAGAAGGTGATTGCACAGGAGCCGCAGGACGTGGCTTATCTTCCGGTAGAGGAAATCGTGGCAATGGCGGAAAAGGCCATGTACAAATCCTATGAGGACATGACCGTGCCGGAGCTGCAGGCCTCCGTCCTTGCGAAGATGGCACAAAACGGGCCGATCAATGATCAGATGCGCAGGAGTGTAGCGGATAATGTGTATCATGACTCTTTGGTGAACTGGGTAAAGAGCTTTCGCTGACAAAATGACGAAAAAATGATAAAAATTCTCCTGCTTTTAATGATTATGCCCAATATATTTGACAATTTTCGAAAACTGCGCTATAATGACCGATGGTTATAATCAAATGACTGGAAAATATTAGGAACTGTAGGAAAATAACTTGTGCAAGATGGATTAGTTATTTTTCAACAGGTCCTTAGCGTATTGAAGGAGGAACAGTTAGAAAAATGGCGCAGGGGAAGAAGACAAACAACAGGAAGAAGAAGGCAGGAACCATGGGCACGCTCAGCATGAGCACCAAAATAGCGATTTTGTCTGTAGTTATGGTAATTGTTGCGTTGGTCATTACCGTGGTAATCAATAAGCAGGAGTATGCAAGCCGGATATCCGACCTTGTCCGGAACGACATGATCGCCGTAGCTACCAGTTATGGTCAGGCGGTAGATGCATCCATCGCTCAGGAGGGTGGACAGCTGTCGGCGGATCAGCTTCATGATATTGTGGGGAATGCACTGATTCCAAACGACAGTGACGGTTATATTTACATTGTATCGGAGGATGGAACCATGCTGTACCATCCGACACCTGAGAAAATCGGAGAGCCGGTAGAAAACGCAGCGGTAAAATCTCTGGTGGAGCAGATGGCTGGCGGTACTTATCCTCAGCCGGATGTAATTGAGTACATATTCAAGGGGCAGAACAAATATGCCGGTTATTATATTACGGATGCCGACGGGGTACACGACATTGTGGTTGTATCCGCGGATCTGGGGAAGATCTCGAGCAAGGTGTCCAGTATTCCGGTGCACGTTCTGATTGCCGTGGTACTTTTGGGCATCATCGTGGCCGTGATCGCCATGGTTTCCATCAACTGGCTGCTCAAGCCGATCAAGCATCTGGGCGTGTCCATGGATCGCGTTGCGAATCTGGACTTTACCGAGGATGAGGATCTGGAAAATTATGTGACGTGGAAAAACGAGACCGGTACACTGGCTAGAGCGACGATTGCAATGAGTACCAACATTGACCGGATTACCGTTGATATCAGGGATGCGGTCGGTCAGATCGTACAAGATTCCGAGCAGCTGAAGGTGTTCATGGATGAAATCGGCAGTGAGTCGGTGGATATCTCAAACACGACGGAGAAGCTGGCGACAGGCATGGAGGAGACGACCACTACCACAGATGAAATCGCAACGAATGTGAATCAGATGGTGGAAAAATCCAATCATGTATCGGATCTCGCGGAAGAGGGAATCCAGATTTCCAAGGAGATATACGAGCGTGCAGCAGGCGGGATCAACCGTGCAGAGCAGGCCCAGGAGAAAGCAAACAATATTCTGGTGGACATCCGGAAAAATGCACGGAAGGCGCTTGAAGACGCAAAGGCGATTGACCGTATCAATGAGCTGACGGAGACGATTAAGGGCATCACGAGTCAGACCAACCTGTTGTCACTGAATGCCAGCATCGAGGCGGCAAGAGCCGGAGAGATGGGAAAAGGTTTCGCGGTGGTTGCAGGCGAGATCGGCAAGCTTGCAAGCGAATCGGCTGCGACGGTGGATCAGATTGACAGCATCATATCGGATATTAAGATTGCGGTGGATGGCATGAGAAACTGCCTGGCCGAGGTTTTGGAATTTACCGAGAAGTCTACCGAGGAAAACTTAAATGCGATGCAGGAGGTCAGCAATCACTACAACAGCGATGCAGCTGTGTTTGAAAATAATCTGACCAAGATGAAGGATGCCATGGATGAGCTAAAGGACATCATTTCCTTTGTAAACAATGCGGTTGGAGAAATCAATACGACAGTCAATGAATCCTCCGGGGAGATCAGCGTCGTGGCAGGAAAGACGGACAATATCGTGGATCAGACCAAGACGGTTCAGAATCTGGTTGATGAGAATGTAAAACAGTCAGCAACTCTGCAGAAGCTGATTGCAAACTTTAAGCTATAAATTGATTTTCTCTGCCCGGTACCGGGAGGGAGTGCATCCGCAGATTTCTTTGAAAACTCTGGAGAAGTGTGCTGCGGATGCAAACCCTGCCTCGTTTCCGATATAGGAAATACTTCGGTTGGGAAATCGGATCAGGAGCTCCTTTGCAGCAATGCATCGGAGCTCGTTGTGATATCGGAGGGGCGTCGTTTTGGCGCATTCCTTAAAGCATCTGAGCAGATAGCTTTCATTGACAAACAGTGCGTCGGCCATTTGCTCCAGAGAAAATTTTTCGGTATAATGCTCCTTCAGATAGGCTTTCGCAGCTTCGGTCAATTCCTGTTGCGCGCCGTTCCAATGGGGAAGCTCCGGATGGCAGCGCCTGCAGGGACGAAAGCCATCGCTTACGGCCTGATCCAGCGTGTCATATATGATCGTATTCTCCCGGTTGCATTGTCTGGACGTACACGAGGGACGGCACACGACCCCGGTCGTTTTTACGGCATAAAAAAAAGAGCCGTCATAGTGTTTGTCGTTTTGTAAGATCGCGTTCCATTGTTCATTTGTGGCGGATTTTCCTGTCATGATTCCTCCCGGTCGATTCTGTACTATTTGGCACAGCCTCGCATGTGTCTGTAGTTTCCGCTGTTTCTGGTATCATAGTATCATAGTATCATTGTGATTCTGTTTTTTTCAAGTGCAAAATAAAAAGTCAATATCAGACAACTTGCCGCGAGAAAAATATGATAGAAATAATTGGTTAGACATTTCTAACTAATTTTCAAATATTTCATGATCTGTAACAGTTTGAAAGCTGTGTTTTGAGCGATCATACAATTTTGGAGAAAAATATGAATATAAAAAACAGCATTTCATTTAAGAATTTTACGCGAAAGCCAGCCAGAACGGCTGCCTTATGTCTGTTGTCCGTTTTTTTGAGCTTTTCTGTATTGGGCGGTTCTCTGGTGGTGCTTGCCTTAAAGGGTGGTTTGGAATCGCTGGAAACAAGACTTGGAGCGGATATCATGGTGGTTCCGTATGAGGCCTCTACCAAGGCAGAGCTGTCCGGTATGGTGCTGCAGGGAAATCCCGGCTATTTTTATATGGATCGGTCGGTTTTGGAAAAACTGCAGGATATGGACGGAGTAAAGCAGGTGTCGGAGCAGTTTTATCTTGCAAGTGCAAGTGCAAGCTGCTGTTCCATGGCTGTCCAGATCATAGGTTATAATCCCGAAACAGACTTTACCATCAATCCCTGGATTGAAAAATCTTATAAGGGAACGCTGGGAGAGGGAGAGATCCTTGTGGGAAATGACTTGAATTTGTTTCCGGGAGATTGCGTCATGTTTTACGGGACACCTTGTACGGTTGCTGCGAAGCTGGATAAAACAGGTACCTATCTGGATACCAGTGTTTATACGGGGGAGGAAACCATCAAGACGTTGATCGGAGCCGCGAAGGAGAAGAAAATCTATGATTTCGGTGAGGTGGATCCGGACAGAATTGTATCCTGTGTGCTGATCAACGTGGAGGACGGATATTCGGTGGAAGAGGTGCGTAATGATATTAAGCTTCATGTTCGCAAGGTGGAAGCCGTGCAGACGCAGGATATGATTACCGATGTGTCCGGGCAGCTGACCGGCACTTCTGATTTTGTGATGGTTCTCATCGGGGTGCTGTGGATACTTGCGCTGCCCATTCTCGGAACCGCTTTTGTCATGATTGCCAATGAACGAAAAAAGGAATTTGCAATTCTTCGTGTGGCGGGAGCGTCGCGTAAAATTCTTGCCGCAATCATGATGAAGGAGGCATTGCTTATCAATGTGCTGGGAAGTCTGATCGGTGCGGTGCTTGCGGTTGCACTGACAGTATTATTTGGCAGTTTGTTGGAAAGCTCTCTGGGGCTGCCGTTTCTGCTTCCCGGAGCAGGGAAAATGGTCGCAATTTCCATTGCGGCGGTGGCAGTATCCGTTTTGGCAGGGACACTTTCGGCTGTAATTGCGGCATGGAGGATCAGCCGGATTGACACTGCATTGATCTTACGTGGAGAGAATTAGAAGGATTATGATAGTAAAAGCGGACGAAATAACAAAACAGTTTTTGAGAAAAAGAGAAAACAGTAATGTGTTCTATGCGGTGGAAAAAACGACAGCCGAGTTTCGGGGTGGCAATCTGATTATGATCTATGGGCAGTCCGGAAGTGGGAAAAGTACATGGATGAATATGCTTGGCGGGATTTTGCAGCCGTCATCGGGACGTGTGCTCTATGACAGGACAGAGCTTTATGCAATGGATGATGATACACTTTCAAAATTTCGCAATCAGCACATCGGTATGATCCCGCAGGGGCAGACGGCTATTCATTCGATGAATGTGCGGGAGAATATTCTGCTTCCGTTTTCTCTGTATGGAAAGGAAATTTCCGCGGAGACCGGGGAGCGGGCGGATCGTATGCTTGAGGAAATGGGAATTGCTGATTTGAGCGCAGTGATGCCGTCTGAATTATCCGGCGGGGAGCTCCGTCGGATGGCGATTGCGAGAGCGTTGATCCGTCAACCTGAGGTAATCTTTGCGGATGAACCTACGGGAGATCTGGATGATGAGAATACCCGCACGGTGCTTTCCATCCTCCGCAGACAGGCGGATATGGGGAAGCTGGTCATGGTTGTGACTCACGATCGGGAGGTGGCGGAATTTGCGGATTTGACCTATCGCATGTCCGGCGGAAGGCTGTGTCTGGAAGAACCGGAGCAAATAGTTTGAATTAGAAGTCAATAATAGACAACTGCAGTTTGAAATACGGTTGTATACTCATAACTGCGGTTAGGCAAGACTAATTAAAGTTAGAGATAAAAAAATGCTGGAGAGAAACAAACATGCATAGTATGGGTAATTCTGAAACAAGACTCTTTCATCGCAGAATGGCCGCGGTCTTCACAGCTTTTGTGGTTGCCGTTGCGATACTTTTACATACAGGCTATATTGTGTTTGCTGATGAGGCGGGCTATTACAAAACATGGGATGCCTATAAGGAGTCAGGGCAGCCGGCATCAACGTGGAATGATGTGGTTGATGCGATGGAGCAGGTGCTGGATTATGGAATTGATCTGTATGCCCAGGGCGATACAGACGGAGCTTACAAGACGGTAAGCGATGCCTACTATGGCTATTATGAGACGACCGGTTTTGAGCGGATTGCGATGGGGTATATCTCCGGTGCCAGAAAATCGGAGATGGAGCTTCAGTTTTCGGCATGTAAATCGGTGGCCAAGAACAAAGGCTCTGAGGAAGATTATAATCAAGAGGTGGAAACGCTCAAGTCGATGCTTCGTGAAGATGCAAATCAGCTGGATGGAGTCACAGGCGATGACAGTGATTCGGAAAGTGATTCCAGCAGCGAGGAAAGCGGCAGCAGTGACAGTAGCAGCAGTACCTCCGGTCAGTCAAGATCGGCTGCTGCGGCAACCTTTATCGCCTGCTTTTCCATCATCCTGAGAGAGGGATTTGAGGCGATTCTGATTGTCGGCGCGATCATTGCATATCTCGTTAAGTCGGCGGGAGAGGATAAGAAAAAACGAAAGAAGCTGGTATATCCGGTATATTGGGGTTCACTGGCGGGCATTGCTTTAAGCTTTGTACTTGCATGGCTTCTGAATATCCTCAAACTGGCAAACAGTGCCTCGCAGGAAATTATTGAGGGTGTCACTGCGTTGACGGCCGTATTGGTGCTTTATTATGTAAGCAACTGGATGTTGTCGAAGTCTGAGACGGATGCGTGGACGAAATATATTAAATCCAAGGCGCAGGAATCCACCAAATCGGGAAGTACGTTTGCGCTTGCGTTTACTGCGTTTCTTGCAGTATTTCGAGAGGGCGCCGAGGTTGTACTGTTTTTCCAGCCGATGCTGGCGGGAGACAATATCAGCTCGGTATGGATGGGACTGATCATTGGATTTGTATGTCTGATCTTTGTTTATATTGCGATTAACCTGTTGAGTCTGAGGATTCCGATCAAGCCGTTTTTTGTTGGAACGAGTATCTTGATGTTTATCATGTCGATTTCGTTCCTCGGTGCCGGGATCAAGGAGTTGATTGAGGGAGATGTACTTACTATGACGTCTCCGGACTGGCTTTCATGGATTCCGTCGAACAGTCTGATGGAGGTGCTTGGCATCTATCCATGCCTGCAGACGTTGATTCCGCAGCTCATTCTGCTCATCATTACGATTGTTGTCTTTGTGATACAGACAAAGAAGAATCGGGCAATCCACGCTGAGGCAGAGAAAAAGCGCGAGGCAGAGCGGCTTGCGAAGGAAGAGGAAGAGAAGAAAGCACAGGAAGCGCAGCTCAGAAGATTGATCAGGGAGATTGTGCTTGAGGTGCTTGCGGAGTCAAAAAATGCGGACGCGGGTTCGGATGCCTCACAAGAGTAATGCTATTTTGAACTTGTCAGATCATCGGCCATATGCCGGTCTGAAATAAATCGTATTTTTATAAGGAGGAAAAAATATGAAAAAGAAACTTGTCACAACAGTTTTGTCAATTGCAACGGTTGCAGCTTTTGCATTGACAGGATGTGGAAATGAATCATCAACTGCAGATGCCGGTGCCGCAAACGACACGGTAGCAGAGACTGAGACGGTGGAGGCTACCGTAACATCTGAGGCTTCTACTGCGCCCGGTGATGCGGCAGGTTTTACGGAGTACCCGATTTTTGAGGACGAAGAGGTTGGCTTCATCAATCTTTCTGCTGTATACTTCCAGCCTGTTCCTATGTCAAACGGCAATGAGAGTATCGATGGATTTGACATTCACCTTGAGGCAGATATTTCTGCACTGGAGAACAACCTTGGCTTCGGCGTGGGCGACTGGGTGCCTTATCTGACGGTAGATTACAAGGTGACAGGATCAGACGGAAACGTTGCTGCAGAGGGAACCTTCATGGAGATGAGTGCATCGGACGGCCCTCACTACGGAGCAAACATTGCGCTTCCGGACGCAGATACCTATAGCGTATCCTTTACCATTCACAGTCCGGAGGAGAACGGATACCTGCTTCATACAGATGCTGAGACAGGCCCGGGCGGCTCATTTGACGATTACTTCAAGGACGGAAATCTTGAGTACACATTTGAGGGATGGGATTATACCCCTCAGGAGTGGTAAGTCGTTACGATTTACAGACGGTCTGCGAAAATGTCTGTATCGCAGATTGCAGGAACATGATTTAGAAAACATGTGACGCCGTGCCGGATTTTGAACAGAAATCCGGCATGGCGTATTGGTGTTTGAAAAGAGGAAAAATAGATGTTGAATTATCTGGTTCAAACAACGGAACAGTTAATCACGATGATGCTCATTGTGAGTCTGCTGCTTGCATGCAGCAGAACAACGATGTGTAAAAAGGGCGGGCTGCTTGCCCGGCTGGGTGTCATCCTTGGGGTTGTAAGCGCTCTTGTGATGGCATACCTAAAGGTACATACCAATAAGATTGATACGGGTCTGTGGAATCTCAGGATTTTTACCGTGACTACGATTGCGTTTCTTGTGCTTTTGTTTTCCATACCGATCCTGCGAAAGATGAAAAAGCCGGAGGGCATGCTTCCCTCTGTTTGTATATTTCTCCTTATATTTTTGCTTTTGTTGTATACGCTGCCGGATTATTTTAACTTCCCTCACGGGATTCTTTTGTCTGAGAGTACGGTGCTTTCCACTGCATTTTTATATAAGATGATCGGAGTGGTACTCGGAACAATCCTGACACTGGTTGCAGGCATTGCGGGATACAGGCAAACGATTCAGCTGGAACAGGGAGCGCGATTTGCTTTTGTGATCCTGTGTCTGTTTTTCAATGCGGTCAGGCAGATCTGCGCCATGCTTGGCATACTTCTGGCCAAGAGAATAATCGCGTCCAATCATACGCTGTTTGTACTGGCAAAATATTCTTCAAATTACAGCGATCTCTACATATATGCAACACTGGCGGTGGTGCTGATCATACCGGTGCGGCTTCTGGTAAAAAGCTTTCATGTCAATGAGCCTTACAGCAATAACGCGGAAAGAAGAAAGATCATAGCCAGATGGCGAAAAATCAGAAGGTGGGGAATTACACTGATCAGCTGCCTTGTGCTGGTAATTCTGAATATGACAGTCATTGACGCTTATGCAAATCGTGTGATCGAGCTTTCTCCAATCGAGGACGCCGTGATTGAGGATGGAAAGGTATATGTATCCTTTGATCAGGTAAGTGATGGGCATTTGCATCGCTTTGGATATACGACAGAGGATGGGACAGTGATCCGGTTTATCGTCATCAAAAAACCGAATTCTTCCTCCTATGGAGTGGGGCTGGATGCCTGTGACATCTGTGGAGAGACCGGATATTATGAGAAGGACGGACAGGTGGTATGTAATCTCTGTGATGTCGTAATGAATATCAATACGATAGGCTTTAAGGGCGGATGTAATCCGATTGTAATTGATTATGAGATTCATGACGGGCATATTGTTGTGCCGATTGACGGGCTTTTAGAGTACGAGGCCGAATTCAAAAGATAGGAGGTTTGAGGCAGTGTTTACCAGAATGATCCGCGGAACGTTGTTTCGTCAATGGAAAAAAATGATCATGATTGCTTTTACCATTGCTCTTGGGGCAAGTCTGGCGACGGCGATGCTCAGCGTCGTGCTTGATGTAGGGGATAAAGTAAATCAGGAGCTAAAGACTTATGGTGCAAATATTACCGTTGTGCCCAAATCCTCATCGGTATTAAATGATCTCTATGATATGGAAGGGGAAGGTGTGGGTGCATACTTAAGAGAAGACGAGCTCGGAAAGATAAAAACCATATTCTGGGCGTTTAATATTGTGGACTATGCACCTTTTATCAATGTGGATGCATCGCTTCCCGATGGCAGTCCGGTCACAATTACGGGGAGCTGGTTCAATCATCACATGGAGCTCCCCACCGGGGAAGAGCTGGATGCTGGAATGAACAGTCTCAGGAGCTGGTGGGAGATCAAAGACGGAAAATGGATTGATGAGCAGGCAGAGACAGATGAAAAGGTTGCCATGATCGGAAGCGAGCTGGCAGCAAGGGAAGGACTTAAGGCAGGAGATACCATGCATCTTTCCGGTGAGGCCGGGGAAGGTGATTTTCTCATCGTTGGGGTATATGAGGCCGGTGGAGAGGAAGATGAGCATGTGTATATGCAGTTAAATGATGCACAGGAGCTGGCGGGACTGGATGGCTGCATCAACAGCATAGAGGTCAGTGCCCTTACCACACCGGACAATGAGCTGGCGATAAAGGCAGCAAAGGACCCCGGCTCTTTGACCGTAAAGCAATACGAGACATGGTATTGCACCGCGTATGTAAGTTCCATCTGTTATCAGATTCAGGAGGTAATTACGGATTCGGTGGCGTCCCCGGTCAGACAGGTGGCGGATTCCGAGGGAGCCATTCTGGAAAAGACAAAACTTCTGATGGTGCTGATCACGATACTCAGCCTGATCGGTGCCGCGCTGGGAATCTGCAATCTCGTCACCGCAAGCGTCATGGAGCGAAGCAGTGAGATTGGACTGATGAAGGCAATCGGCGCCCAGAACGGAGCCGTCACAGGCCTGGTGCTGACGGAAATTATGCTGACGGCCATCGTCGGGGGAATCTTCGGGTTTCTGGCAGGAATCGGATTTTCCCAGATTATCGGACATACGGTCTTTAATTCTGCGATTACCATAAGACCGATGGTCATTCCTATCGTTGCGGTTCTTGTGACGATTGTAACACTGGCAGGAAGCATACCGGCGATACGCATGCTGTTGAGATTGCAGCCGGCAGAGGTATTGCATGGAAGATAAGCAATAGAAAGAAAAGGCGAAGAATATGAGTAAAAGAAGGATGTTTTTCCGCATGATCACGGCCTCACTGATGAGACGGCGTTCGAGGATGATCGTTGCCCTTCTTGCAATTGCAATTGGAGCAACGATCCTGTCCGGGCTTGTGACCATTTATTATGATGTGCCAAGACAGATGGGAGCGGAATTTAGAAATTACGGGGCGAATATGATCATTGCTCCGGTGGAGGAGGGCTTCACGGACAAGGCGTTTGAAGAGGGGATTGCATGTATTGCAGACGAGGATCTCGTAGGCGCAACGCCATACCGATATGAAACTGTCAGAATCCATGAACAGCCGCTGATGGCCGCCGGAACGGAGTTTGAGAGCGCAAAGAAAACAAGCCCCTACTGGCTGGTAGACGGCGATTGGCCGTCTTCCGGGTTCGAGTTGATGATCGGAAATAATATTGCCGAAAACCTTCAGATCAAGCCGGGAGAAACCGTCAGTGTACGGTATGAAAAGGAGTCCGGGGATAGCGAAGAAGTCTCGAATGAGGTAGATTTTACGGTGACAGGTATCTTGAGCACCGGTGGCTCGGAAGAGGATTATGTATATATGGCGCTGTCTGATATGGAGGAGCTTACCAATGAAAAAGGCACACTGGATCTTGCAGAGCTCAGTGTATCGGGAGGCTCGGAAAAGCTCAATGCTTATGCAGACAAGATCAACAGCGGCGCCTACGGATATGATGCAAGGCTGGTAAAGCGTGTCACGGCTTCCGAAACCACGGTTCTTTCAAAGCTGCAGGCGCTGGTGCTGCTGGTAACGGTGATCGTTTTGGCGTTGACCATGATCTGTGTTGCAACCACCATGACGGCTGTTGTGACAGAGCGGCGCAGAGAGATCGGACTTCGGAAGGCGATCGGAGCCTCGGATGCCAGCATCATCAAGGAATTTATGGGAGAGGGAATGATGCTGGGAGCCGTAGGAGGAATTTTAGGTTCCTTTGTGGGCTTTTTGTTTGCGCAGGCGGTCAGCGTCAATGTGTTCAGCAGTTCCATCTCATTCCGGCCGCTGTTGGTTCCCATCACAATTATTGTTTCCATCGCAGTGACTGCAATCGCCTGTCTCTTTCCGATCAGAAGTGCGACGGCAGTTGATCCGGCATTGGTATTAAAAGGAGAATAAATCACATGAGTCTGTTAGAGTTAAAAAATGTATCAAAAATTTACGGAGAGCTTCACGCACTGGATGACGTAAGTCTTGCGGTGGAAAAGGGAGAATGGCTTGCCATCATGGGACCTTCCGGTTCCGGAAAGAGTACCATGATGAATATTATCGGATGTATGGATAAGCCGTCTAAGGGAGAGGTGCTTCTGGACGGCGTGGATATTGCGAAAGAAAATGCAAAAAATCTTACCAATATAAGGAGAGACAAAATCGGGTTGATCTTCCAGCAGTTTCATCTGGTAAATTATCTCAACGCACTTGAAAACGTCATGCTGGCACAGTATTATCATAGTATCCCGGATGAGAAGGAGGCACTGGAAGCGCTGGAACGAGTGGGACTTTTGGACAGGGCAAAGCATCTTCCCAGCCAGCTTTCCGGCGGTGAGCAGCAGAGAGTGTGTGTGGCAAGGGCGCTCATTAATCATCCCGAGATTATCCTTGCAGATGAGCCGACAGGAAATCTGGATGATTCGAATGAGGAAACGGTTGTGGAGCTGTTTCGGGTGCTTCACGAGGAGGGAACTACGCTGATCGTCGTGACGCATGATCCCGAGGTGGCGGACGTGGCTCAGCGAAAGATCGTACTCCGAAACGGAAGGATTGCGAAGCAGACGGTAAATGCGAACTTTACCGGACATATCCGGTTTGAGGTATAAATTTGGAAAGGAAATATGAAGTAATGAAAATGATCAAAAAAAACCGATTGTATCGAGGGACAGTTTTCACAGCAGCTTTTGCTGCGATGCTGCTCGGACTGGCCGGCTGCGGAAACGCAGATGTAACCTACACAGATGGCACATACGAAGGAAAGAGTCAGGTTTATACCAATGAGGACGATTCCGAGGAGGGAAACGGTTATGGAGTAGTGACCATTACCATAAAGGATGGTGCAATTTCTGAGTGTGAGTACAGAACCTATGAGCCGGACGGGACGCAAAAGGATGAAAACTACGGAAAAAAGAATGGCGAGATTGCAAACAAGGATTACTATAATAAGGCTCAGAAAGCGGTTGCAGCCTGCGATGAATACGCCTCACAGCTGGTGCAGAGCGGCAGTGTAAAGGATATTGATGCCATCTCGGGGGCAACCATCAATTACAATGAATTCAAAGAAGCGGTAGACGATGCATTGAGCCAGGCGAAGGCAAACTGATAAACAGATGAAGGGATTAAAACATGTTCTGGCATGTGGGGGAGGCGTTTTTTTTCTTTTGATCCTTCCCTTTTTGTGTACAGACTATTTTCAAGGATTGATCGCGGACGACGGGGTAGAGGCAGTCAGCAGCGCCTCGGTGGTTCTGGATCAGCCGTCGGGACAGTATGCGGTTCTGATCAATCAAAAAATGCATCCCGATGATAAGAAGCTGGCCGAATGGATCCGTTTCTTTCAGGGAGAGGATATCTCCTATATTTTTGAAGATATTTCCTGTTCTGTAGCAGACGGAGATACCGGAGCCATGGAAATGGCGAGAAGCTTTCAGTCGAGACTCCCGGAACACCAGATGGAGATTTACACAGAGGATGCCATTCTTACCTTCTCGAGGGTGGATAGCGGAAAGTATGATATTGTGATCGTATCAAAGGAGTTTGCAGAGGTCTACGAAATATCATTTGCTTCAGAGGATATGATCTATATTGAACTGGATGATGACGGCAACGATGACATTGCCAAGGAGATTTAGAAATGAGAAAGATAAATGCCACAGTCAGCGCGTTAATCATGCTGTTGTTCCTGCTGCATGCGGTGGCAGGGGCATTTCAGCTGGCAGGTATCATCCCGGGCGGGATGAAAGCGATACAGGGAATGGCATGGCTGCTTGTGTTACTTCTTGTGGTTCATGTCGTAATCGGAGTTGTACTTACCATACAGTCCATTCGGATTTCCCGAAAGGCGAGAGTGTTTTATTGGAGGGAAAATCAGCAGTTCTGGATTCGAAGAATCAGTGGCTTTGCGTTAATGGCACTGATTTTTTATCATTTGTTTATCTTTGGACAGATCAACAGCGGGGGATTCCGGCTCCATGACTTTGGGACAGCAGAGCTTGTCGGACATATTCTGCTGGTGCTTAGTCTTGTGGTTCATGTGCTTTCCAATATCAAACCCCTCATGTTGTCCTTTGGCGCGTATGGAATCCGGGCTTATTTAAAGGACATTCTTTTTGTGTTGTCGGTGGTACTGCTGGTTGCGGCGGTCAGCTTTGTGATATATTATCTGAGATGGAATGTATGGTGGAGAGGAATGTGAGCAGGAATATGACGGTAAATATTATCGGGGCAGGACTCGCAGGGCTGTCTGCAGCGCTTACACTTGCAAAACTAAATATTGCCTGTAATCTGGTTTCTCTGCAACCGTCGGAGCGCGCGCAGTCTGTGCTGGCGGCAGGCGGGATCAACGGAGCGCTGGATACCATGGGTGAAAATGATACTGTCCGTGAACATATCAGCGATACCATGAGAGCCGGAGGATATATCTCTGATGAGGGCGCGGTGACAGATATTGCGGAGCACGCGCCGGATATTATCCGGGAGCTTGCGGGGCTTGGCGTTCCTTTCCACAGCGAGGGCAGCAGGCTTATTCTCAGAAATTTCGGGGGACAGAAGAAGAAGCGGACGGCGTTTGCAAAGAGCAGTACCGGAAGAATGATCATGACGGCGCTCATCGATGAGGCGCGGAAGTATGAGGCGAATGGAATCATCCGAAGATATGCGCACCATGAATTTATAAAACTAATCCAAAAAGAAGCTGTCTGTTGCGGCGCGTGGATACGGGACACCTATGCAGCAGGGGAACAGACTCCCATCTGCCTTTTGGGACCGGTGATTCTGGCAGTCGGCGGGATGAACGGGATTTTTCCGGAGATGACCACCGGAACCACCGCAAACTCGGGGGACGCGGTGGCTGCGGTTTTCAGACAGGGGGTTATGCTGTCGAATCTTGAAATGATACAATACCATCCGACCACCATAGCCATTGCGGGCAAGAGATGCCTGATCAGCGAAGCTGCGCGTGGCGAAGGCGGAAGACTTTATATCCGAAGAAACCATGAGAAATGGTATTTTATGGAGGACAGGTATCCGGAGCTGGGAAATCTCATGCCCAGAGATGTGGTGTCAAAGGAGATGGATTTCTGTTTGAGAAATACGGAATGCGAGCCGCCGGTGTATCTGGATATGACAGGGATTTCAAAGGAAATATGGAAAAGCCGACTGTCAGATCTGAGAGACGAGCTGATATACTATCTCTCAATTGATCCTGCCAAAAGTCCGATTCCGGTTTCGCCCGGCATTCATTATTTTATGGGGGGAATCGATGTAGACAGGTCTCATGCCACCGGTATGCCGGGCCTGTTTGCCGCCGGAGAATGCTGCTCCCAGTATCATGGGGCGAATCGGCTCGGCGGAAATTCCCTGCTTGGTGCTATTTATGGCGGAAAAAGGGCGGCGCTCAGCACGGCGGAGTATGTGAGCTCCGGGGGTGCAGAAGAAATTTTATATCAGCATGCATATCATGAGGCACAGAATTCTTTGAAGGACATGGAACATGTATCTTCGGGTCTGGCGGTGTCGGAGAAACTGAAAAATAAAATCAGGGACATCCTTTCCGGCGCAATGGGGATTGTCAGAAATGAAAAATCGCTTGAAAAGGCACTGTATGAATTAAATGAGCTGGAGGGGGAAGACCTGACCGAGAGGGAACAAAACAGAGTACTGCTTGCAAGGGCGATTCTGTTGTCGGCGATCCATCGCAGGGAAAGCAGGGGGGCACATTTTCGGGAGGACTACCCGGCGCAGGATCCAAAATATCAGGGACTTGTCACAGCACTTTTTGATGGGAAGCAGATCAAGGTGGGACTGAAACAGAGTACGATAGGAGCTGAAGGGCATAAGTAAAAAATGAACTATGAATTTGAAATACTGCGGAGAGAAAACAGCTCCGCAAAACCATATCTGCAAAACATATCTTATGAAACAGAAAATAAACGAGAGACGGTGGCAACAGCATTGACCAATATCAACCGGGCCGCAGAAAACGCGCTTTTGGATCGCGAAGGCAGGCGTGTGCAGCCGATCCGCTGGGAGTCGGGCTGCCTGCAGAAGAAATGTGGCGCATGCGCGATGGTGGTAAATGGAGTGCCGGGGCTTGCGTGTGACAGTTTTCTGGAGAAATGCCGGAAAAAGGGGCGGATTCGATTGGAGCCTCTGCGGAAGTTTCCGGTTGTGGCGGATCTGATGGTGGATCGGAGCATTCTTTTTGAAAATCTAAAGACGATGGAGATATGGAGAAAAGAAGCCGTTTCGCTGGATGAGAAGAGACGGCAGCTTGTCTATGAATCTTCCAAATGCCTTGCGTGCGGCTGCTGTCTGGAGATATGCCCGAATTACAGCTTTGGGGAAAGTTTTTTTGGCGCGGCTGCATTTGTGCCGACGACGAGGCTGATTACAACACTAAAAAAAGAGGAGCGGGAATCACTGCGAAAGGCTTACCTGAGTCATGTATATCAGGGGTGCGGGAAATCCCTTGCCTGTGCTGTGGTATGTCCGGCAAAGCTGAATGTGGAGCAGATGCTTGCAGCGTCCAACGCATTATCGTTATGGAGAAGACCGTAAACAGGAGGGGGATGGATGAAGCGTAGAGGGAGAGCGGTAAAGATTGGACTTGCGGGCTGCGGGATATTGCTTGTGGTTTTTGCAGTCATTTTTTTTGTGATCAGGCGCGTACCGGAGGAAAATATTGCGTATCACTACAGTGAGGATGTTTCCTTTATTTTCGGGAATGACAATCAGGTGGTTGCAAGCATCCGGAAAAGTCTGAAAGCACATGACCGTTTGATCATTCTGCGGTTTCAATCCGAGCAGGAGGTAACGGAGGATATCAGCGTGGTTGTGGGCGATATCATGAATTTTGCGTTGTACGATACCGACGCACCCGATGAGGGCGATTACCTGCGTTATCAGTATGGGGGGTATACCATTTCATACAGTCATGTTTCCCAGGAAAATGGGTATGAATATGAGGTCGGAATCGAACCGGTATACTATACCACATGTGAGCAGGAAGAAGCGGTGGATGAAAAGGTCGCGCAGATACTTGAGGAATTAGAAATTTCCGACCGGATGCCGGATATAGAAAAGATCAGGCGGATTTATGGTTATGTCTATGAGCATGTGGAATACGATGATATACATAAAAAGAATGAAAATTACCATCTGAAAAGTACGGCGTATGGGGCTCTGATCTATGAGCGGGCCCTTTGCCAGGGGTACAGTGTTGCCATGTACCGGCTTCTCCGGGAGGCGGGCATTGATGCGCGTATCATCACAGGGTATGCCCGGCGCATGAACACGGATTCACAATCGGAGGTTTCCGATGCCACGGAATTTCATGCGTGGAATCTGGTGTGTCTGAATGGAAAATATTATAATGTGGATGTCACATGGGATAAGCTGCTTGGGACAGAGGAGTATTTTATGAAAAGTGACCGCTCCTTTGATGATCATGTGAGAGACGCAGAATTTTTGACGGAAGAATTTTATCAGCGTTATCCGATGGCAGAGGAGGATTATTAAAATGCAGGCGTGGTGCAAATGATTCGTGCAACTGCATCCGGAAACCATGATGCGAGTGCCACTTGAAAAAAAACAGAGGTCGTGCTATATTGTTAGATGCAACTAACCAAACAACTCAAACGACAAATAGTAGAAAGGAAGTTTAATTTATGGAAAAACAGAAAAGAAAAATTAAAATCAGCGATATTACGTTTTTGGTTGTCAGTGCCATCTTTTTTATTGGTTCCCTGACCTTCTTTAAGCCGTGTGAGCCTATGGAGGACGGAGGGTGGATGACCTGCCACTGGGCAGGCCAGGCAGTGGCAGGGATTGCCGCTGTGTTGCTGGTAATTTCTATCCTGCATATCGTTGTCTCGAATGCTCAGATGAAAAGTGGTCTTTCCATGGCTGCAATTCCGATGGCGGTGCTTGCGGCTATCATACCGGGGCATTTGATCAATCTGTGCATGATGGATACGATGCGCTGCCATGCGGTCATGACACCGGGCACAATTGTTATGTCCGTGCTTGTGATTGCAGCGGCAGTGTTTGACATTGTTGTAAATCGCAAGAGATAACACTTTGCAGCTTTATTTTGGCGTGCTGCATTGACTGCATATAAAACCTTGGAGATATGTGAAGAAAGGAAAAAGAAATGAAGAACAAATACATCTATCTTGGTCTGATCGGAGCGGTGCTTTTGGGGATCGGCGACTGGCTGCTCGGGTTTGTGAATGCGACAGCGCCCACAGCGGAGGCTTTTGCATATATCAGAGCCGGACATGCGGCAGAGGATTATAGCTTGATGAGACCGACACTTGCGATGGCGCTTGGCGCAATTGGTGCACTCTTTTACTATCCGTGTTTTGTTCATATGGGAGACATTGTCACAGATGAGAAAAAGCGGAAAAGCTTGAATTTTCTTTTTGGACTCAGCAGCTTTTCACTTACGCTGATCCATAACTTTTACGCTATCATTGTCTTTGTATATGCGTGGATGATGAGAAACGGCGGCGAAGCGCTTGCGGGAGATTTAAGTATGGCGATGGACGGGGCGATGGACAAGGGCGTGATGGTTGGTTTTCTTGCTCTTGGAGCCGCACAGATTGTATTGTTTCTGCGGATTGTGAAGGGACAGACCATATTTCCTCGTCAGGCAGTCATATTCCATCCGCTGGTCTGGCTGATTGTTTTCACTTTGATCGGTACGGTCCTTGTATCGGGTAACGCCTTTACTTATGGTCTATACACCTTCGGAACGAATGGCGGGATGATTATATGGCTGGTTGCAGTGCTTGTGCTGTCCAGGGATTTGGCTTCGTAAAGGAGAAAAAACAGAAAAATATTGAGCGCACTTGCTTACGACATCCCGGCATGAAATGCGTCGGAAAAAAAGAAGGTGAGGTAATTGAGAATGAGTCTGTCCGGCAAAATCGCTATGGGGACACTGCGGATGATTACAAAGATCTTTCCCAAAGCGAAAATCAATATTACAAACGTAGAAGATGAGTTGAAAAAGGCAAAAGTCTACAACAAGAAACATAAATATTCTACTCCGAAAAGCAGAAAGGTATTGTATAAAGAGGTTTCCATCGCGGGCTATCCCTGTCTGATCATACGAGCAGAAAAAAGATATCCCATCAAAGACAAGGCAATTCTCTACATTCATGGAGGTATGCGGAATTCATGGAAAGAGGAACTTGTCGTAGCAAGGGGATATTCGATGCGGACCGGGATGGATGTATGGTATCCGGTCTATCCTTCTGCTACGGAGGTTCCGATTACGAAGTCCATTGAAGTAATCTATGCCATGTATCGAAAAATGACAATGAAATATGGCGCGGATAAAATTGCTCTGATGGGTTGTTCGTTCGGCGGGCAGTTTGCATTTGAGATGATCAATTGGAATAATCGGTGTAAAACACCTGTCGGAATGCCGGCGATTTTAATTGCATTATCCCCCGGAGGAGTTCCGGAAACGGAGGAGGACTGGCGGCTAATGCGGAAATATGCTGAAAAAGATCCGATCATAAATATACAAGCGATGGAGTTGATCGAGGATGTTTGTGTTTCCTTTGGGGAAGAGATACCGGGGCATGCCCTGCATCCGATCGAGGAGGATTTTCATAATGCCCCGCCGACATATGTATATTATGCGGAGGAAACCTGTGCAGGAAATGCTGCGGCATATGTCAGAGCGTATGAGAGGGATGGATCAGGAGATAAAATGCACATGCATATACAGCGTGGAATGATGCATGGATACGCATGTATACCCATATTTCCGGAGAGCAGAAGAGCGTACAGAGAACAGATAGAGCTGATACATGGGATATAATCTGTGTGGGAGAGAAATGTTCTCGGTCTTAAGGAGGTGTACATATGGGATATGTAGAGGAAAGCAAAAGAAAATGGTATCTGATGGCCGGCTTTATCGGTATGATGTTTTGTGGTGTCGGAGACTGTCTGCTTGCATTTATGGGAGAGGGTGCGCCTTATGTGTTTTATGGGATGATCAGCATGAATGTTTCCGAAGTGCCGATGGTGCTTTATCAGGTATCCTTTTTGTTTGGAATTATAGCGGCGATTGGCTATCTGCTCGGCTCAAAGGGGATGTATTCCTATGTGAAAGACCGCGTTGAAAATAAAAACCCGAAGCTGCTTAAGGTGTACACATTCGGGGCAGCGATGATGTCGATTGGAATTTTTGGAATTCATGCGATATGCTGTCTTGCAATGATGAATATTCAGGCGGCGGTGAGAGCAGGGCTGTCCGCGGAGGCAATCGAGCAGTATTTCACCGCGCCGGATCTTTATCCGTTCATTCTCGGAACTACGTGGCAGACGGTAGCAGATGTTATAGTGGGAATCACATTTATCATCATGGTGTGTAAGAAGATTGTAAATGTTTCTAGGGCGTGGATCGTGATCGGTCCACTGTGTCTTTATGTGCTCTGCCATATCATAGCTTATATATTGGTGGCGGTGACGGGGAATCCTTCTTTGTCGAACTTTTTGGCCGGAGGGGAGACGTGGGGACTTGGCTTTATGTTCCTTGCGGTCAGGAGGGCGTGTGATAATAAAATGGGCGCGTAGTTAGAGTGAACGAACTTTGAGAGGCTTATTATATGACCATTATCGTTCCGTTTTTTATGGCGTATTCCATTTTGGCAGTTGTTCCGGCGTGCAGTATCATTGCGGTTCTTGCCGGGTATCATCGGAAATAACGATGGTGAAATAGAATAAGATATGTTATACTCTTAAGAAATGTAGGAGTTTGGAAAGTGATTGCGTTCAGAGAGGGGGCAATCTATTGTGAGAAAATTCAATGTAACAGGATTGTGTGTGCCGGAAAAACATTATATGGTAGATATCAGCAAAAAACTGGAACGCATCGTTGCCATGATTGAGGACGATGAATATTTCACGATTAATCGGGCGAGACAGTATGGAAAGACAACTACTCTTTCGAGATTAGATGAAGGATTGAGGAATCAGTACACCGTTTTACAATTAAGCTTTGAAGGTGTGGGAGATGGCGCGTTTTCTAATGATAAGGCATTTGTTCAGTTCCTCATCAAAAAAATTGCTACTGAATTAGAATATGGGAATCATGATGGTGGTCAGATTGAACTTTGGGCTGATACTTCCGTACTCTCTGAGGGTGATGCGTTTGATAATCTGAGTGATAAGATCACAGAACTGTGTAGAACTTCCGATCAGGAGATTGTTCTTATGATTGATGAGGTGGACAAGAGCTCGGATAATCAGATTTTTTTGAATTTTCTGGGTATGCTCCGGAATAAATATTTACTTCGCCAAAAGAACAGAGATGTCACATTTAAAAGTGTGATTCTGGCAGGAGTATATGATGTAAAAAATCTTAAATTGAAACTGCGTTCGGATGAAGAGCAGAAGTATAATAGTCCTTGGAACATTGCGGCGGATTTTAATGTGGATATGAGTTTTTCTGCGGAAGAAATAGCAACCATGCTCTCGGAATATGAAAAGGATTATCATACCGGTATGGACGTGGAGAGAATGAGCAGGGAACTTTATTTTTACACGAGTGGTTATCCGTTTCTGGTAAGCCGTCTGTGCAAATGGATTGACGAAGATGGAGATAAAAAGTGGACAGTTGATAATCTAAGGACAGCCGAAAAGGAATTGCTAAAATGCCGGAATACGTTATTTGATGATCTGATTAAAAATATTGAAAACAATGGTGACCTGAAGCAGCTGATTACGAATATCCTGTATTATGGTTATACACAGGGATTTAATCTGTCTGATCCGGTGATTCAAAAGGGAGCGATGCTTGGTATCCTTTCGGAGAAAGACCATGAGGTTGCAATATCAAATGTGATATTTGAGACGTATCTATATGATTATCTGGTGAGTGTGAACAGTCGGGAGCATGGAATTATGGGACCGGAACGCAATCAGTTTGTGAAGGATGGGGGATTAGACGTTCTGCTTATCCTGACAAAATTTCAGGACTTCATGCGGTCGGAATACCGGCAGGAGGATGAGAAGTTTGTGGAACGGCAGGGGAGATTGTTATTCTTATGTTTCCTGAAACCGATCATCAATGGAACAGGATTTTATTATGTGGAGCCGGAAACAAGAAATAGTACGCGGATGGATATTGTGGTTGCTTACGGCGGAGAAGAGCATATCATCGAATTGAAGATCTGGCGGGGAGACGCATATCGGAAAGAGGGGATTCACCAGTTAGAAGGGTATATGGATAGCAGAGGGGCGGAGGTTGGATATATGGTGAGCTTTTCGTTTTTGAAGGAGAAAGAGTATAGGAGCGGATGGCTTAAAGAGGATGAGAGTGAGAAGAAGATATTTGAGGTTGTGGTGTGAGAGGGAATTTTTATGCACCAATTTACAATCTGTTCGTGCGTTTCAACCGGAAACAATATGAGAGGATGAATCGAAGAATCCGGTCTGAGCGCAAAGAATGTGGCAGATGCAGCAGGTATTGCATTTGAGGCAAAGTGGGATGAAAACGGCAGAGATTGTATTTGAATAGCGCATTAGATTTCTTCTACCCTCCGATTTATGTCAGCTTGTTTTGAAACTGTGAATATTATTATGAAGAGCCGTATGCGGGAAAGCCGCATGTACGGTTCTGTGAGGGGCTTACATTGTGAGGTGTAAGTCTATTCGACTTGGGAGGGAAAATGATAGGAATATATGATTGTTTTGGGTATGGTAGGGGGTATGATGTATCTTTTGAAGAACGGTACCAGTTGATAAGAAATGCAGGTTTTGATTGTGTGATGCTTTGGTGGAGCGATAAGTTTTGTAGGGGAATTGGATATCAAAATGATGCTACATTTGCTAGAAATGCAGGATTGATTATTGAAAATATTCACGCACCCGTTCATGAGCAGAATTCTTTGTCATCTGATAATTCAGAGGGAGAAAGTGTATTCCATGATTATTTACAATGTGTAAACGATTGTTTTGAATTTAATATTCCGACAATGGTTGTTCATTTACCTGATGATGAATATCCTATAAATTATTTGGGTTTAGAAAGGCTGGAAATAATTGTTAGAGAAGCAGAAAAGCATGATGTTCAGGTTGCTTTTGAAAATTTAAGGAATATAAAAAATTTATCGTTGGTGCTAAACTCATTTCAATCAAAAAATGTGGGGTATTGTTATGATAGTTGCCATCATATAAACTATGCTCCAAATGATGATTTATTGAAATTATATGGAAATCGTTTAATGGCACTACATTTACAAGACAATGGTGGAAAACATAACCAACATCAATTACCATTTGATGGAAACATAGAATGGTCGATAGTTATGAAAAAAATATCGCTAACTGGATATAAAGGCGCTACAGCATTAGAGCCTATGAATTGGGATTATGAAAATTTGTCAATTCAGCAGTTTTTAGATTTAGCATATCAAAAAGCAAAAAGAATTGACGATATGCGAACAAAATAGATTCCGGGTTGTCGAGAAAACAGCATTAAAATACAGCTTTTTTGTTATTTCTTTTAAAGGAAGAACTTCAATTTGCTTTTGAACAGAATTGTAGTACAATATTTTTATGCAATCGACGAAAAACCGATTACTAACATGGAGGCGCAACGTATGGACACAATTGGAACCATCCATAATTCCAAAGAACTTGAATTTGTCGTGTTTTGTGTGGAAAATGTCGCTGCAAAGCTGGGTGTGAGTGCCGAAGAGATCTATAAGGCGTTTACGGATAAGAGCGACATTCTGAACGGATACATCGTGCCTGAATACGAAATCCTGCACACGCAGAGCAGGGAGTATATCGTAAACGACATTATCGAACTGATGCAGGAAAGAGGTGTAACCATATGATCCTCTATCACGGCTCTTATCTGGAAATTACAAAGCCTGATTTGAGGCATTCTCGACATAATGTGGACTTCGGTCTTGGTTTCTATACTACGCCGTTGTATGAACAGGCGGCAAAGTGGTGCGGTAAATTCAAACGTCGCGGCAAGGAGGGCATTATCTCTTGCTACGACTTTGATGAAGGCGTATACAAATCATTGAAGGTTTTGCAGTTTAACTCCTATTCTGAGGATTGGCTGAATTTTATCCTGAACTGCCGCAGCGGAAAGGATATCACAGATTACGATATCGTCATTGGCGGTGTGGCAAACGATAAGGTGTTCAACACAGTCGAGTTATTCTTTGACGGACTGATTGATAAGGCAGAAGCCATCAGTCGTCTGCGTTATGAAAGGCCGAATTTGCAGATATGTTTGCGCAGCGGAAAGGCACTGGAGCATCTGCATTTTGAAAGGAGCGAGAAGGTATGAATGCAAACCCAATATTACTCCAGAAAAAGTATTCCCGTGTGATTGAGTGCTTTGCCGGCAAGGCAGGCATCTCACTGAATAGCGCATTAGATTTCTTCTACCGCTCCGAGGTGTATTGCTTGATGCATGATGGTGTTTCCGATATGCATTGCATGAGTGATGAGTACCTCGCAGATGAGTTAAAGACGGAATATCAAGAGAAAAATCAATAAGCAGCGATGAAGCACACAGCTGAACAGCAGGAGTGACCGAAAGGATGAATTGTTGGAATGAAATGGATTTTTTTTGATCTTGGCTCAACATTAGTTGATGAAAGTGATGTTTATACAAGCCGGTGTGAATTTGCGATTCGACAATTAAATATTTTTCCTGCAGAGTTTATGAATAAGGTATATGAGGAAGCAAAAATAAGTCCGACTCCTATCAGGGCAGCTGCCAAAGCTTATGGGGTTGTTTTGCCAGAGTGGGATAACAGTTTGGAAAAACTGTATGAAGCAACTCGTAGCGTACTCTCTGGCTTACACGGTAAATACAAACTTGGAATTATTGCAAACCAGTCATTAGGAACGCAGGACAGAATTGATAACTGGGATATTGGACAATATTTTGATGTTGTGATGGCATCAGCGGAAGCAGGGTGTGCAAAGCCTGATCTGAAGATATTTACTATGGCTCTTAACAAGGCAAAATGTGAACCGACAGAAGCAGTTATGGTAGGAGACAGATTGGATAATGATATTATCCCGGCAAAGAAACTGGGGATGAAAACTGTATGGGTACGTCAAGGCTATGCAAGATATCAGAGCATAGATGATGAGAGCAAAAGACCGGATTATATTGTTGATAGCATAGACGAGTTAACAGGTTTATTTGAAAGTAACAGTTCAGCCATAGCCGCTATCAGATGCGAATCAGTTGATTGATTACACATTATATTGTAGTGCGGATACATTTATTCTGTAGAAAGGAGGCTTGCAAATGGATTTTAAGGTAGGTGTTGGAAAATCTGATTTTGCGGCACTCAGGGAATCAGGTGATTACTATGTTGATAAGACGGAACTGATTTACGAACTTGTTAACGATACTGATAATGAGGTTACGCTCTTTACCAGACCACGCAGGTTTGGAAAGACACTCATGATGAGTATGATGGAGAACTTCTTCAGTATCCGAAAAAACAGCAAGGATATTTTTGGGGGGCTTGCTATTTCTGAGCATAAAGATTTCTGCAAGGAGTGGATGAATCAGTATCCGGTATTGTTTATTTCGTTTAAGGATGCAGAGGCTGATGCGTTTGATGTGGCTTATGCGAAACTGGGGAATGTAATAGCAGATGTTTGCAAGGGGATTTCTGATATTGGTTTGGAAAAAAAGGTAAATTCGTTTGATGTTGAAGTTTTCAACAGATTACAGGCTCAGACAGGAACAGATGCGGATGTTCAGAACTCGTTAAAAACGATTATGCGTATGATGAACGCAGTTTATGGTAAGAAAGTCATTCTCTTGATTGACGAGTATGATGTCCCTCTTGCCAAGGCGAGCGAAAAGGATACCGCAAAGAACGGGTACTATTCCAAGATGCTTGATGTGATCAAGGGGATTATGAGTACGGCGCTTAAAGATAACGAATTTCTCCAATTTGCGGTAATCACAGGATGCCTGCGCATAGCAAAGGAAAGCATCTTTACCGGGACGAATAACTTTGCGTCATATTCTGTGCTTGATGAAAGGTTCAGCAGTTTTTTTGGATTTTTAGAAGATGAGGTTGAGGCTATGCTTGAAGCTGCGGACAGAAGGGAAGCTGCGACGGAGATCAAAGAGTGGTATGACGGATATGTATTTGGAAATTCTTATGTTTATTGTCC